>JADLDR010000079.1 GCA_020846535.1 Armatimonadota bacterium | reverse complement strand
CCTGTAGGGGCGATCCTTGTGATCGCCCGCCCTGCCGGTAGGGCCGTTTTCAGGGCGAACAAATCGTTCGCCCCTACCGCCTGGTCGGAAGGAAAACTGAACCCTTACTCCAACGGGCTGCTTAGCATTTGCTTTTCCACATAGCCAGGCTCAGGCTACCAAATGCTATGAGCAATCGATGGCTATCGCCGAGAAGCTAGGCGACCGTGAAAGCCTTGCGGAGATGCTTCAATTCATCGGGCATGTTCATTCTGGCAACAATTACCGGAAAGCGCAAAAATATCTTCGGAAGGCATCGGAAGTATTCCAGGAGACAGGGGCGTTGTTTAAGCAAGGCAATTGCCTCGATTGGCTGGGGAACGAAATGATGTATGTAAAAAAAGTGGTTCAGGCCAATGGGTATTATGAACAGGCGATCCCTTTACTGGAAGCAGCGAAGAGCCAGGAATGGGCCGGAGCTTGCCGTGCCTCGTTGGAGATGATTGGCGCAGTTGGAGAGGAAAGGTTTCTAACGCTCATTCGGTGGGCATCCGGCTGCATTCAACTGGAAAAGAATTCTGACTTTGTGCTATTCAAAGGTGAAACAGGCTGCGGGTGGACAGGAAGCACTGATATGACATCGCCAGCATTGTTTATAATCAACCCCCTCTGGCAAGTCTCTCATATGAACATGTTGCTGAAAACCTCAATGCCTCCTGGAGAGTGTTGGTCAGGCGAAGTCTCTTCCTTTTATGGACATCAATCTTTGGCAATGGAAGCAACCGTAACAGTGCAAAGCGACTCGGAAACAGTCGCCGTTCCGGCAGGCAGTTTCACGAACTGCCTGATGACCGAGCAAATCACAACCGAAAGCAATTTGCCCGACGACGCTCCCGAAGAGCGGAAACAGCTTCATCGTGAAGTTTTTTGCGGCACACGCCGGGCCTGGTATGCTCCCGGTGCCGGCCTGGTCCAGCTTCACGTTCGGCGGGAAGACGGGGCGGGATCCCTGATCCAACTCACGGAATACTCCGTCTCAGGCCCAGGTGAGGGCTACCTTCCCCTGGCTCCCGGCAATTCCTGGACTTACGGATGGGCCAATGTGCCGGAGGAATACGCCGCCAAGGAGGTCTACAAGGTGGTCGCCCGGGAAGGGAACGTCTGGTTTCTGGAGCATTATTCATATTGCTACCGGACGGATGGTTGATTTTCAACACACAAGCCAGGAGGCTTATGCGTCATTCAAGCCACATCTGTGGTTTCGCAGCAAACACGTATTGTAGGAGCGGACTCCAAACCGCCTCCTTGGTATCAAGATCAGGGGAAGCCTCATCCGGCCCTGGGGGATGGGTGACCTCTCTCCCCTGGCCTGGGTGACCTCTCTCCCCTAGCCCCTCTCCCCGAAGCGGGGAGAGGGGGATAGATCGTGCGGTACTTTACGGCATCATCCACTCCCCCTGCCCGTTTCGGGAAGGGGGCCGGGGGGTTAGGTAACGATCTCGCAAAGCCCCGAACCCCGCCCCCGCGGGACAGGAGACCTGATCGGGATACCTATGAGGGCGGACTCCAAACCGCCCTTATTGATCCCATTTGAAGTGCTTTCGTTTCAGGCAGTCAACGAACTCGTTCCTTTACGCTAAGATTCTCTGTCTCCTATAATCCCCAGCACCCACCCCGGAGCGCCTGCTTATCTTATATTGATGCTCTTGTCAGTTATGCCCGGATTCCAGGCACCCCTCTTGACAGAAGCCCCGTTCTTGTGCTATTCTATCCGAAGTGTCCGGCCTGCGCGGCGAGGCTCAGGGATCGGCACGACTCTTTGTGGAGGTGCGTATGAGCGATTCTACTCCTTTCCGTCTGATTGCCCCGAAGATCACGCCCGTTCTGGATCCTCTCTTCCGGCCCGCCGTCCTTGCCAACCGCGCGTTCCGGAAATCTCTGAAGGAAGCGGGGCAGTCCCAGCCGGTCATCGTGGCGATTGAGCAGGCCGATGGCTCCATCTTTCATTTCAACACCGAAATGGCCGCCGGGGACTCGGAAGCGGCCGTCGAAGCCAACTTCTTCTACCTGGAGCGCTTCATCAAATTCATCCTCTGGTCCCGGGGAGGCTACCGGGTCTATGTGACCGGCCCGGCCTCGCTGATAAAAAAGCTTCAGAACTATTACGTCGAGACCGCCAACGGCCAGTTCGATGCCGATATCATGGGCAACCGCATCTACGAAAAGCCCTTCGAGATCGTCCAGGCGACCCCCGGCACGGTTCCGGCCCCCTATGAGGCCACCAAGCCCCTGGGCCGCCATCTGGACGGCTGCCGCATCGGGTTCGACCTCGGGGCCAGCGACCGCAAGGCCGCCGCAGTACTCGACGGCGAAGTCGTCTTCAGCGATGAAACCCCCTGGGATCCCTCCAAGCAGAGCGATCCATCCTACCACTACGATGGCATTAGCGATTCCCTGAAGAAAGCGGCGGCCAACCTGCCCCGCGTGGACGCCATCGGTGGCAGCTCCGCCGGCGTTTATGTGAACAACCGGGCGAAGGTGGCCTCTCTCTTCCGCTCCGTCCCGAAAGACCTCTTCGATGCCAAGATCAAGGATATCTTCCTGAACCTGCGCAAAGAGTGGAACAATATCCCCTTCGAGGTTGCCAACGACGGCGAGGTTACCGCTCTGGCCGGTTCGATGTCTCTCAAGGACAACGGCGTACTCGGGATCGCCCTCGGCTCCAGCCAGGCGGTCGGCTATGTGACCCTGGAAGGCAACATCACCTCCTGGCTGAACGAGCTGGCCTTCGTTCCGGTGGATTACCGACCGGAAGGCCCGGCGGATGAGTGGTCCGGCGACCGCGGCTGCGGGGTGCAGTATTTTTCCCAACAGTGCGTCTCTCGCCTCCTGGCCCCTGCCGGCATCGAGGCGGACCTCGCCATGCCCGCCCCCGAGCGCCTGAAGGTCGTGCAGGCCCTGATGCAGGAGGGCGACTACCGCGCCGAAAAGATCTATCAGACCATCGGAACCTACCTTGGCTACGCCATCGCCCACTATGTGGATTTCTACGATGTCAAGCACGTCCTGATCCTGGGCCGGGTCACCACCGGCGACGGCGGCGCGGTCATCATCAACGGCGCGAAAGAGGTGCTGAAGGCCGAGTTTCCCGACCTGGCGGAAAAAGTCAACTTCACCACTCCCGATGAGCGCGACAAACGCCACGGCCAGGCCATCGCCGCCGCCAGCCTGCCGGTTATCGAATCAACATCGAGGAACAACCCATGAACAACCCTTATTACGCCTTTGTCGAGATATTCGAGAACGCCCTGCGCGAAGGGGCCTCCATGCCCCCGGGCGGCTTTGCGCCCGATCTCCAAAAGCCCGATCTGGCCGCAGACGCCCCGAAGGTGCTGATCTTCTCCCCGCACCCGGACGACGAGAGCATCACCGGAGGTATCACCCTCCGGATGCTCCGGGAGCTGAAGATGCGGGTCATCAATGTGGCCGTCACCCAGGGCAGCAAGAAAGAACGCCAGGCCGCCCGCTTCAAGGAGCTGACCGACGCCTGCGACTACCTGGGCTTCGAGGTCATCCAGACCAGAGAGGGCGGCATGGAGAAGATCAACCCCAAGGGCCGCCAGGGCGATCCCGACAACTGGAACGCCTGCGTCGAGCGCACTGTCGAAATCCTGAAGGAACACAACCCCAAAGTCGTCTTCGTTCCTCATGACGCCGACTGGAACAGCACCCACATCGGGACTCACCTCCTGGTCATGGACGCCCTCAAAAAACTGCCGGAGGATTTGGAGTGCTACATCCTCCAGTGCGAATTCTGGGCCCCCATGGGCAACCCCAACCTGATGATCGAATCCAGCCTTCGGGACGCCGCCGACCTGGTGGCCGCCATCGCCTTCCATGTGGAAGAGGTGCGCCGCAACCCTTACCACACCCGCCTTCCCGCCTGGCTTCAGGACAACGTGCGCCGCGGCGGCGAGCTGGTCGGCGGTCAGGGCGGAGCCGTCCCGGACTTCACCTTCGCCACCCTCTACCGTCTCGACAAATGGAGCGGCCATCAACTCACTCCCACCTTCGAAGGCGGCCAATTCATCTCCGCCCAGGACAGCCTGGCGGGGCTGTTCGAGTAAAGCAACCGGCCCCGCCGGGCTTTGGCGGGGGGCGATTGGCCTTGGGGCCTTTGAGAGAGTGCCAAGAGTACGCACCATCTAAGCCCCCCCGAAGCCGGGGGGGTTGGGGGGGCTGTTTTTTTACCCATGTCCAACCACTTTGCCAGACGCTATTTCGGAACCGACGGCATCCGGGGGGTTGCCAACAGGCCGCCGCTCGACCCGCAGACCCTTGTGCGGATGGGGAAGGCGGTCGCCTCCGTTTTCCTCAAACGGGCCGGGAAGCGCCACCGGATTCTGATCGGGCGCGACACCCGACTTTCCGGCGACCTCATCGAAACCGCTCTCTCGGCAGGGCTGACCTGCATGGGGGCCGACGTCCTCCTGATCGGT
The DNA here is from genome assembly GCA_020846535.1 of Armatimonadota bacterium. Lineage (GTDB taxonomy): Bacteria > Armatimonadota > JADLDR01 > JADLDR01 > JADLDR01 > JADLDR01. Next base: position 43,499 of record JADLDR010000079.1, on the reverse strand, counting down.
CCGGTTCCCACCCCCGGCATCGCCTATCTCACATGGAGTATGAGGGCCGATGCGGGCATCGTCATCTCCGCCTCCCATAATCCCTTCGAAGACAACGGCTTCAAGCTCTTCGGCCATGACGGCTTCAAGCTCCCCGATGAGGTGGAGATGGAGCTGGAATCGCTCCTGGAGTCGCCGGAGATGGATTCCCGCTATGCGGAGCCGTCTGCGGTGGGGAGGGCCATCCATATCGGGGATGCTATCGGGCGCTACACGGTCTTCCTGAAAAGCTGGTTTCCCCGCGAGCTGACCCTGGAAGGCGTGAAAATTGGGGTGGACTGCGCCCACGGCGCAGCCTACGAGGTGGCTCCCCAGACCTTTACCGAACTGGGAGCCGATGTGTCTGCCATCGGCGTCAGCCCGAACGGGCGCAACATCAACGCCGGGTGCGGCAGCCTCCACCCGGAGGCGGTCGGCAGGCTGGTGCGCGAGGAGGGCCTGGACATCGGGATCGCCCTGGACGGTGACGGCGACCGCTGCGTCCTGGTGGACGAGCAGGGCCGCACCTATGACGGCGATGCGGTCCTGGCGATGTGCGCCGTGGATCTCAAAGAACGGGGCCTCCTGCCCGAAAGCCGGGTGGTGGCGACCGTCATGTCCAACCTGGGCCTGGATATCTTTTTGCGGGAGCGCGGCATCGAGGTGGAGCACGCCCCGGTCGGCGACCGCTATGTCCTGGAAGCCATGGTCCGCACCGGCTGCCGCCTGGGCGCGGAACCCTCCGGTCACGTCATCTTCCGCGACATGACCACCACCGGCGACGGCCTCCTGACCGCCCTGAACGTCTTAGCCGTCATGGGACGCCTGGGGAGGCCCCTCTCCGAGATCGCCTCTCAGGTCAAAAAGTTCCCGCAAATTCTGATGAATGTGAAAGTCGCCCGCAAACCGCCCCTGGATACCATCGAGCCTGTGCGGCGGTTGATCCGGGAGAAAGAGGCGATCCTGGACGGCAGGGGCCGCATCCTGGTCCGCTATTCCGGCACCGAGAACAAGGCCCGCGTGATGGTGGAGTGCGAGGACAGCCTTCTCTGCGAAAGCGCCGCCTCCGAGATCGCCGAGGCCATCCGGGACGCCCTGGGAGAACCTTCATGAAACCGACGCGCCGTCAGTTCCTTCAGGCCGGTCTGGGCGCTCTGCTGACCGGCCCGGTCGCTCTGGAGACCCTTCAGGCCGCAGCGCCCGCCGCAGCCGATGCCCCTCTGCCCCCACCCCATGTCGGCAGCCTCTACCCATTGATCCAGAAGCAGGCCGACCGCGCCCGGCATCCCTATTCCTTTCTGAACCGGCGCTATACCTCCCTTGCAGGGTGGCAGTCTTCCGCCCGGAAGCGCATCCGGGAGCTTCTCCTCTACCGCCCCGTTCCTGTATCTCCGCAGGCCGAGATTCTGGAGCGATCCGACCGCGGCGATTACTGGCGCGAATCGGTCCGCTTCCGCACCGCCCCCGATGTCACCGTCCCGGCCTTCGTCCTGATCCCCAAAACGGGCAGGCCGCCCTACCCCGCCGTCGTCGCCCTCCACGACCACGGCGCGATGTATCGCTGGGGCAAAGAGAAAATCTGCGAGGTCGAAAACGAGCCGCCCGTCCTCACCGCCTTCAAGCAGGAATGCTACGGGGGCCGCAGCTACGCCTCCGACCTGGCCCGCGCGGGCTATCTGGTGATCAGCATCGATGCCTTCTATTTCGGCCAGCGCCGCCTTCTGCCCGCAGACTATCTTCCCGTTGAAGACGAAACCCCGGAGGATGTCTCCGCCTTCAACGCCCAGAGCAGCCGGTACGAGGAGCTGATGGCTCGCACCCTCTTCACCGCCGGAATCACCTGGCCGGGCGTCCTCTTCTGGGACGATATCCGCACCGTGGATTACCTGGCCGCACGCCCCGATGTCGATCCGAAGCGCATCGGCTGCATCGGCCTCTCCATCGGCGGCTTCCGGTCCGCGCACCTGGCCGCCCTCGATGCCCGCATCAAGACAGCCGTGGTGGTCGGCTGGATGTCCTCCTATGGGCCGATGATCCGCAGCCACATCCTGAACCATACCTGGATGATCTACGTTCCCGGCCTCTACCAGTCCCTCGACCTGCCCGATATCGTCTCCCTGACCGCCCCGAACCCCTTACTCGTCATCCACGGCACACAGGACACCCTCTTCCCCCTGGAAGGCGTCCGCTCCGCCTTCCGCAAGATCCAGGCCGCTTACACCAAGGCAGGCTTCCCGGATCGCTTTCACGGCTCTTATTACGACCGTCCGCACGAATTCAATCGCGCCATGCAGACCGAAGCCTTCGCCTGGCTCAAAAACGGTCTGGCGTGATCCTTACACTGTCATTGCGAGGAGCGAAGCGACGTGACAATCCCCGGACTGCCAAAATCACGGAGTTATCTCGGCAGCTAAGAACCTGGAGCTTGCGTCGTCGCTTCGCTCCTCGCAATGATAATAATGCAGAGATCGTCGTAATGTCAGACTGAATCTCAGCACCCCTGTATATTTTGTGTTCATCCGTGTTCAGAGACACATCCACCGCCCCCCTGACCGCCCCTGCTGGAAGGCATCTGCTTTTCGTGGTATAATATGCCCGGTGGCGCAATAGTCCCGCCGCTTTTTATGTTCACGTCACCTCAACAGGAGTATTTGCCATGCGTCAACGCCTTTTCCTGGTGGTTTTGTGGCTGCTGACCGCGCTTCCCTTCGCGTGGGCGGCCCGAGAAGGGCAGGTGCAGGAAACTGTCCTCCCGAACGGCCTGAAGGTGCTGACCAAAGAGGCGCATGCCGCGCCCGTGGTCAGCTTTCAGGTGTGGTACAGGGTCGGCTCCCGGAACGAACGCCCCGGGATCACCGGCATCTCCCACCTGATCGAGCACATGATGTTCAAGGGAACCCCCACCCTGCCCAAAGGCGAGATTTCCCGGCTCCTTACCAAGAACGGGGCCTCCTTCAACGCCGGAACCTCCAACGACTTCACCTTTTACTACGAAACCCTCGCCAGCGACCGGCTGGAGATGGCGGTGCGGATCGAGGCGGACCGGATGCAGAACAGCCTGATGCCCGCCGCGGAGCATAAATCCGAGATGACCGTCGTGCGCTCCGAACTGGAGGGCGGCGAGAACGACCCCACCGATGTTCTGTGGAAGGAAGTCGTGGCGGCGGCATTCAAGGCCCACCCCTACCAGTGGCCTGTGATCGGCTGGCGTTCCGATGTGGAAGGGATCCAGACCTCCGAAATCCGCCAGTACTACCGCACCTTCTACCACCCGAACAACGCCACCGTGGTCATCGTGGGCGATTTCGACACCCCGAAGGCGCTGGCCCTGGTACGAAAGCACTTCGGCAAAATCCCCCCCGCCCGCTCGATTCCGAAAGTAAGAACCGTCGAAGACCCCCAGCGCGGGGAGCGGCGCGTCACGGTCCGACGGGAGGGGAACACCGCCTATGCCCTGATGGCCTACCACACCCCGGCCATCGGGCATCCCGATCTTTATGCGCTGGATATGCTGGACCAGATTTTGAGCGGCGGGCGCAGCAGCAGGCTCTACCAGGCCCTTGTCGAAAAGCAGCTTGCCACCTCCACCTCCTCCGGGGCCAGCACCTCCCGGGATCCCGACCTCTTCACCCTGAGCGCCACCGTCCGCAACGGTATCGAGCCGGGGGAGGTAGAAAAGGCGCTCCTTGCCGAGGCGGAGAAGATACAGGCCCAGCCCCCCCTCGATGCGGAGATGCAGAAAGCCCGCAGCCAGATCGAATCCTACTTCACCTACGAAAAGGACAGCACCTCCGGCCAGGCGTCCCGGCTGGGCTACTTCGAAACCATCGGCTCCTGGAAATATATGAACACCTACCTGGACAGGATCCGCCGCGTGACCCCGCAGCAGGTGCAGGAGGCCGCCCGCAAATACCTGACCGCAACCAACCGCACCGTCGGCCTCTACCTGCCTACGGCCCCCGCCGACGGCCCGGGCGCTGCCCCTGGCGGCCCGCCGCAGAGCTCGCGCCAGCAGGGATGGTTGTCGCCCTGGGCCAAAACAGAGCGCGTGGCCTGGTATCGCAGACCCTCGACCGCACAGGAGCGCGCGAGAACGGCTCCCAGGCCCTCCGCCGCGAAACCCGGAGGGAAGCCTTCCCCGGCTTCCGCCCCGAAGGCTACTACAAAATCTTCCCTTGCGAAGCCGATCCGCACCGTCCTTCCAAACGGCATAGTCGTGCTGGCGCAGGAGAACCACAGCAACCCAACCGTGGCGATTACCGGCAGCCTGATGGCCGGTTCGGTGCTGGATCCGCCCGGAAAGTGGGGGCTGTCCTCGATGGTGGCTTCCATCCTGAACCGCGGCACCCGGACGCGCACCTCTCTTCAGATCGCCGAGGCGATGGAGTCGGTCGGGGCTTCGGTCAGCGTGTCGGGCGGGCAAGAGTCCATCGCCTTCTCGGGCCGCTGCCTGACCAAAGATTTCGACCTCACCCTGGAACTCCTGGCCGATATGCTCCGCAACCCCTCCTTCCCCCGGGAAGAGATGGAAAAATTGCGCCTCCAGCGCCTCGCCGGCCTGAGGGAAGCGGAGGATGACACGGCCTCCCGGGCCGCCCGTCGGTTCTCCCAGATTCTCTATCCGGAGGGCCATCCGTTCCGCGAGCCGACCGCCGAGGCCCAGGCAGCCGCCTACCGGTCGTTCACCCGGGACGACCTGACCGGCTTCTACGAGCGGTATTACGGCCCGGAGACGGCTACCCTGGTCATTGTCGGCGATATAGGGACATCTCAGGCCATCGAGAAGATCAAGTCCCTCTTCGGCGACTGGCCCTCCAAGGGCCGCAGCCGCGCTCTGGAGGTCTCCACCGTTCCCACGCTATCCAAAACCGTGCGGGAGGTGATCCCGATGATGGACAAGACTCAGGTGGATATCGTCATCGGCCAGCCCAGCGACCTCAAGCGCACGGCCCCGGATTATTATGCGGCCAATGTGATGAATACCATCCTGGGCGGCGGGTCGGGCCTCAGCTCCCGCATGGCGCAAAATATCCGCGATAAGATGGGGCTGGCCTATGGCATCTACTCCTATTTCGATGCCGGGCTGACCGCAGGCCCCTGGGCCGTCTCTTTAGGAACGAACCCGGCCAATGTGGACAAAGCCATCCAGGGAACTTTGGCTGAGATTTCCCGTATAAGAGAAAAAGGCGTGGAGCGCCGGGAGTTCCAGGACGCTATCGATTTCATCACCGGCTCTTACACCGTGCGTCTGGAGACCAACGCCGGGGTTGCCAGCATGCTCCTGGGGATCGAAACCTACGGCCTGGGGCTGGATTACATCAGCCGGATCTCCGGCATCTACCGCGCCCTGACCCCGGAACAGGTCAACCGGACGGCCCGTAAATACCTGACGCCCTCCTCCCTGGCCGTGGTGATCGCAGGGCCGCACCGGGGGAAATAACCGCTGTCCGACGTTATGCCTTTTTACGACAAGCCCGCTTTTCATATCGGTCCGGTGGCGGTCGCCCCGCCCCTGTTGCTGGCCCCCATGGCCGGGGCGACCGATCACGTTTTCCGCGCCCTCTGCAAGCGGTTCGGGGCCGGGCTGGTCTGCACGGAGCTTATCTCCAGCCACGGACTGCGCTATGGCAACCGGAAAACCGGGGAGATGCTCTACTGGTCGGAGGAGGAGCGCCCTGTCTCCGCCCAGATCTTCGGCGGCGACCCCGACATCATGGCAGACGCCGCCCGCCGTGTGGAGCAGACCGGGGTGGATATTCTCGATATCAACATGGGCTGCTCCGTGCCGAAGGTCGTCCGCACCTGCGCCGGGGCCGCCCTGATGCGCGACCCGGCCCTCTGCGAGGCGGTGCTGGCTGCGGTGGTCAGGGCCGTCTCCATTCCCGTCACGGTCAAGATGCGGAAAGGATGGAAAGAGGGCGAACTGACCGCCGTAGAGATTGCCCGGATCGCCGAATCGGTCGGGGTCAGGATGGCGGCGGTTCACGGACGCACGGCCCGGCAGCTTTTCGAGGGCGAGGCGGACTGGGAATCTATCGCCCGTGTTAAGGCATCGGTTTCGATTCCTGTGGTCGGCAACGGGGACGTCCGCACCCCGGAGGATGCGGTTCGCATGTTCGAGGCTACCGGCTGCGACGGCGTGATGGTGGGCCGGGCCGCCATGGGCTATCCCTGGATATTCCGGGAGATCCGCCACTTCATACAGACCGGCGAGCGCCTTCCCCCGCCCTCTCCCCGGGAGCGCGTGGAGATGTGCCTGAACCATTTGCTCGGTGAAGTCGTCTTAAAAGGAGAAAAAACCGCTGTCGCCGAAATGAAATCCCATATTCCCTGGTACCTGAAGGGACTGCCCGGCTCCGCCCCCTATCGCCAGCAGATGAACCTGGTCAAAACCGCCGCCGGGATGGAAGGATTATTACACAAATATATGGAGAAACACACTTGATCTCCCTGAGTGAAGCCATCGCCTTTCAGGAGCCTCTATTTGAATAAATTCGCCTTTATCATTCATCCTGTCGATGCCAAGAGAGACGCCGCCCGTAAGTTCCCGATAGCCCGTTACCTGCCGGAGCGGGTGGTCGAGTGGGGGCTGAAGAAAATGTCCCCGAAAATGATTTCCCACATCACCGGCGTGCGCTCCGTCACCGGGACGGAGGCCGAAGGGTGGTTTGTCGCCTGCCCTCTCACCCCTCGCCAGCTTCTTTCCCTGCCGCTCGAATTCGTCTATGAGAAGATCATCGCCGCCGGGCGGGTGGCCGAAAGCCTGGGAGCGGGTGTCCTGGGGCTGGGAGCCTTCACCTCCGTTGTGGGAGACGGGGGCATCACCATCGCCAGGCATCTGGATATCGGCGTCACGAGCGGCAACAGCTTCACCGTGGCGACCGCCATCGAAGGGGCCGTCGAAGGGGCGCGACAGATGGATATCGATCCGGCCCGGGCGCAGGTGGCGGTGGTCGGGGCGACCGGTTCCATCGGGGCGACCTGCGCGGAAATCCTCTCCCGGCAGGCCCCGGTCGTCACCCTGGTCGGCAGGAACGCGGAGCGGCTGGAAGAGGCGGCGAAGCGATTCCGGGCCGGGGCCGCCGGCAGGGTGGAGGTCTCCACGGATATAAAGAAAGGCATTCAGGATGCCGATATTATCATAACGGTTACCAGCGCCGTCGATGCGGTCATCGAGCCGGGCCATCTAAAATCCGGGGCGGTGGTCTGCGATGTGGCCCGCCCGCGGGACGTCTCCCGCCGGGTGGTGGAGGAGCGGGATGACGTTTTAGTGATCGAGGGCGGCGTGGTGGCCGTGCCGGGGCCAGTGGATTTCGGCTTCAATTTCGGCTTTCCCCCGGGTATGGCCTATGCCTGCATGTCCGAGACCATGCTGCTGGCCCTCGAAGGGCGCTACGAGGACTACACCCTGGGCAAAGAAGTGACGGTAGCCCAGGTGGAGGAGACCCAGCGGCTGGCCCGGAAGCACGGCTTCAAGCTCACCGGATTCCGCAGCTTCGAGAAGGCCGTCCCGCCGGAGGCCATCGAAGCCATTCGCAGCCGGATCAAGCGCCGCGCCACCGCCTAGATTCTTTGACAGATCCTATATTTTGTGGTATAATATGCCCACAATTCACGATGTGCAGCCGGAAGCACTGATGAAGCGGAAGCGGTCAGTGCTTATCTGTTTTTTAGGGAAGCGAGGTGCCCACGTTGATTGAAAAAGAGATCGTTTTAACCGAGGCGGGCAAGCGCAAGATCGAGGACGAACTCGATCACCTGGAGAAAGTTCACCGCAGACAGGTCGCCGACCGCATCCGCGAATCCAAGCAATTCGGGGAATTTTCCGAAAATTCAGAATATGAAGACGCCAAGATGGAGCAGGCGTTCGTGGAGGGGCGCATCATCGAATTGAAGCGCGTCCTCAACCATGCCGTCATTGTCGAAACCAACGAAGTGCCCACCGACCGGGTGGGTGTCGGCACGATAGTCCGTCTCCATGACGTGAAGTTCGACGAGGACTGGGAGATCACCATCGTCGGATCGGTGGAGGCCGACCCGGATCAGGACAGGATCTCCCTGGAATCGCCCATGGGCGAGGCGCTGGTCGGCAAGGCGGTGGGCGATATCGTCAATGTCCGCACCCCTTCCGGGTCTTTCCAGTATGAGATCAGGGATATCCGGCGAGCGTGAAGGAGGTTGGAAGAACCGAAATGCCTTTTGAGGAACCGCAGGACGATCTCCTCCGGCAGCGATACCAGAAGCTGGAGCGCCTGAGGGAACTGGGGCTGGACCCCTTCCGCATCGAACGCTACGAACGCACCCACCTCTCCTCCGAAATCCGTGACGCTTTCGAGACCCTGGAAGGCCAGCGCGTCTCCGTGGCAGGCCGCCTGGTGTCGATCCGGATCATGGGGAAAGCCTCCTTCGCCGACCTGATGGACGGCGGAGGCCGTATCCAGGTTTACTTCAAACGCGACGCCTTAGGCGACGAGACCTACGGCCTTCTCAAGCTCCTCGACGTGGGCGACATTCTGGGCGTGTGCGGCCCTGTCTTCCGGAGCAAGTCCGGGGAGATCACGGTGCAGGTGGAGGCGATGCAGATCCTCGCCAAGTCGCTCCGCCCGCTTCCCATCGGCAAGCAGACCGACGAAGGCGACCAGTGGTACGGCCTCCACGATACCGAGCAGCGGTATCGCCAGCGGTATCTCGACCTCCTCGCCAACCCCGAAGTCCGGGCAGCGATGCTCAAGCGCAGCCGGTGCGTCCAGGCCATCCGCGATTTTCTGAACGGACGCGGCTTTATCGAAGTGGAAACCCCGGTCCTCCAGGCGGTGGCCGGGGGCGCGGCGGCCAGGCCCTTCAACACCTACCACAACGCCCTGGATCACGAGTTCCACCTGCGGATCTCCCTGGAGCTTTACCTGAAGCGCCTGATCGTGGGGGGCATCGAAAAAGTTTACGAGATGGGCCGCGTCTTCCGTAATGAGGGCCTCTCGGTCCGCCACAATCCGGAATACACCCTCCTGGAGCTTTACCAGGCATACGCCCACCTGGAAGATATGATGGAATTGGTGGAAAGCCTCTTCGTCCATGTGGCGGAAACCGTGAACGGCAGCCGCCGTCTCCGCTACGGCGAGCATGAAATAGACCTGACCCCGCCCTGGCCGCGAGTTCCGATGCTGGAGGCCATCGAGCGGCGCACGGGCGTGAAGCGAGAGGCGCTTGCCACCCTGGAGAGCGCCCGGAACGCCGGGGAACATCTGGGGCTGGACATGGCGGAAGAGAACACGGTCGGCGGCATCATCGATAAAATCCACGAGCGGTTCGTGCAGCCGCACCTCATCCAGCCGACCTTCATCACCGACTACCCCCTGGAGATCTCCCCTCTGGCGAAAAAGCGGCTGGATGACCCCACCCTCACGCGCCGTTTCGAGCCGTATGTGGCCGCCCAGGAGGTCGGGAACGCCTTCTCGGAGATCAACGATCCTCTGGACCAGCGCGAGCGATTCCTCGCTCAGGGCAAGCTCCGGGCCGCCGGGGACGAGGAGGCCCACCCGATGGACGAAGACTTCCTCTGCGCCCTGGAGTACGGGATGCCCCCCACGGGCGGCCTCGGTATCGGCGTCGACCGCTTCATCATGCTCATGACCGATAGCCCTTCCATCCGGGACGTACTCCTCTTCCCCCAGATGAGGCCGGCGAAGCAAAAAGAGGAAGTAGCTGGGAAGGGCGATCCATAAAGCAGATCCAAACATCCGTCTTGATCCTGCCTTTATCCGTGTTCATCGGTGGCGAAAAAGACACCTTTATAATGTGGCAACGATAGGGGCAGGCACTCCTCAGGGGCTTTCGATGTCCGACAGATTCACCCGCCGCGATTTTCTGACCCGGTTTGCTCGCAAGGCTGCGGCAAGGCTGTCCGAGCGCATCCCGGACATTCCCCTACCCTCCCGCAAGCAGCCTGCCGACACCCCGGCGGAAGCGACCGGCAAACGGGTCGCGATCTTTGCTCAGGGCAGCGCCGTAGCCCTGGTCGCAGGGAAACTGCGCGTAGAAGCGGACAGCGGCACCGGCCTCTGGAATTTCCTCTATGAACCCGACCCCTTTTACGGCATTCGCGGGGCCGCGTTCGGGGTCGTGGCAGGCGGGAGAACCCTTCTTTCCAGCGGCCCCTTCGAGCGGCAGCTCCGGACCGACCCCGTTGACGACGAGTTGGGCAGAGGCATGGCACTGCGTTTGATCCTTGCTGTCCCGGACCTCTCCGGCCCTCTCGCCCTCTCGGTTCGCGTCTATGAGGACGCTCCAGGAGCCGTGCTGCGGGTAGATACAGAGGAAGAGGCAGGAGAAATCATTCTCCTGGCTGTAGAGCCGGGAACCGGCAAAATCGAGGTCGGAGAAGAGGCTCAGATATTCATAGATGACGGCATACCGGGCGAGCAGTCCATCCAGACCTTTGCAGGAGCGTTTTCCTGCCGCCGCGCCTGCACGCTTTATGGCAGCCGGGCAGTCATCTGCGGTTTCCTGGAGGACGACGGGCTGATCCGAATATCATCGATGCCCCGCTTGCTGCGGGTATCTCGTGCCCCTTCGTCCATTGCCCGCCTCTGGCTCGATCTCCGTCCCGATCCTCTGGGCGCGCTGGCCGCTTATGGCGAGGCTTGCTTGCAGGCCGGGCATCTGGAGACATGGAGCCTTCCCCTGCCCGTGCCCGCCGCCCCGGAAAACCTGCCCGGCTTCGCCCGACAGCTGGCCGTCAACTTCCATCATCCCCGAGAGCCGGTTCTCGATTTCGTTCCCGATGGGGAAACGCCGGAGGGAAGGACGCTTCTTTCCCTGCTGGCCTTGACCGGCAGGCCCGGCGCGCCGGGCACGGTCTCCTTCGCTCCGACCGGAAAGGCCGCCCGGCCGCTCGATCTGTTCCGGGGCGGAGGGGCGGAACGCTGGGCGGCCCGGATGGAAAAGCAGTGGGGCGCGTGGTGGGTCTTCAGCCTATTCAATCCGGGCGAGGAGGCGCAGGCGATGGAGGTGAAGTTCGCGGATATCGGTCAGGACGGAGCCACGCCCCTGCTGGTCTTCGAGTTCTGGGAAAGCCTTTTCCTGGGATATGCCACCGGCTCCTTGCAGGTGACCGTGCCGGGCCGCGACGCCCGCGTGCTGGCCCTTCATTCGCCCTCCTTTCAGCCCTTCCTGATCGGCACGGATATGCATCTCTCGATGGGAGCCGCGGAAATCGAGGAAGCGATCTGGAGCTACGAATCCCAGACCCTCACTGGCCGCGCCCGGTGGCGGCCCGGCGCGTCAGGCCGCGCCTTCGCCTACATCCCCGGCAGCTTCCATCTCCTGCCCGATGGGGACGGCTACCTGCACGACGAATCGATTGCCGCCGTCCGCCTTGATTTCGACGCCTCCGGAGAGGCCGCCTGGCAGATGCATTTCGCCCAGGGATAAGTTCGGATAATATCACATCAACCCTCCCGTCAAATCAGGAGCGTTCAATGCCTTCTTATCGCCAACTGCATTCTTGGGGTCTGTCCCCCGAAGAGGCAGTGGCCATTCAGAGCCGCTTAAAGGCAATGGTCGTCACCGTCCCTCTGGATGTGGCCGCCGTCAGGATAGTGGCAGGCATGGATATCTTTACGACCAGGGGGCGGAAACAGTTTTTGCGGGGGTGGTGGCGCTGAGAGCGCCGGGAATGGAAGTGGTGGAACGAACGGGCGTCCGGACGAGGGCCGTTTTCCCATATATTCCGGGCCTCCTGTCGTTCCGGGAGGCGCTCGCGCTGCTGGAAGCCTGGGAAAGGCTCTCCATCCGTCCGGACGCCGTCATCTGCGACGGCCAGGGGATCGCTCACCCGCGCCGATTCGGCATCGCCTGCCACCTGGGATGCTGCTCGATATCCCTGCGGTCGGGTGCGCCAGAAGTATTCTGACCGGCAGGCACGGCCCCGCCGGAAACGTCCCGGGCGACCGGTCTCCCCTTGTGGACCGCGGGGAGACCGTTGGCGCAGCCCTGAGAACCCGGCCCGGCGTCTCTCCGATCCATATCTCGGTGGGCCACCGCTGCGACCTGGAGGGCGCTCTCGCCCTGATCCGCCTCTGCACGAGCCGCGCCTGCGTTCCCGAAACCACCCGGCAGGCGCATCTGTTCGCCAACAAACTGCGGCGAGCAAGGTAACCTTCAGCTTTTCTTTAGATGTTCCTTCTCGATTTCCCGGTCGATGGCTTCCACGATATCCCGATCCGGCCGGGCGCAAAAGGATTCTCCGGCGGATCGGGTGAGAATAAGTGTTATCAGGGCCGCCACCCCCGGGGCGACCGAGCCGGGAACGCCCATCGGGACGAGCGCCGATCCGGCGATCCGGGCGGCCACCGCCTGCGGGGAATCGCATTCGGCTATCAGCCGCCTGTCCGGGCCGCAGACGGCGGCGCAGATGCGCCCCATCACCTCACAGACGAAGCCCAGGCCCCATTCGTAGATTTCGAGCCAGTAGGATTTTGCGCGCCATTCGCTCCCCCGATTCATCGGATCGGCGGCTGCGGGCAGCCCCAGCGCCCCGACAGCGGTTCCCAGCAGGGAAACCGCCTTCAGAAGATCGAAAGAGAGCGGGGATGGGCGGCCCGAGAGATCGCCGAAAAAGGCCGTCAGGCCGGCCTCTGTTTCTCCGGTTCCGAAGGCGGAAGCGGAAGCCGCTTCCGCCACAAGCGACTTCAAGCCTTCCTGCCATACGTTCGATACAGTGCTGTCTGCCATATGTTTTTTTCTCCGTTACGCTTCTACGTTTGAAATATCGATTCAACCAAACCCCGCATTTGGGGAACTAACTCGCCGTTAACCGCGTCTTATAGAGTGAGGATGAACCACTAGGGGTATTTTCTACCCTATGGGGCATTCTTCATGAATGTTCTTCGAAGGGGTTCTTTCTCATTCCCAATACCCTCCGAAGGCCGGGGGCGCTCCAACCCCGGCCTTCGTATTTTACCTATCCCGACCCAGAAAAAGACCCGGCGGGTAGATCAGGGCTTCCATCTGCGGCGCGTAAAAGGCTGCCAGCGCCTTTTCGCTCATCCCCAGCTTCGCCAGTGCCCGGGCCTCCGGGTGGCTCCCCAGGCTCAGAGAAACCTGCCTTCCCCCGAAAGATACGCTGATCCTCCCCCTGGCGGCGATGCGGGTGCGCGTCAGCTTACTCCCTTTGAGGGTAAAGCTATAGGATGCCCCCCCGACCGGCCATGCTCTGGTTTTGGCGATTTGCAGGGCCAAAACCTCCTGCCCTTCCAGCCGGAGCGATGTTCGAACAGCCGCTTTTTCTTCCACGAAATCGATCTCCCCCACCCTCTTGGGATAGCCCCAGACCGACGCGCCTAGCGCCCTGGAAGCCTCCGATGTGACCGGCATGAACGCCACATAAGCGCCCCACCGCCCCCACAGGCCGCCCGACAGAGCGTCTCCTTCGCACCGGGCAGGAATCAGGACAGCTATCTCGCGGTAAGGTTCGATATCGGCCAGCCGCCGGTAATCGATGGCGGCCAGGATTATCAAAGCTTTGCCGGGCGCGATGCCGACCGGCTTCAGCCTTTGCGAAGGCAGCATCTCCCGCATCTTTTCGGCTGAAGCCGAAAAAACGGCTCCCGCCGCCGCCATGTCGAAGCAGCGAAAGGGCAGCCCGACCGGACCGAGGCCGGGAACCTCGACAGGGCGGATGTCGGCGCTGTACAGAAATTCGCTTGCCATAGAATCCTCTGAAAGGGTTTGCCTTTATTCTACCGCACCCTCACCATTTACGCAACTCGGGCGAATCGTTCCCCAACCCTTTATCGAAGCAGGAAAATACCTTTCGATGAAGAATGCCGTATGCTTACACCCCGGAGAAAGCAGAGGGAAGCGGTGGAGGCACAGATTCCGAGGATTCGGGCGCAGGCGGTCAGCAAGAGCTTCGGCGAAAGCCCTGTCCTGAAGCGAGTCGATTTCATTCTCTACCCGGGCGAGATTCACGCCTTGGTCGGCGAGAACGGGGCCGGGAAATCGACGCTCACGCGCATCCTGAGTGGTGTCTATCCGCCGGACGCCGGGCAGGTTCTGCTCGATGAGCGGCCCGTGCGGCTCGCCTCTCCTCTTGCGGCCCGGCAGTGCGGGATCGCGCTGCTCCACCAGGAGCCGCTGGTCTTTCCTGACCTCAGTGTGGCGGAAAATATCTTCCTGGGCCGCCATCCGGTGAAGGGAATTTTCCGGGCCATCCGGTGGAAAGAAGTCTACGCCCAGGCCGGAGCGGCTCTGGAATCGCTGGGAGTGCCGCTCGATCCGCGCGCCCCGATGAAGGGGCTTTCCGCCGCCAACTGCCAGATGGCGGAACTGGCCCGCGCCCTTTCGCAGGACGCCTACGCGCTGATCCTGGACGAGCCGACCGCTTCCCTCACCCCGGGCGAGGTAAAAGAACTCTTCAGGATACTGCGGCGGCTTCGCGACCGGAAAACGGCCATCCTCTTCATCAGCCACCGCCTTGAAGAAGTGTTCGATATCGCAGACCGCATCACCGTCATGCGGGACGGCGAGATCGCAGGAACCGCCCTCCCCCGGGAAACGTCTCACGAGGAGATCATCCGGATGATGGTGGGGCGCTCTCTGGGAGCCATCTATTCTCACGAGCGCGGAGAAATCGGCGAAACGCGCCTGAAAGTGGCCGGACTCGGAATCGCAGGAAAATTCGAGGGCATTTCTTTTGAGATCAGGGCGGGCGAGATCGTCGGCATGGCGGGCCTGGTCGGGGCGGGGCGCACCGAGGTGGCGAACGCCGTCTTCGGCATTATTGCCCCCGATGCGGGCGCTGTCTTCATCGACGGCAGGCCCGTAAGGATAGACTCCCCTCAGGCCGCGCTCCGGCACGGCCTGGCCTACGTCCCCGAAGACCGGCAGAAGCAGGGGCTGCTGTTACCTGCCTCCATTGCCCGCAACATCACCCTGCCGCAACTTCGCGCCTTCACGAAAATGGGCTGGATGAGCCTCAAAAAAGAGGAGGCCGCCGCGATGGAAATATCGGGCCGCCTCCGGCTTCGGGGCCACCGGGGAGTCCGGCAGGCGGTGGGGGAATTGTCGGGCGGGAACCAGCAGAAAGTCTCTCTCTCGAAATGGCTCCTGACTCGCCCCCGGGTCCTGATTCTGGATGAACCTACCCGCGGCATCGATGTCGGGGCCAAAGCGGAGGCGCACCGGCTGATGGGCGAGCTGGCGCAGCAGGGGATGGCGATCTGGATGATCTCCTCCGACCTTCCCGAAGTACTCGCCCTGAGCGACCGGATCCTGGTTCTCCGGGAAGGCCGGCTCACCGGCGAGTTCACCCGCTCCGAAGCGACCCAGGAGCGGATCATGGCCGCCGCCACCGCGCGGGTTACGGAGGCCCGCCCTCGATGAGCCGAACCGCCTTTCTCGCCCGTTTCCGAGAGGCGGGCATCCTCTTCTTCCTGCTTGCGGTCGCGGCGCTGACCGGGCTGAAAACGCCCCGTTTCTTCACGGCGGAGAATTTCCGGAATATTCTGCTGGATATACCCCTCCTCGTCGTGGTGGCGATGGGAATGACGCTCATCATCATCAGCCGCAATATCGATCTCTCGGTCGGCTCGATTCTCGGGCTTTCCGCTATCCTCGTCGGGATGGCCTTTCGCAATCACCCGGGCCTCCCCATTGCCGTCGCGATGGGTATGGGCGCAGGCATCGGCCTGATTCTGGGAGCGATCAACGGGCTGCTGGTGGCCCGCATCCGGATTCCCGCTATTATCGCCACCCTCGCCACCCTCAGCATCTACCGGGGGCTGGTCTTCATCGTAAGCGACGGCAAGCAGATCGATGGGAAAGACCTTCCCGATACGCTCCTCGCCCTGTCGCAGCCCTCGCCTGTCGGCATCCCGGCCATCGTGCTGCTCGCCCTGCTGGTTGCGCTCGTCACTCACCTCTTTCTCCGGATGCAGCGCGCTGGGCGCGACATCTATGCCGCAGGCAGCAACCCTGCCGCCGCACGGCTGCGCGGGGTTCCCGTAGATCGCACCCTCTTTCTGGTGTTCACTTTAACAGGAGGGCTTTCGGGCCTGGCCGGGGTGATGTACGCCTCGCGCTTCGGGTTCGTGAATCCCGGACAGACCGGCACAGGCTTCGAGCTGAGCGTCATAGCCGCTGTCGTGATCGGGGGTGCGAACGTTTTCGGAGGCTCCGGCTCGGTGCCGGGAGCCCTGCTCGGATGCCTGCTGCTGGGGGTCGTCAACAACGCCCTGACCATCACGGGCCTTTCCGCCACATGGCAGCTTGCGGTCTACGGAGCGATCATTCTGGCCGCCGCCTCCGCCGATTCCCTGATCCGGAGCGGCCTCCGGGAGGGCGCATGAACCTATCGCATTCTTCGCTCCGGAGGCTGCTGAGCCACCCGCTCAACCGGGAGATGGGAGTTCTCCTCCTCTTGCTTCTCTCGATCCCGGCAGGGGCGCGGCTCTCCCCCTATTTTCTGGATGCGCCTTACCTTTTACGGGCCACCGGCCTTTATGCCGAGGCGGGTATCGCGGCGCTTGCCCTCACCTTCGTCATCGTGGCAGGCCATATCGATCTTTCGGTCGCCTCCAATATGGCCCTTACGGGCACGCTTCTGGGGGTCTTTTTCGGGCGCATGAGCCTCCCTCTTGTGGCGTGCGTCCTGCTCGCCCTGCTCGCAAGCCTCCTGATGGGGCTGCTCAACGGCGTTCTCGTCGCCCGCGCAGGGCTGCCCTCTCTGGCCGTTACGCTCGGAACGTTCGCCCTGTACCGGGGAATCGCGCAGATGCTGGTCGGGGACGGCTCGATCAGCGGCTTCCCGGAGGCGTTCAACGGGGCCGATCAGCGTTATCTGGCAGGCGTCCTCCCGTTGCCCCTGGCCGTCTTTCTCATCCTGGCAGCGATTCACGGCCTGGTTCTCCACCGCAGCTATATCGGCAGGTGGGTCTATGCCATTGGAACCAACCCCACCGCCGCCCGGTATTCCGGGGTTCCCATCAGCGGGACGCTAATCGGCATCTTCTTGCTGTCCGGCCTGATGTCGGGGATCGGGGGTATCCTGCTGACAAGCCGCCTCACGGCCTCCCGCTACGACATGGCGATGGGCTGGGAACTCGACGCCATTACCGCCGTCGTGCTGGGAGGAACCGACATCGCCGGCGGGCGCGGCACCATCCTCGGAACGGCGGCGGCTTTTTTCCTCATGACGCTCGTTCGCACAGGAATGGGGCTTGCGGACATCAAAATAGAGAAGCAGTTGGTGGCGATAGGGGTTCTGCTCCTGGTTTCCGTCATGCTGCCGAACCTCCTCCAGCGCCGCCGCGATTAGGCCCGTATATTCAATCCACAGCCCCTGAAAGGAGAACATCCGCAATATGATACGCTGTCAAATCCGTTTCGCACTGGCAGGGATCGCCCTGGCAGCAATCCTCCTGGCGGGCTGTGCCAAGAAGCCCCCGGAGGCGGTTCCTGGCCCGGTCAGGCCCGCCCCCAAAAGCGCGGAGCCTGCCGCGAAAATACGGATCGTCTACATTCCGAAGCAGACGGGAAACCCTTATTTCGACTCGATCATCGCCGGATTCAAAAAAGCCCAGGAAGAGCTGGGCTTCGATTTCGAAACCGTCGGCCCCGCCGTGGGGGACGCTACATCCCAGATTCCCTTCATCCAGCAGCAGACCCAGAAGCGTGTTGAGGCCCTCGCGGTTTCCGCCAACAGCCCCGACGCCATCAAGCCCGCTCTGATGGAGGCCATGAAGGCGGGAATCAAAGTGATCACCGTCAACAGCGACATCACGGGCAACGAAGACGGGCGCGAGGCGGCGGTACTCCCCATGGACTTCAATCTTACGGGGGAAAGCCAGATCGCCCTGATGAGCGAACTTCTGGGCGGCAGAGGAGAATTCGCCATCCTGAGCGCCACTACCGACGCCCCCGACCAGAACTTCTGGATCAAAGGGATGAAGGCGGCGATGAAAGACCCCAAATATCGGAATCTTAACCTGGTAGAGATCGTTTATGGCAACGACGACCAGCAGAAGAGCATGCGCGAAGCCGAATCCCTGCTGACCAAACACCCCAACCTGAAGGGGATACTCGCCCCCACTTCCGTCGGCATCACCGCCGCGGCCCAGGTCATCGAAACCCAGAAGAAAGCTGACAGGGTTGCCGTAACCGGCCTCGGAACCCCGAACCAGCTCCGCAAATACATCCTGAACGGAACCATCAAGAAGTTCGCGCTCTGGAATCCCGTGGATGAAGGCTACATCGCGGGCTACCTCCTGAACGGGATGGCCGCCGGAAAGATCGATCCCGCCCCGGACGGCTCTTTCGAGGCAGGAACCCTCAAAGAGCGCAAGTTCGGAGACAAAAACATTGTCATCACCGGGCCGCCGCTCATCTTCGACAAATCCAATATCGATCAATTCAATTTCTGAGGGAAAGCCAACTGCCCCCACTCCCCCGCCTTACTAAGGCGGGGGAGTGGCCTTGAGGTGATTTGATAAATCTCCCAAGGGTCCGCACGCTCTCAGCCCCCCCCCCGAAGCCGGGGGGTTGGGGAGCGCTTTTCGGAAAGGGGCGCTTTCCTCACAAAAGGAGTACGCGCGATGCTGGGTAAATGCCTTCTGGTGGGTGCGGTGATGATGGCGCTGGGACAAGGGGCGGGCGCAGAGCCGAGGGCGCTGGCGTCGGAGTTCGGGGAAGGGTGGCAGGTGTCGGAGGAACGGCCCTGGTGGTCTCTGATCGATATGCGGGGCATGCTCAGCCTATTTCACCCGTTCGTCGTTTCGGAGACGGGGAAAGTGGCCGGAGCCTCCCGCGAAATCACGCTGCCGGCAGTCTGGCACCCGCCGTTCGCCCTCCGGTTTTACTGCGCGGACGACTATTTCGCCGATCCCGAAAAGCACAAGCCGGGGATGCTCGGGACGGAGAGCTTTTTCGGGCACCGGTTCAAGCAAGTCCTGATCGATGGCCGCGTGGTCTGGGAGCGCGATGTCGCGGAGGAAAACCTGCACGCCTCCCAGTCGGTCTTCCAGGTAGATATCACCCCTTATGTGGAACCGGGCAAGCCCTTTCGCCTGACCTTCCGCGTTTTCGACAGGAGCGGCACTCCGGAGCGCAATGAGAGGGATGTCTGGTTCATCGGGGGAACCTGGTACGCCGCCGGGGACGGGAAGACGGAGCAGCCGCCGCGCTTCCATACCGCCGTCTGGTTCGCCGATCCTGTCATCGGCGAGAAGGCGGCGGTGGAGACGGCCCCGCCGGGCAGCCGGCCCCATGATGCGGTGGTGATTGAGCGCCACCGCCAGCGATGGCCTCTGGCCCCGCGCCATGAGAAATTGTCCTCCCCGGTTTTGCTGAAACTCGTCTCCCCGGCTCGCATCCCGATGGCAGGATACCCCGTTACGGGCGGGGTTCCGATGCCCCCAGGCCTGCTGAAGCGCGGCGGAGGGATTTCCCTGGAAGACCGCTTGGGCCGCCCAATCCCTCTGGAATCCGAGGTAACCGGACGCTGGCCCGATGGCAGCGTCCGGTGGCTCCTTCTGACCTTTCTTGCTCCCGAAGGCTCAGGCGACGGCTCGGAATTCATGCTCCGCGCTGGAAAAGGGGTACAAGGAACAGCCCCACGGGAGCGCCTTCGCCTTTATACCGGCCCCTCCCGCCGCACGCTCGATACCGAAGCAGTGCGTGTAGTTCTGGGAGACGACCGCCGGAATTTAATCGACGCGGTTTTCCTGAAAAGCAAAACGCAGCCGGTGCTGCGCCGCCTCAGGCCGAGCCTGTCCGTAAAGCTCGATGGGCGGGAAGCGCCCCTGGCGGCTGCCTGGAAAACGATCTCGGCCTCCCGCGGCCCGCTGTCGGCCTCCGTCAAAATGGAGGGAACGCTCGATGCGCCCGGCATGCACATCGGGCGATTCGTCTTCCGCCTGACCGCTTACGCAGGATCGCCTGTCCTCAAAACCTCCTTCCGCTTTTTCAATGACGTGAAGCCGGAGCCGTACAAAGGCACTGCGGAGGACACGCCGCTGGATGTCACCGAAATATCCCTGATCGCCGATCTCCCCGGCGGCCCGCTCCGGGCGGCAGCCGGGTTGGATGGGGAAGATGCCGCCGAATCGCGATCCGGCCTTCTTTCCGTAATTCAGCCTGAGGCCGGGCGGTTTTTGGTTTCGTCGGGCAGCGCCCCGCTGGGACAGGGCAGCCGCGCCTCGGGCTGGATCGCGGCGGAAACGGAAAGCGGCTGGGCGCAGGCGTCCCTGTGGCGCTTCGGACAGCAGTTCCCCAAATCGCTTTCCACCGCACCTGGATCCCTGACCATCGGGCTGTTCGCCCCTTCGGAGTCTGTGCCCCTCTACAGGCCCCGCTTCGGGGAGGCCAAACGGCACGATATCACCTTTGTCTTCGGAGACGGCCCGGCGCAGGATGCGGCCCGCGCCGCCCTGGGCCGCCTGAGCGACGAGCCGCCGCGCCTTTTCGACACAGCATGGTTCTGCCGGGCCGGAGCCGTCAATCTGCTTGACCCGGAGTTTTACGAGCAGGAAAGCTTCTTGAAGCGGCACACCCTGGAGGCCCACGGAGACGTTTCCTCGGAAAAGGTTTTCGGACACTTCGGGATGAGGAACTTCGGGGATGCGCCCTACGGCTCACAGGGCCAGTGGTTGAACGGCTACTGGGCGGTGGTGCAGGGCGCTCTCAACTGGGGCCTCTCCTCCGGCGACCGGCGGTGGCTGGAGCGCAGCTTCGAGGCGGCCCGCCACATCGCCGATGTCGATACCGCCCATATCCCGGAAGGCCACCCGGACTGGCAGGCATGGAACGGCGTCACCTGCGCCCTGGGAATCGACCACTCCGCACACGGCGGGAATGCCCTTTGGCCCGCCTTCCAGATCGGGGAATCGCTGATGCTCCACCACTGGATGACCGGCGATTCGGACAGCAGGGAGGCCGCCCTCGCGAATGCAGACTATATCCTCCGCAGCGGGGCAGGGCTGGGGTCGACGGAGGCCCGCAGCCAGGCCCGCCCCATGCTGACCCTCCTGCGGGCCTGGCAGGCTACCGGCGACCTGAAATACCGCAGGGCCGCCGCCCGATATCTCGATCCGGATTATCAGACCAAAAACGTGATCGAATGGCGGCGCGGAGCCTACATCCAGCCTACCTACGAAAACTGGCGCTGTATCTCCGCCGGGCTGGACTCGATGTACGCCCTCAATATCTACGAATACTACCGCCTGACCGGAGATGTCGATGCCGCCCGGCTGGTGGTCGCCATCGCCGATTCGGTCTACGCGGAATCGATGCTGCCCCAGGAAGAGGGGATCGGGAGCTTCCTCTTCTATGTCCGCTATAGCCGCGGCTCCTGGTATTATACCCAGATGGCGCTCCTTTTCCACATGGCCTACGACCTGACCGGCGACCCGCGCTTCCTGCGGGCGGGCCGCGCCGCCTTCGCCCGCTATCGCCTCTCCCAAAACGCCGACGGCAGCCCTTCCTTCCAGCCCGTCCACAATTTCGGCTGGCTGGACCCGGAATTCGGCGGCTGGCAGCGCGAGTTTTCAGGAGTAAAAACGGAGCCATTCACCGTCACAGGCCAGACGCCCGTGCCAGACCCGGCGGCGTATGAGGGGAAGTAGAGGGGCTGTCATGCGGATCGGCTTCCCGGCAGGCAGGATCGATAGCCCCTTCAGAGGCTGCGGCTGCCCATCGGCATAATATGGCTCTCGGGACTTTCGCTCTTATCAAGGCCGCCCCATATATGGGAACCCAAGTTGCCACCTGTCCGGGCTGGGTATCGTTCCCGATGTAGGGGCGCGATGATGAAAGTTGGCAAAACAATCCGGTCCCGCCGGGGCGGGGTGCGGGGCTTTGAGAGACCGTTCCCTAACCCCCCGGCCCCCTTCCCGAAACGGGAAGGGGGAGTGGATGGGGGGGTCAAGTACCGCACAGTCTACCCCTCTCCCCGCTTCGGAGAGAGGGGCCAGGGGAGAGAGGTAACCCTCTCCCGTGCCTGGATTATTTTGTCAACCTTCATCATCGCGCCCAATAGCCTTTTCGGGCGCGATGAATCGCGCCCCTACATGCTTGTTCACGGAGGCAGGATTACCATCGAAAATCTATAGGAAAGGCGATCTGGCGCGGCCCCTTACAGCCGCGCCGGATCGTTTCAAGGGGCAATGCGGTAGACCTCGTAGGTGAGCCGATAGCTGCCGTCCGAATCGCTGTTGTTGAAATCCAGCGTTCCCGTAAACATCCCCTTCTGGTTGTCCGTCTCTTCCAGCAGTTCCAGGGCCGACCAGGCCAGCGTTTTCTGCCCCAGATGGTCGGGATTGCCGCCCAGCCAGGTCACCACCTTCTGGATCAGGGGCGTGACAAACTTCACCACTGCGGCCCATTCCACATTCCCCGTCGAGGTCAGGATCTGGGCGGCCAGGTCGCCGATGAACCCGATGACCTTGTTGGCAGATTCCGCATCTCCGGCGTCCCATTCATAGAGTGTGGTGCTGATTACCAGCGCCTGCCCGACCTTTCCGGCGGTTCCTCCTGGCTGGAAGACAGCGCGGTCCGTGGAGTTAAAAGATTTCGTTTCCCCATCATCGAAGTTGGTATACTCTTTCGAGCTTTTGGCCCATGCGTTTTCGTCGGCGACGATAGCCCATGCCGCCACGATCTCGTCATGCGGAGCGTCTCCGAAAGGATCCATATCCTCAGGATCGGACTCGTCCTTGCAGTGGATCTTGATGAAATTCACCCGGTAGGAGAACGCCTCCACACTGAATACCACCCACTGGCTCATCCCCGATCCCGGAATTTCCATAGCGACCCGGTATTTTCCGGCCAGCAAGGTCGGCGGCACGGTGGCCTCCACCTGAGTGCTGTTCAGCACTTTCCCGATGGAAAAGGCCGCCTTTTCGCCCTTCAGATTCACGAAGGAAGCGAGGGGCTGATTTTCCATCGGCTTGAACCAGACGCCGGCGATGGGTGCAGAGGTTTTAAAGCCCTGAGCCTCGATGACTACCTTGCGCCCGGGATACTGCGGGTTGGGGCTGATGTTGAGGATGGTCGGGGCGGGCGGGGGCGGGGTGCGGATATACAGGTCCACCGTGTTGCTGGCGAGGGTGCTCTCACCGCTCTTGACAGCCAGCCGGAGGAAATAGTGGCCGGAAGTCATGCCGCTGGGCAGCTTCATTTCCAGAGCCGTGCCAGCGGCTACCGATGGGCTGACCGTGGCAACCTCGCCCTGCGCCCCTCCCGACATCTCCTTCAGAATGACGATCTTGTTATCGGCCTTGTTGGCGGAGAAGTTTTTGCCCACCAGCGTTATCGCCTGACCGGGATCATAGCCCTTGGGAGCAGCAGGATCGATATGGGCGATGAACGGAGTGGTCAGGGCTTTGAGCAGATTGGCGATCACCTGCGGGGAAACATCTATTACGGCGGTCGCCGAAGCGGAGCCGGACATATTGGCCACGGCGCTTCGCACGGCCCCGGGATCCAGCGGAGTATTCGCGGACAAGTCGGCCAGGGCCGGGGAAGCGATCCGCGCCCGGGTCGTCTCGGGCAGCGATTTCCAGTCCGCCACCATTTTCTGAAGGATCTCCTTCGGCACACCCGGATGCCTCTGGAGCGTGCGGTCGAACAGGCGGTCCAGGGCGGAGGCTCCGGTCCGGTTCTGGCCCTGTAACCCGCGTTCCAAGGTGTGCATCAACACCGGCAGGAGCGGATTCTTTTCCCCGGTGCGGTCGAGGGATATTCGAAGGCGCTGGGCCGGTTCCATCGCAGGGCGCTTGCGGGCCGTGGATGCCTCTTCCGGCCCGGGACGCGCCTGCCCTGCCTGCCTTCGCAGTTGCAGCTTATCGATGCCCAGGAAGTAATTGGTTGAAGCGTCGTCTTTATCCAGCATCTCGAACCGGATGTCATGCGAACCGGCTTTCAAGACCACCCCTTCCAGGGCAACGCGGCTCAACGCCACCCGGCGGCTGTAACCCCGGATGAGCGCGGCCCGCTGGCCGTCCACAAAGACAGCGGCATTGCCGTAATCCGGCCCTTGGGTATAGTAGAGTACGCCGGTGAACTCGCCGGCAGGCGCATTGAAGCGCAGGGTCAGCTCGGCGGGCGGCCCCTCGGGCCTCCAGAACAACTGGGCATCCCCGCCCCAGCCTTCCCCGAAAGGCCGCATGTTCTGAGGCCCGGGCTGGCCAGCGGATGCCTGTGCCGATTTCGCCAGCGATTCGGCCTCGATCACTACAGATCCCCGGTTCAGCAGCCGACTGCTCAGGGCGCGGACAGCGCCCCCGCTTCTCTCCTGTGCCCCTGCTTCGCTCAAGCCCTGACAGGCCAGCAGCGCAGCATAAAAGAGAGCGAGCAGACGATATGGATGCGTTTTCTTCATTTTGGCTCTCCTACTCGCTCAACTGAACGCGAATATCGGTCGGTTTCAGTGTGCCGAGGCTGACTTCTCCTCGGTCCTTGTAGCGAATGGCGCTGAAGATCAGGTCTTTCGGCTCGGTTTCCGCGGGAACCTTGAAGACCAGCGTGAAGTTGATGGCGCTGCCGGGCAGAAAGGTCGCCCCGACCGGAAATTGCTCCTCGGCCCGCACGTCATACAATGCCGGTTCGAAAGATTGCTCGCTGGCGTCGGTCAGGGCGGTGTGATTATTCTGCCACCGTTCGAAGACCAGCTCCTCCTTGTTGGGGGTGCCGTTCTTGATGCGACAGGTCACGACCACCAACTCCTCGTTCGGGCCTGCCTGAACCTCCTGCTTGCCGGTCGCCAGCGTGGGCGTGTAGGTTTCCGCCTTTTCCACTTTCATCACGGTGAATCGCCACTTGCCGGTGAAAATCTCCGTACCCATCTTGCCCACGTTTTTGTTGGCGATCTGTTCGGCCCCGCCGGCCCGGACCAGTTCGTACCCGTTGGGGCGGGTTTGCAGCTTCATCCCGAGGGCTTTAGCGATATCGCTCAAAGGGGCGTAGGCTTTCCCCTGGATGACGCGCACATCGCCGGAGGCGGCGGCCCCGTTGATATAGAGGGCCTTGCCCAGATAGGCGGCAGCCTGGCTGCCGACCAGGACGGTCGCCGCCGCGACCCAGATCCCTTTACCGTTCCGCGATCTCATAGATTCCTCCTAACTGCCAGTATGAGCGGGGCTCATGCGCTGCCGGACATTTACAGGAGCGGATTGAATTGTCCCATACCGCCAGAGCGGCCCGAAACCGATCCGGAAAGACACATCGGCCGCGAAGGATGTATCCGCACAGGAATTGGCCCCGTCACTTGCATGACGCATCCTCCTCCGCGTCATCATGCTCCGCGGAAATAGCGGGCAATACCTCCTTTTCCCGGCGATTCCGCCGGTCCGGAGGGGGGTTGCGGTCGGGGTCGGCAAAGATTACCTTTCCGTAGAGTACACAGCCCGGTATCCCCGGATCGCAGGCCCGCTTCAACCGTTGGCAGTAGCCATTGACTTCATGATTGCAACCCCACCCGGACATGCTTATCCCCCCTGACGACATGATGATGCCCACTCCATGAAACCCGGAGCCATTATTCCGGTTCCCCAGGCATCCCCATCGCGGAGTGCAGCCGCAGGCTGCGCTCCTGATACACAGACCACTTCCGGCCTCCGGTCAGTCCGCCATCCACCACCAGCGCATGGCCGTTGACGAACCCGGATGCCTCGCTGGCCAGCCACAGGGCCGCCCGAGCGATATCCTCCGACATCCCGGCCCGCGGAATCGACTGGAACTTCCCGAACCATGCTTTCAGGGTCTCCATCGTCCCTTCCGCCTCTTCCGCGGAAAGCCCCAAGGCCTGACCAACGAGAGGGGTGGCAATCGCACCCGGGCAGATGCAGTTGACCCGCACTCCGCTCTCCCCCAGTTCCATCGCCACCGAGCGGGTCAGGTGGATCACCGCCGCTTTCGCCGCGCTGTAGAGATGGGAGCCATACCCGACCTGAAGCCCTGCCACACTCCCGGTGTTGACAATGCTCCCGGACCCCTGCCGCTTCATCACCGGAGCGGCATACTTCATGCCCAGAAAGACGCCCCGCAGCAGCACCCCGATCAGGCGGTCGAACCATTCAGCGGAGATATCTTCGATGCCGCGGCTGAACCGGTCGAATCCCGCATTGTTGAACAGGCAATCCAGGCGGCCATAGCGGGAGACGGCCAGGCCGACCATGGCCTGAACCTCCGTTTCCTGGCTGACATCCGTGTGACAGTATATGGCGCGGGAACCGAGCGCCGCCGCCAGCCGCTGCCCTTTCTCGTCCTGAAGGTCGGCGATCACCACGTCCGCCCCTTCTGCCGCAAAGAGCCGCGCGGTCACCGCGCCAATGCCACTGGCTCCCCCGGTAATAATCGCGGCTTTCCTCTCCAGTTGGCCCATGGGGTCCTTATCCTTTCACGACTCGATTCGTTGAGCCTCCATGTTGGAATAATCCTGTCCGAGGACATCCTGCAGTTCAATCGACCGTATGCCCCGGGCAGACTCACCTGCGGAGCATGCGGCTCCACACCGCAGTCAGCCCGGCTCTGCCTGCACGGGGCATCGAACAATGCGTTGCTTGCCCTTACTCATCCTGGAACAATCCTCCGGCAACCCAGTCGTATTCGTCACCAGCCGACCTGATCCGGCCCCCGCTGATCGCAGACCTGTCACCAAGGGCCTGGTTGCCAGACCCGCCACTGACCGATGAATACTGGCCGCTGGCCATGTTGTATAGCCCCCCGCTGATCGAGCATTCCGAAGCGATAGCCCTATTGGCATATCCCCCGCTAACCGATGCCCCCATACCACTGGCCTCGTTGTTTGTCCCGCCGCTGACCGAGGACCACCCCCCTGCAGCCTCGTTGTTTGTCCCGCCGCTCACCGATGCATAAGGAGCTTTGATGCGGTTGCCCTGACCGACGACCAGCCCCCCATAGCTGGAGAAGTTATTGTCTTCCCCTACAACGATGTTGTGAGACCCGGAGCGGTTGTAGTGGTAGCCCGACGCTTTGTTGTAGCCCACGATCAGGTTGCCCAGTCCATTCTTCGTGTAGGTATCTCCCTGACCGTTGCGAAGGTGCAGGTTGGCCCCTTCAATGATCATGTCCGTCCCACTCACCTGGACATACTGAAGCCTGTTCTGCAACCCCTCGATGGTGCTCTGCTGATTGTTGACTGTCGCCTGCAGATTGTCGATAGCCGTCTGCTGGCCGGTCGCTGTGGTCTTCAGATCGGAAATCGTAGCCTGCTGGCCGGCGACCGTCGTCTTTAGGTCGCCGATATCGCTCTGCAGGGCGGTGATGGCTGCCTGCTGGCTGGCTGCCAGATCCTCCAGCGTCTTGACCCGGGCGGCCATCCCGGGACTCGCCCCTTGGGTTTCCCCTGTCTGCATGGTACCGAGCAGCCCGATCCCCATCATCATTCCTGCGCCCAGCACCCCCATCATCATTTGCCTGACCTTCATTTCGGGTATCCTCCTTGTTCGTCACGAAACAGTCTCTTCGAGACGGCTCCGGTTTCTAATTGTCCTGGTAATACTCCCCGGCTCGCCAGTCGTAACCGCCGTTCGCAGTCCTATCCCGCCCCCCGCTGACCGAGGCGAAACTCTCGCTGGCCGTATTGTTATACCCCCCGCTGACCGAGGCCCTGGCCCCGCTGGCGGTATTGAGCGCCCCGCCGCTGACCGAGGACGAATCCGCGCTGGCAGTATTCTGAAACCCGCCGCTGATCGAGGCGTAGAGATGGCTCGCCTCGTTGTAGCTTCCGCCGCTGACCGAGGAGAAAGCTCCGCTGGCCGTATTGTTATACCCCCCGCTGACCGAGGCAAAGGGTGCCGCAACGGTGTTGAAGCGCCCTGCAACCAGCCCTCCATAGCTGCTGTAGTTCTGGCAGCCTCCGACCACAATATTGTGGGACCCGGAACGGTCATTCCCGGATGGCCGCAGGTCGTTGTAGCCCACGATCAGGTTCCCCAGCCCGTTGAGGGTAGCGATAGCACCGAGTCCGTTGCGGATATGCAGGTTGGCGCCTTCGATGTACATATCCGTGTCTTCGACCCGGACATACTGGAGTTTGTCCTTTAAAGGATTGACCAGACTCTCGGTATAGAAACGGGCCGATTCCAGCGTCGCCGCATCGCCCTTCTTCCGCGCCGCCACTTCAGCGCCTATCTGATCGTCAGTGTAGCCGGTCGCCGCGGCCAGTGTGGCCGCATCGCCTTTTAATCGCGCCGCGGCCTCGGCGCCGCTCTGATACTCCGTATAGCCCCTCGCTGCGGCCAGGGTATCAGCATCGCCCTGCTGCCGGGCAGCGGCCTCGGCATTCAACGCCTTTTGCAGGGCGACCACCTGCTGTTCCAGCGTTTTCACCCGGGCGCTCAGACTGGCACTGACCCCTTGTGCCTCCCCGCGCTGGATGGGGAGCAGCGCCGAGCCTATCAGCGCCCCTACCCCCAGCACAGCCATGTACATACGATCCCTCTTCATCTCAGATTTCCTCCTTGTCCGCGGCCCCCTCCGGGGAATGACCACATCGTTTGGTTTGACCTTTTTACAGAGCTGGGGAGTGCCCGCCCTACTTCCCCAGGCGACTGCCTGGTCAGGCGTCCGGGCGAGGGGTGATGATGGAGCCCGGATGCTCCGCCCCTCAGGGCTTACGAGAGAGCAGCCCCAGGCGGACGGCTTTGGCGAATGCCTGGACACGGCATGTGACTCCCAGTTTTTTATAGATCCGCGTCAGGTGAAAGTCCACCGTCTTTTTACTGATGCAGAGATGTTCACTCACCTGATGGCTGGTACAGCCTTGGGTGATCAAGAGAAAGACCTCCCGTTCCCTCGATGATAAATAGACCGGCTTGCTCTTCGTCATCATATTCGCCTCCTTCTGGTGGCGCTGTTCCCAGCCCCGGAGTCAGCAACACGCTTTCGGCCTTAAAAACCTGGCTGTCTGCCGCATGAACGATGCAACACTGGTTATCTGCACGAGATCGAAGCCCGATCTCCCTCGAATATTATATACTAAGAACTTCAGTTTATATGTTATTACGAGTGATTCTCAGGCATTCAGTTGAATCAGCCGAAATTCATGATAAGCTGCTATAGGCAGATCCGGTCGTGAAGTGAGTCACTTCCTATATCGTTTATGAAAAAGCTTGTCGTACGAACTCCGCGCAATAACCGTACCGGAGGTCGGGAATTGCCTGATGCGGCTATGAGTATCGGTTAGGGGAAGTGGAAGATTCGAGGTATAATAAAGTATCGAATCAAGCAAAACCTGTGCCGCAGTGCATGCTTGTCGGTACTGAAGGCCGGAAGAGTCGCCTACTCTTTCGGCCTTTCCTCTATCGCCACCGTGGAACCCACTACCTTGGTTGGGTGCGTTTTTGTATCTAGTCGCAATGATTATTAACTTAATTGCAGGAGCTATTTTATATCACAATCTAGCCTCTAATCTATTATATCAGGATTTGCGAAAAAGTCAATAGTTTAGGAAGAAAATCAACAAGAAAATGTATTAATGAGGGATGTTCATCGCCGGATACGAAAAGAGAGGTATATTGTGGATGGCCCGCCATGCAGCTGAGTCGCTGTCGGGCCAGATCAAAGAGTGATTTTCGCGGTCAGAGGGGCGCAACAGTAAATGCCCGCATGAAGCGCCTACCTCTGCGACAGCCCGTTTTTAACGTATTCGGAGTAGAGGGCCTGGCGCAGGCCGGCGTAGGCTCGGGCGGTCAGGTCGGGGATGGTGGTATCGTTCAGGGCGGCGTCCTGGGGCGTGGGAGTGATGATGGGGATGTTGCGGGCCACCACCATATTCCGGGCTTTGTCCAGCTTCAGTTCATAGGTCTTCAGGTTGGCCCATAAGAGACGGTTGATACGGTCCGACACCTCGGCGGCTGTGGCCGGGTCGGTTTTGTAGATGAGCTTATCCTGGTAATAGACTTCCCCGATCTCCCTGCCGTTCTGCTGCACCGATTTAACCGTGCTTTTGAGGTTCAAAACCACGCGGGTATTGATGGGAATGTTCATTTCCTCCAGGTAGCCTTCGATGCGGGCCACGCGGTCGGCGGAGATGGGGTGGGTCTGAAATATGCCGTAGTCCACATCGGGCCGGAGCCGGGCCTCGTTCGACAGCCGGGCCATGAAGGTATACATGCCCGCCGGGTTGTAGCCGGTCCGCTTCAGATACTTGATCGCCCCGGCGTCGGCGTCGAACTCCGCCTTCCGGCCCAGTCCGGTCACCTTCGCGATCTGGACGAGCTGGAGGGTGGTCAGGACATTGAAGGCCCCTTCGGTGTTGCCCTTACTGCTCATCATCACCGCAATGACGGCAAGGTTCAGGACGTCCATCCACTTGCTCATCTTGCCCTGCTCTTCGATCATCTGAACCATATGGTGGTGGGCCGCGTGGGTGATCTCGTGGGCGAGCACCCCGGCCAACTCATCATCGGAGCGGACGTAATCGAGCAGGCCCTTGTTCACATAGATGAACCCGCCGGGAAGGGAGAAGGCGTTCACATCCTTTTCGTCCAGGATTTTGAAGGTATAGGCGAACCGCTTTTCATCGACAACGGCGGCTATCGCCTGCCCGATGGTATTGACCCGCTTGTTCAGTTCCGGGTCGGTCACCACCTTCGATTCCTTCTCGACCTCGACAACGGCCTCCTGGCCCTTTTTGATCTCATTCTCGATCTTCATCTTCGCCCACGCCGCCGAGGGCGCAAGCATCGCGACCACAACCCAGGCCAGCGCGAACCGGATTATATGTAAACGAACCGCTTTATCCATCATGTCCTTTCTGTTCGCTTCATAAGGAACTTTCCCTATCTTTTAGACACTTTCGCCCCAGGGAAAGTTTCCTTATTGTATCACACTTCGGAAAGGAAGGCAAGGGGGCGAAGTATATCGAATACTTGGAAATCTTTGATATTTGTCCGCTCTTTCAATATAACTATATGCGCCCTCTGCGATGACAAGCGAGCAGGCCACTTCCGCTTGAGAATCCGGGCCTGATTGTATTGCGAGCATCTTATCGGTATTTTCATAGATGGCTTCGGTGATTGTCTTCACATCGAGACCGCCCAATCTCTTTTCCAGTTCGCGGGCCGTAGTTTCGCTTACCCAGACTCTGACCAGACCTTCTGTTATCACCTCACCTATAACGGTGAACAGGTATATATGGGGATCGTTAGGAGGAGGAACATCGAAATAAGGTTGTATCTTTGCGCCTGCTTCGGTCGTGATAGAATATCGTTTTTTCCCTGTTTCTCGTTCGTAGACCCAGAGATTTTGGCTTTCTTTACGCACGCCGCCACCGCTTTTCCGCCATTCCGCCCAGTAGTCGTTGGGATCAGGCTCAAGCATTTCTTCTTCGAAATAGAGAAACTGCCGCAAACTCACTTGCCATAAGAGCCAGCCTATACGTAAATCAATAGGTTTTTCAGAGAAAGACTGTTTTTGAATATAATCGCGGCGTTTTGAGATCAAATCGGCGTACTGGCCCAGGATTTCATACATCGCCGTATTGGGATCCGGTATCAAGGGCACGCGAATAGAGCGCGTTGCGGCAGGATGCATGAGTATGCGGCCACAGGCATCCATCAGGTTCACATGAGATCGGTAGCAGATCATCTTATGTTCGAGGCCGACGTTATCATAAGCTACATCGATATTGAGATTGCTCCAACCGCGGAGAGGAATGTTTTTAGCTCTACAGTAAACCCCCGCCCAATCCGCCTCTTCGACCTTACGCCCCATCATATAAGCCACATGCGTCGCCAAAAGGCGGTGAACGGTATTGCGCTCTTCCGAGGTGAAAGCGGACAAGGTTTGCGGACATCTCACAGGAGGGAACCCTCCCATAGCGATTTGTCTGCATGTATTCTACTGCTTGCTGCGGCTCGAAAATCTTCAAAACTGATATCGACCAGGCGGTTCGGCAGAATATAGGCCAGCCAGTCGGCGTACAATCGCCGATAATCGAATTCATCCTCACGGCTAACGTGCAGATAATGCATGCGATACCGGGAAGGGTTTTCGGAAATGCTCATCCGGACAAAATCGCCGATACCTTTCAGGAGGCCATCATTTAAGGCGCTATGCACATCCGGCTTTTCTGATTTGATACAATGCAGAACCAAGTCATACCCGACAGCGTTCGGAGAAACAAACTGCTTGAAAGTCCCGTGCTTTTTATCGAATGTTTGCGTCCCTCTGATGGTAAAGCCTGCCTGCCGTAATGCTTTTTGTAAGGTTTGCCATGCTTGGGCCGAAGAATTATGAAAGATCAGGCTAAGCCATCGGTTCTTTTTCAACACTCGCCTCATTTCCGAGAAGGCGCGAGTCAATAACGCTTCGTATTCACAATACCCCTTGGCTTGGACTTTATTGACGATAGCCTCTTCTATGGTATTCGTATACACCCCGAGCCAGCTTTCCCATAGAAAATTCATTTCCGAATAATTGATATTTGCGCCGAAGGGAGGGTCAGTGAATATGTAATCAACGGAGTCACCGGGAATCGACGAAAGATCACATGCGGATTGCGTGCTGATACGGCAGTTTTCCGGCTTGGCGGATGCCTGAGCGAAATACCAGGCAATGGTACGTGCCTTCCTCTCAAAGGCTTTAAAAACATTTTGCTCGTTCATTATTGCCGGAACATTGTAATTGGCGATATTCCCGCTTCCACCCCAGAATCGAAATTCCGAGAAAACCGTCACCCTCTGGTAAAGCGAGGTCAATGCAAACAGAATCTTCGGCCTCAGCGTTTCATCAGGCCATCTTAAAGCGATATCCCATAAGGCTGCCATGGCGAATAGAGCTCGTGGGGTATAACAGGCATCAACGGTGGCGATCCCTGCTGCAACCGGCTGACGTGTATTGACTCCATCAGGGAACGGATCGGTCGGATACATAAGATGGGAGGGAATGCTTTCTTTTTTGATGGCATTCAGCAATGCCAAATCTTTATCGTTAGGCGGATCGCATCGCTCCTGTAATCCCTTCTGGCAGCATTTGTAGCCGATGGCTACAGGGTATCTCTGGGTTCTTCTCAGTTTACGTTTATTTAAAAGGTGTTCGCAGTATGGGCAGAGAAATTCGTTTTTGATTTTGCTCTCTCGCACGGTAGCGCCCTCGAAGCGAGCTACATCCCATAGCCTGAATTCGCTCTGGCAAAAGGAGCAGAGCATCCCATAACTCCATACAGTATACAATACGCAAGCGGAACGACCACATAATCGGCATTGAGTCGTATAAAGCTCCGACTCTTTTTCCTTCAGAACATCGAGAATCGCCTCTATTGCTTCTAGATATCGTCTCGAATTTACGGGCGAACACATATTATAAGCGATAAAAGTTGCCGCGGGAGAGATATCGCAAAGGATAACTTTACGATTTCTATCCAAAGCGGCCACACCTGTCATTCCAGACCCGCAAAACGGGTCCAAAATTATATCGCCCGGTTTTGTATAATAATCAATGAGGGGGATGATTCCCTGTGGCGGCACTTTGGTATGATAGGTATGAGCATCGTAAATATAAGTATTTTTTCCTGCTATTATATTTTCCGAATAAGGGATCACGACGCTATATGGTGCAGTATCATAAAAGCAAAAATCGGCAATATACGGGTTCTCAGAAGGCGAATAAAAAGGTAAGATAGGATTTACTGCTGCCCTTCCGGAATCATTCGGTTCTAATTGGACCGCAGGAGCAGTTGACTCCGATGCAAAGGGAAGTGATAACTGCTCCTCTGATTCCCGTTTGCATTGAGTCATATCAAGCTCAAGGCGGTCTAATGCAGCCTGCTCTTTCATTTTAATAGCCTTAATTTAGAAAACTATATTTGTGTAAATATACCACATCCATCCTATTATACCATAAAACTAGGGCAAACATCAATTTTCAGTACCCCCTCTCCTTGTCCACCACATTCAGAAGAGGTTCCCCGGCCAGATCGCGGCGCAGGTTTTCGGTCAGGAGGGCGATTTTACGCTCCTCGACCAGTTGGGAATGGCCGGCGGTGTGCGGGGTGATGAGGACATTGGGCAGTTGCCAGAACGGGCTGTTGCGGGGAAGCGGCTCCTCCGTGAAGACATCCAGCCCGGCCCCGCCGAGGCGGCCCGAGCGGAGGGCATCGAGGAGGGCGGCCTCATCGAGGATGGCCCCGCGGGCGATATTGATGACCACCGCGCCGGGCTTCATCCGGGCGATTTCGGAAGCTCCGACCATACCGCGGGTTTCTTCCGTGAGGGCGGAGGCGATGACGATGTAATCGGAGGCGGCAAGAACCTCGCACAGGTCGGCAGGACCGTAGAGGGCGTCCACCCACTCGCAAGCGGCCTGAAGGTTGCGGCGGGTGGCAAGCACCCGCATTCCGAAAGCTCTGCCCAGGCGGGCCACCTCGCGGCCTATAGAGCCGAGGCCGACGATCCCCAGGGCCCGCCCGGTCAATTCCTCGGGGGAGGGTTCCCGATTCCACGACTGGAGGGTCTGCTGGTGGAAGAAGGTATGGAACCGGCGACTGAAGGCCAGGATGAAGGCGAACACATGGTCAGCGATGGGCCTATCGAAGACTCCGGCGCAGTTGACCAGGGCGGCGCGGCTGGCCTTCATCTGCGGTGAGAGCGCCCACTCCACGCCCGCACTCCCCACCATCACCCAGCGCAGGTGCAAGGCGGCTTCGAGGATGTCGGGGCCGGGCCAGCCGTAGATGGCCTCCGCATCGGGGGCTTCGGCCCGCAGGCGCTCCGGGCTATCCGCCACCGCGATGCGGATCCGGTCGGAAACGGATCGAATCCGGTCGAGGTACTCTTCGGGAAGGGGATGGGTCAGGACAAGGTTCATGGCCTCACTTCGGTGGCGGTAGTCTTGCCGTCGTAGGTCAGCGTGACCGTCTTCCCCTCCACCACCGTTTCCAGGTGAACCGGGCGGCCCCAGAGCAGGTAGACATGCTGGAGCGCTTTTTCGGAATAGGGCATGTCCATTTCCCGCCCCTCGTATCGGTGCTTCAGGTAAAGCTCCCGGTTGCGGTTGTAGTCGCCGTCTTCCACTACGATATAAGGGATGCCGAAATTGGTCATGCTGTCCACGAGGGCATCGCGCACTTTGCGCCAGTCCTTTTCGACGATCACCCAGTCGTTTCCTTCCCGGTCGTAGATATAGAGGTCAAGCTCTTCCACCAGGTCTTCGGTGAGGTAGTTGCGGAGGAAGGAGACATCGTTTTCCAGTTCTGCCACCTCGAAGATTTTGGCCTTCCCCTCGCCGCCCTTGCGCCCTAAAGCGCGGCGTTCCTCTTCCGAAGGGTTGTCCCAGCGGCGCTCGATATCCTCCCAGATTTTAATGCCGACATAATAGGGGTTGATCTGCCGCCTCCCGCCCGGGCCGACCACTCCGGAGTGAAGCTGAGCGAACTCGATCTGTTCTCCCATTGTCAAATCCAATTCCCTCATGATGCGGGCATGCCAGAGGGAAGCCCAGCCTTCGTTCATGATCTTGGTCTGCATCTGGGGAAGAAAATAGTACATCTCTTCCCGGACTATGGAGATCACGTCCCGCTGCCAGTCCTCCAGGTAGGGTGCGTGCTGCATGACGAAGGCCAGTATATCCTTTACCGGCTCATTGGGCAGGCCCTTCTTCGGCGGCTCCGGGGCGGTGGGCTTTTCGCGCAAATAGAGCAGGTCGTCATAATCGGTGGTCGGAACGCCCGCCCCCACAGGGACAGGCTTTTCCCCATGGCAGCGGATGCGAAAAGCAGGATCGATATGCTCCTGGATCGCCAAAACCGCATCAAGGAGCCGCTCTACCTCCTGCTGTCCGTGGTCGAATTCGTATTTGCGGATGCGGTCGGCATGGACGCGGACCAATTCGATCATCTGCCGGCAGGTGTGCCCGAAATAGATATTGCGCTTGAAGAAATCGCAATGCCCCATCACATGGGCGATCACCATCGTATTTTGAATGACGCTGTTATTGTCCATCAGGAAGGCGTAGGCGGGGTCGGTATTGACCACCAGCTCATAAATCTTGCTGAGGCCGTAGTCGTACATGGTCTTCATCTGGTGGAACTGCTTCCCGAACGACCAGTGGCTGAACCGCCCCGGCAGCCCGTAGGCCCCGAACTCATACATCACCTGGGAGGGAACCACCTCGAAATGGGTCGGAAACGGATCCAGCCCGAACCCTTCCCCGATCTCCCAGATATTCCCTGTCGCCTCCTGCAAGATTTGCATTTCAGAATCGGTCATGAGCCTCACTCCCGGGCAAAGCGCCTCACCCCCATAGGGATCCAGATCAGGGGAAGCACCATCCTGCCATGGAGGATGGGTTACCTCTCTCCCAGAGACAGCTATCCTATATCAAATTGCATTTGATATAGGATAGCTGCTCTCAGGCCCCTCTCCCCGAAATCCCGGGGATGCGCCGGAGCGCCTCCGGGGAGAGGGGAAGAGAGTTTGCGGTACTTGTTGGATAATCTCCCCCCCTTCCCGTTTCGGGAAGGGGGCCGGAGGGTTAGGTAAAGGCCTCCCAAAGCCCCGAATCCTGCCCCGGCGGGATAAGAGACCTGATCTGGCCCCCTATGGGATGAGGCGCTTACTCCCCCTTCCTCGAAAAGAACCGCTTCAGGGCCGGGTAGACATCTTTTTTGTCCTCGATCACCACGCCGACGAACTTTTCGTCGATAAGGCCGGAATAGACGGACATCAAAGTGCTGGTGTAGGGCCAGGAGGACTGCTTGATCTCCCCATAGCCGAAGAGATTCGATTTGCCTATAAGGTCGCGCACCAGTTGGATGCACAGGTCGTTGTCCGAATACTGGTTGTCCCCGTCCGAGAAGTGGAAGGGGTAGATATTCCAGTCCTGCGTGTTGTATTTGGTATCGATGAGGTGGAGGGCCAACCGGTAGGCGGAGGAGGCTCTCGTGCCCCCGCTCTCGCCTTTGGTGAAAAATTCCTCCTCGGTGACAACTTTGGCTTCCGTATGATGGGCGATGAAGACGATCTCGGTGTTCTGATATTTGGTCCGCAGGAATTTGACCATCCAGAAGTAGAAACTCTTGGCGATGTACTTCTCGAACTCCCCCATGGAGCCGGAGGTGTCCATCATCGCCAGGATGACGGCATTGGACTCGCGCCGGACATCGATATCCCAGGTCTTGAAGCGCAGGTCTTTGGACTGCACATCCTTAAAGCGGGCCTCCCCCATGATGGCGTTTCGCTTGATATTCTCACGGATGGTGCGCTTTTTATCCAGGTTGGGCAGGATGCCTGTTTTTCGGATATCGGTGAAGCGAACCGTTTCGGTCTCCACCTCCGCCAGGCGCTTTTCCTCCAGGCGCGGCAGTTCGAAGTCTTCGAACACCATATCGGCCAGTTCATCCAGGGAAAGGTCGGCGATATAGTAGTCCACTCCTGGCTCGGTTCCGGCTTTGCCCGGATCGGAGCCGCCGCCCGGCCCGGCCTGGCCGATCACATCCCCGACATTGGACTTCCCCTGTCCCTGCCCCACTCCCTTCTGCTTGTCCGTGTCGAACCGGAACTTGTATTCGTCCAGAGACTTGATCGGCACTTTGATGATCTTCTTGCCGTCGGAAAAAATGATATTCTCCTCGGAGACGATATCGGCCAGATTCTCCTTCACCGCCTCCTTGATCCGCTTCTTGTGCCGCTCTTGATCCATCGGCCCCTTGCGGTGCAGCGTCCAGTCATGTTTGGTTATCGAACTTCGGTGTACAGGCATAAGTTTTTCCTTAAAAGCGCCCCCAGTTTGCTCCCCAGCCTGTGCAAGACTGGGGAACACGGAGAGGCTGTGTTTCGAAGGCGGGATCAGGAGGCGGTTAGCTTTTACCGGTTCAGCAATGTCCCTACATAGCGCAGGAGTTCGTTGGCGCAGACGTGGCAGTAGCCGTGTTCGGAAGCCAGGCGGTTCACCACATCGTTGATCTTTTTGAGCTGGTCGGCGTCCGGCGTTTTGGTGGAGGTCGTGATCTTCACGATGTCCCGCAGGTCGGCGAAGAGCTTCCTTTCGATGGCCTCCTTGAGCCGTTCGTGGGAGGTGTAGTCGAACGATTGCCCCCGGCGCGCCATGGCGGAGATGCGGATCAGGATTTCCTCACGGAAGGTCTTTTTGGCGTTGTCCGTGATGCCGATCTGCTCTTCCAGGGAGCGCATCAGCTTTTCGTCCGGCTCCACTTCTTCATCGGTGAGAGGGTCTTTGACCTTCGTGCTGTTGCAGAACGCCTCCACATTGTCCAGGTAGTTGTTGAAAAGCGTCCGGGCCGATTCCTCGAACGAATAGACGAAGGCTTTCTGCACCTCCACCTTCGAGATTTCGTCATACTCCCGGCGGCTTTCGTCGATCAGGTTCAGGAGATGCTCATGTTCGGAGCGGCTGATGCTGGTGTGCTGGTCCAGCCCGTCCCGCAGGGCGCGGAGGGCCATCAGCGGGTTGATGCAGGTGATGCCTTCTTTGATGAGCGCATTGGAGAGCCGGTTGATCACATAGCGCGGGCTGATACCGCCCATCCCCTCCCGCATGGCCTCGTCCTGAAGTTCCTTGATGTCTTTCTGCTTGAAGCCTTCCACGTCTTCTCCGTCGTAGAGCTTGAGCTTTTTCATAAGGCTCATGCCCGCCTTCTGGCTTGCTTCCAGTCTGGACAATACGGCGAAGATGCTGGCGACTTTGAGCGTATGCGGAGCGATGTGGACGTTTCTCAGGGCGCTCTGCTTGAGCAGCTTTTCGTAGATTTTTACCTCTTCGGAAACCTTCAGGTTGTAGGACACTTTGATCAGGATGA
The DNA here is from genome assembly GCA_020846535.1 of Armatimonadota bacterium. Taxonomy (GTDB): domain Bacteria; phylum Armatimonadota; class JADLDR01; order JADLDR01; family JADLDR01; genus JADLDR01. The sequence goes on along the minus strand of JADLDR010000079.1, from coordinate 4,705 downwards.
TCCTGTCCTGAAGCGCCTCGGATTTGCGGTTCCCGACAAAGGAGGCGTACTCGCTTTCATTGGTATGGGAGATCACGACCTCATCGGCGTAGATCATGCTGAAGCGGCCTGTCTTGATATTCTGCTCCTGGGAGAGCGTGAGCAGCACATAGAGGAACTTCTCATCGCATTTGAGCATTTCGATGAATTCCATGAGACCGCGGTTGGCGATATTCAGTTCCCCGTCGAAGCGGTAAGCCCTGGGATCGGACTCGGAGCCGACCTCGCCGATGGTGGAAAAATCGATCCCGCCCACCAGTTCGGAGATGTCCTGGCTCTTCGGGTCGCTGGGCGTGAAGGTGCCGATGCCCATCCGGTGCTTTTCGCTGAAGGCGATCCTTTTCACCGGCACTTTTTCGATCCGGTTGTCGTAACGGTTCTCGACCGCATGGCGGCAGGCCGGGCAGAGGTCTCCTTCGATATAGATACCGTATTCCTTCTCGATATCGAGCCGCAAGGGTTCCGGGATGAGATGCAGAGGTTCCTCGTGCATGGGGCAGTCCTTGATGGCATAGACAGCCCCTTCCTGGGTGCGGGTATGTCGCTCCAGGCCGTGCTTCAGAAGGCTGACGATGGTGGATTTCCCGCCCCCGACCGGCCCCATCAGGAGCAGGATCCGCTTCCTGACCTCCAGGCGCTGGGCCGCCGAGCTGAAATATTCCACGATCTGCTGCAAGGGTTTCTCCAGCCCGAAGAGGTCGTCAGCGAAAAAGTTGTATTTCGGGGGCTGCCCGTCCGTCCCGGGGGTCCCCCCTTCTTTCATGATCATATCGAATATGCGTCCATGGGACAGGCGTGCGATCTGAGGATCCTGACGCACCAGCTCGAAATACTCCTCGAAGGTGCCTTCCCATCTCAAGTTGTCTTCCTGGGCGCGGTGTTCGGCCAGGCGCTCCATCAATCCCATGCTGTCCTCCTTTTTGTGCCCGCGCCTCCTGGAATCAAGGGCCGCTCTCCTGACAGGCCGACGGGCCACATAACAAAAGGGCAAATTCATCCCTCAATCTACTAGAGATAGAGTCGACGGTGAATTTGCCCTTTCTTTTCCATAGATTGAAATTGTAAATTAAAGTGTCAAGCTGCTTCGAGCCTCTTTCCGTTCGCGTCCGTTACGCCCCTGTTTCTTTAAATATAGCAAATACTACGCTACATGTCAAGCGATTTTTCTGTGACAGCGGAAGATATGGTATCATTTTCTCCACCACACGCTATATCTCGTACGGCAAGCGCGCTGCAGAGGCCGGGTCTGCCTGCAACCGTTGGAATCGCTCCCGCTTGTACAAAATAAGACGTATTCAACGAAAAATAGTTCCAAAAAGTGTGATTGCCACCGGAAGGATTCGGCTGGAGGGGCTTTTCCCCTTATCAAAGAAGGGTTTCGAGCTTGCAGGCCCTTGAATTCTCCATCAAAAGAACGCACCATCTGCTCCTCCGCCAGGCTTCGGCAGGGTATCGAAGCAGTTCCTTCTTCGACAAAGGATTCCCTTCCCCGAAAACCGAATGGAACAGCGCAAGCTTTTTCAGGGAACCCGCTCTGCCAGGCCGTGTCTTAATCTACGGGGAGAGTTCCCCGGGTCGAGGGTTCATTTTGGCCGATTCGCCGCTGCCCCAGCCGGAGGATGCGGCGCTGGTGCGGCAGGCCCGCTCCGGTGACCGCAGGGCGTTCGAGACGCTTTTCAACCGCTATCAGGGGCGCATTTATAATATCGTTTTCCAGGCCGTGCGGAACCGGGCCGATGCGGACGATGTGACCCAGGAGGTCTTCATCCAGGCGTTCCGGATGCTCCCCTCTTTGAGAGCGGAAGGGGCCTTTGCCTCCTGGCTCTACCGGATCGCTCTCAACCGCGCCCGAAATTGGCGGCGCGATCACCCGCAAGGCCGTACGGTCTCTCTATCGGACTATACGACAGGCGAAGAGGATATTCCGGAGCGCGACCTGCCTGACGAGTCACCCGGCCCGGAGGATCTTTTCGAGCGCAAATCCGCCCGGCATTCGGTTCAGCAGGCCATCGCCACCCTTTCCGACGACCACCGCGAGGTGATCGTCCTGCATCACCTGGAGGGCCTGCCCGTCGAGGAAATCGCCTCTGCTCTGGGCGTGGCCCAGGGAACTGTCAAATCTCGATTGGCGCGCGCCCGCAACGAATTGAAACGGAAACTGAAACCCTTCGTGGAGGAAATGTAAGGGAAGGGGAAACACCCCCCAGCCCCCCGGCATCGGGGAGCTGTGTGCCTGCGGGATTTTGGAAGATTCATCAAAGCCCCCCAAGGCCCCTCCCCCCGCCGAAGTCTGGCGGGGGGAGGGGAGGGCGGTTGCCTGAAGGAACAAACCGTGAATTGCCAGAAAATACAGGATTGTTTCGGGGAATATTCGGCAGGCGTTTTGAGAGAGCGCGAGGCTCGCACCGTGGAGGAGCACGTTGGCCGCTGCCCGGATTGCGCCAGGGAATGGCGGGCGTTCGAGGAAATGCTCGCAATGGTGGAGGCCATGCCGAGGGCGGAACCGACAGCAGGATTGTGGAGCCGCGTGGAGGCCGCTCTGGAGAGGGAGATTGCGCTGCCGTGGTGGAGCCTGCGGCGCATCGGTCTGCCCCAAACGGCCCTGCGGCGCTCCCTGGCGGCAGGGGCGGTGGCGGCGGTGGCGGCCTGGGCCATGCTATCGGGGCCGGGAAAACAGCGCTCCGCGCCGATGGCCCCCGATCTGTCGCCCTATCTGGAGCAGCATCTGGTCATGTCCCAGGACGCTCCTTTCGCCGACCGGGCGGGAACGGGCGCGATTCTCGCCATCACCTATAGAAAGGGGTCTTAGGGATGTTCCGGCTGAAACCTCTCGGTATCGTCATTGCAGTGACGCTGTTTGTCGGAAGCGGGCTGTGGTATCGGGGACTCAGCCGGGCCGCCCTGCCGGGCGACGATATTCTCAAAGCCGCCTACCGGGCAGAACGATCCACCGATTACGAAACCCGTCTGGAAACCGAGACTCGCTACAACGGGCGGCGGCAAACGGCGACAGCCTCCGCTTATTATAAGGCCGGTGGGCTTTCGCTCATTCGCTATGAGACGCCCCCGCTCGACGGCCTGATTCTGGGGAATGACGGTCGCCGTAACTGGCGCTACGACGCCCGCCGCCGGGTCGTGGACTGCGGCAGCGATTCAGAAAAGGACTCCCCGGCAAACCCGCGCCGGATCGAACTCCTGTTTCAAAACTACAATATCCGCTGGGAAGGGCAGGATCGGGTGGCAGGCCGGATCGCCGATATCGTCCGCATCTCGCGCAAGGCGGGAGGCGGCGCTTCACGGCGGCTCTGGATCGATAGAGAGCGCCGGATCATCCTCCGCTCCGATGAATACGACTCGGACGGGAAGCTGACGGTCCGCACCGCCTCCCGGTCGGTCGCCTTCCGGCCCCAGCCCGCGCACCGCTTCCAGCCGCCTGCCCGGTCGGTCCGTGTCCGGCAGGAGGCAGCGCTTCGCCCTATGGAAGCCGCGCCGCTCTCAGAAGCGGTAGGCTTCCAGGTGCTGCTGCCACGCTATATACCGGCAGGCTACCGTTACGAAGGCTCCTATCTCGACCGCTGCCGGTGCGGCTGCGGGATGAAGGCCGCCTACAGCCGCTACGGAGACGGCCTGAATGTCATCTCTGTCTTCCAGTGCGCCCACTGCATGGGAGACGGCAAGCCCTGCGCCATCATCGAAACCGGCCACAGCAAGATCGCCAATATCTTCCACCGCCAGATGAGTTTCGTCATCGTCGGCGATGTCCCGCAGGGCGAACTCCAGCAGATGGCGGATTCCTTGCCGTAAGGAAATGCCGATTATAGGTCTGCCGATTCTGTACAACTGATTACCGCCCGTTCTTCTCGAAATACTCACGGAACAGGTCGAGACGGGCGGTGGCTTCCACAGGGCGGATGTGTTCTTTGTCGTCGGCCTCGTGTTCCAGGCTCCAGCCCTGCCATTCGCGGTAGGCGTGGTAGGCCCAGTCCCAGCCGTTTTCCTCGAATACAGACAGCACATCCTTCAGATAGCGGTAGGCGCTGTCCCCGGGCGACCAGATGATCGCCGAAAACTCCCCCACATAGAGGCGCGGCAGGCTGTGCTTTTTCCGGAAATTCACCGCAGGCTGCATGGCCTTCCGGAGGGCTTCCCTGACCCACAGGCCGCTGCCGATCTTGCCGGGGTAGACTACCCCTCCCGGGAACTGCGGGAATACGCCAGCGATGCGGCCAGTACATATGGAAGGTATAGAGGGTATTCGTGTCCCCGGTCGGCTCCAGGGAGGCGAAGCCCTGCGGGTTCGACCAGTCGGCGGCTCCCACGATGATCGTATGCCGTTTGTCCGCCTCCCGGATAGCCCGGGTCAGGCGGCGGGCCAGCAGATTCCAGTCCGTAGGGGTTCCGGCCTCCTGGTACGGCATATTCGGTTCGTTCAGAAGCTCGTACGCCACAATCGCCCTGTTATCGCGGTAATACCGGGCGATCTGCCACCAGAGACGAATGAAGTTCTCGTGCCAGCGTTCCTCTCTCCAGAGGGGCCTGTCCGACCATTCCTTACTGTTCCCGGGCGCGCCGTGGCTGTCCAGGGTGACAGCCAGCCTCAGTTCCCCGCACCACTTGAGGACAGGATCGACCTTTTGCGCGAAGTAGCCGGGCAAAGCCTGCCCCT
>JADLDR010000078.1 GCA_020846535.1 Armatimonadota bacterium | reverse complement strand
GCACAAACAAAATGCCCCCCGTCCTGAAATAACACCCTGAAGCCTGCGCCCTCCAGTTCGGCCCGCAGGCCTTCCGGCTTCCGGTGGCGGCGGATGGGCAGGAGCCACAGCCCGGCGATGCGCTCTACAGGCTCGAAGCCTTCGGGTTTTTCCGGGGTGATCAGATAGACCAGGCCCGTTTCCGGGTCGATCAGGCCGTCGTCTCTGTAGCGGTGGTAGAGAATGCCGGCGCGTTCGTCCCGCACGGTCTCCCCGGCCCGGAATCGCTTTTCGTCGAAAAAGGCCGTGCTGACCAGATAGTAGCCTTTCGGCCTGAGGCGGGATCGGGCAGCAGCGAATACCTTCTGGCGCTCCGGATCGAAGACGATTCCCTGGAGGCAATAGCTGTCCACAATCAGGTCGTAAAGCTGCCCCCGTGCGGGCAGGTCGCAGACATCCATCACCTCGTAGCGAATCGCCAGGCCGCGCCGGGCGGCGACGGTTCGGGCGATCTCGATGGCCGCCAGTATCAGATCCACCGCATCCACCCGGAAGCCTCGCTCCGCTAGGAAGCATGCCCCAGGCCCGGTTCCGCAGCCATACTCCAGATCGCTCGGTTCCTCCACATCGAAGGCAAGGCGCGGCAGAACCGATTCGAGAAAGGGGCGGGATGGAAATTCATCGAATCCCTTCCCGTCATGAATCTCCGTCCAGGCGGTCTTGCCTTCCGCCCGGATGCGGGCATAGCCTTGGAGGTGCTGGCGGTAGTAGTATTTAATCTTTACCTCTCCTCCATGGTCACGATCCAGCAAACCCTTCGGCCCCAAGCGCCCGCCCTCACGGTGCCTCAAGTCCGGTCGTTATGGCAGGTCGTCTTGCCCCAGCCGGTGTTCGATGTGGCGGCGGCCTTACGGGTACTCCAGCAGATCCAGCGGGCCAGCTATGCCGCTTATCGCTCCCATCGGCAGCGCACCTTGTGGAAGTCAGGCGAAACTTGAACCACCGTCGTAGTATTAAATACGCAGGGAGCGGGTTTCAAACCCGCCCCCTGCAAACCGATTAGCACTCGCTGCCGAAATCAGCTTTGAAGGCGTCGGCCAACGTCCGGCCCCAGTTTTCGAGGGCGTTCAGCTTGCCGGTGAAGAAGCGCAGGACCGGCGGCTCGTGGTAGAACTTGAGGCCCTTGACCAGGTTGCGGTTCTGATGGAGCCAGTCCAGCCGGTCGACCACATACTCGATGTGGGACATGGTGTAGACGCGGCGCGGGACGGCCATGCGGGCCAGTTCCACATCGGCGGGAACATCGTTGCCCTCGCTGTCCCGATCCATGGAGATAGAGCCACGCTCCATGCTGCGGACCCCGGAAGCCAGGTAGATGGCGGCAGCCATCGCGCCTGCGGGATACTCGCTCTGGGGGATGTGCGGCAGGAACTTTATGGCATCGACATGGCCCGCCAGTCCGCCCGGAGGAGTGACCGCCGGGATACCGCGCTCGACCATCTTGGTGACGAAATATTCGATCAGGTCGGCGGAGCTGCTGGCGGCATCGTAATCGACCATTTCGCGCAGGCCCACCGCCATCGCTTCGATCTCTTTGGAGGACATACCGCCATAGGTGATGAAGCCCTCATAGACCGGCAGCCAGGCTTTGAGAGTTTCGAAGTATCCGGGATTGTTGGTAGCGATCAGGCCGCCGCGAACGCAGGTGCTTTTCCGGCCCGACAGGTAGATCATATCGGCCTGGGCCATCATCTCGCGGACGATTGCTTCTACGGAAGCATTCTCGTACTCTTTTTCGCGCCGCTTGATGAAATAGGCGTTCTCTGAGACGAGGCTGCAATCGATCACGACTGGGATGTCGTGCCGGGAGGCGACCTCCTTGACTTCCTTGAGGTTCGCCATGGAGAAAGGCTGGCCGCCGATCAGGTTGGTGGTGGCCTCCATTCGGATAAAGGAGATATGCTCCGGGCCGTATTTCTCGATCACCTGCTTGAATTTCTCGATATCTAGGTTGCCCTTGAAGGGATTGGAGCTTACGGTGTCCAGGGCGTCGTCGCGGTAGATTTCCAGCACCTTGCCGCCCGCCATCTCCAGGTGGGCTTTGGTGGTGGTGAAGTGGTAGTTCATGGGGATGACATCGCCCGGCTTGACGAAAATCTTGCCCAGGAGATGCTCGGCGGCGCGGCCCTGGTGTACCGGCACGCAGTAGTCGAATCCCATCACGTCCTTGACGGCCTCCAGCAGTTTGTAGTAGCTTTCACCGCCCGCGTAGGCGTCGTCCGAGACCATCATAGAGGCCAACTGGTTGTCGCTCATCGCGTTCGTGCCGCTGTCGGTCAGCATATCGATGAAGATATCCCTGCTGCGAAGGAGGAAGGTGTTGTAGCCTCCCTCTTCAATCGCGCGCAGGCGCTCGCCGATGGGCGGAAGGGTCGTCTTCTGCACAATCCGCACTTTGTGCATTTCAATCGGTATTACTCTGCCGTTGGACAGTTTTATATTCATATATCCTCTATTATCTCCTTTTCAAAAGTGGCAATATTCCTGCTGATGCTGTTGTGATCGAAATTCACTCACCCCCGGCGCGATGAAATGACGAACCGAACGGGCTGCCTGGAGGCGTTTGATGGCAGCCTCACCCAATGATCGCTGTATATTGTTAAATATATTTCAAACAATTATAACCAGAAAAGCGACGGAATGTCAACCCAAGTGGATGATTGATTGCTTCATGATCGAAGCGACTCTTGGAATTTCTCAAAAGGCGGAATTGAGGGGCGGGCATGCATCCTGACGGGGCGCAGCCAGCCGACAATCCCAACAACCGGAACAGCGAACAGAAACGGCAGGAACACCGCCACCATGAAATGCCTGAACCCCGGCGATATCGCAGAGGAGGGCGAGCTTCGGATGGAAATGGAAGTGGGCCAGCAGGACAGCCCAGGCAGCGATGGTTACATACTACGCGCCGAAAACGGCGAGGCATTCCTTTAACTGCTCTCGGATGACGATTTTCTGCGGGCAGTGTTCCTCACATTCTCCGCATTCGATGCAGGCGTCCGCCTTGACTCCTTTGACCCACTGGGAGCCGATGGCATTATAATGGCCTTTGGCGTATTCTTTCAGGCCGTAGACGCGGTAATAGTTCATCGCCTGGAAGATATGGGAGATATTGACCTCCTGCGGGCAGTGTTCCAGGCAATAATTGCATCCGGTGCAGTAGAGATCCGCAAGCTTTTTGTTTTCCTCCATCGCCGCGTTGATCCCGGCCACTTCCTCCGGGCTGAGGGGCGCGCTGTTGGATGCGATGGAAGCGTTCTCCTCGACATGAGCGATCTGGCTCATGCCGGACAGAGCGCAGTCCACGTTCGGGTTCGCCATGACGAACCGGAGCGCCAACTCCGCGCTGCTTCGCGCCCGGATGCCCTGCTTCTCGGCGATCTCCAGCGGAAGCCCGGCGATGCGGCCCCCTCCCACCGGGCCCATCACCACCGTGCCCAGCCCGTGGGCTTTGGCATTCGCCAGGGCCGCCTCGTTCGCCCGGTCCAGCAGATTGTACTGGCAGAGTACCGAGGAGAAAATGCCGATCTCCACGAGCTTTGCCATGGCCTCCGGCTGGTCGTGGAAGGAGAAGGAGATATTGCGGATCAGCCCTTCCTCCTTGGCTTTGATTGCCTCGGCAATGAACTCATCGCGCCTCTCATGGGCCAGGAACCATTCGCCGATGCCGTGGAAGTGGTAGCAGTCCAGGCAGTCAATATCGAGCTTGCCCAGCTGAACCTCCAACAGTTCCCGGTATCCCTTCTCATTGCCGATAGGATATTTGGTGGACACATGCACCCGGTCCCGCCATCCCTTCAGCGCCCTGCCCACGGTGATCTCGCTCAGCCCGTCGCAGTAGAACCAGGCTGTGTCGATGTAATTGACGCCCAGATCGAAGGAGCGGTGGATCATCGGGATCGACTTGTCCTCGTCCACGACACGCTTTCCGTCCACTTCCGTCATCGGCAGCCGCATCGCGCCAAAACCGAGCCTCGATATGTCGAACCCTGCCTTGCCGAACGATTGATATTGCATATTGAACCCCTGTCTCCTTCGCCATCGCCCGAGATTACCGGACAACAGTCGTTGGTCTGTAAATATGTTAATTATCGCACAATCTGGATTTGAAAAGCAACCCGGATATGCTGTCTGAGGCAAGAGGAATGATAGCAACGGCTGCGAATTGATGCTATATTCGGATTAGGAGGCAGCACCGTGTCTAAGAGACTGTATAGAAAACCATGCAATATCGGAGGGAAGGGATGTGGCAGAAAGGCAGATGACACCTACCACTTACCCCACCCACCTCACTGAGGCTCAGTGGCAACGCATCGACGCCTTGCTGCCCGTGCCCGACCTCCCAAAAAGGGGTCGCTCGCACATACACCCGGCGGGCGATCTTCAATGCCATCTTCTACCAATTGCGTACGGGCTGTCCGTGGCGTCGGTTGCCCCACGACTTCCCGCCCCAAGGGGCGGTCTGGTTCCACCTCCGGCGCTGGCGCGACGGAACGAATCCATGCCGCCTTGCGTAAGCAGGTGCGCCAGCAGGCAGGCAAGCACACGACGCCTTCGGCCCTGCTCTTTGACTCCCAGACCGTCAAGACCAGCCCAAAGGGGGGCCCGGGGCTATGACGCCGGGAAAAAGATCCGGGGACGCAAGCGCCCTATCGGCGTAGCCCCCCTGGGCCTGCTCTGGAAACGCCGGGTGCTGCCCGGGGACATTCAAGACCCGGAGGGTACTCGGAAGACCTTGCCCGGCATCAAACGGCTCTATCGGCGGCTGACGACGATCTGGGCCGATGGACGCTACGGCGGGTCTCGGGTCGCCTGGGTGAAGGCGAAGTTTTCCTGTGATCTGGAAGTGGTCAAACGCGCCGAGGGTGGGAAAGGCTTTGTGGTTTTGCCCAAACGCGGGATTGTCGAACGCACCTTGGCCTGGCTGATCCAGAACCGTCGGTTGAGCAAGGACTATGAGTCCACTCGCCAAAGCAGCGAAGCCTGGATCGATGTGGCCTCGATCTATCTGATGGTGCGCCGACTCGCCACATCCTGAGTTTCGATAGGGTCTCTCAGGATGTGGCCGGAGGTCCGAAAGGTCACCGACAGCGATGTGCTGCTGGCCGCCGCAGAAGGGCTGAAGACGGCCCAGAGCCTTGAGGAACTGCGCCGGATTTATCAGGATTTAGAGCTGTTCATCTCCTGCTCAGGCACGTGCCGGGCCTCCTCCCATGCCTGCCTGGAATTGTTGCCCCCACCAAACCAAACGTCCCGACAGCGCCCCCAGGACAGCCATATCCTGGATCACCGAACGTGCCTTTGCTCGGCTCTCCATAAAAGGGACCAACCGGAGTGAGGCATGGTTCCACATATGAATCCACACCTCATACCTGGGGATCCCGCCAGTTCCCGTCTGCTTTGATCAACTCGACCAGTTCCTCCACTCCCCGATCCTGGGGGATGGTTTTGACGGCCTCCCGGCCCCGATAGAGGGCGATCATGCCGCCCGCTTTGCCGACATAGCCGTAGTCGGCGTCGGCCATCTCGCCCGGGCCGTTCACGATGCAGCCCATCACCGCGATATCCAGGCCCACCAAGTGGCCGGTGGCGGCTTTTACCCGGCCTAAAACGGTCGGAAGGTCGAATTTGGTGCGCCCGCAGGAGGGGCAGGCGATGTATTCCACTTTCGTTTTTCTGAGGCCCAGAGCCTGGAGGATATCGTAACAGACGGGAAGTTCCTCTCTGGGATCTTCGGAGAGCGAGACGCGGATGGTGTCCCCGATGCCTTCGGCCAGGAGGGTGGCGATGCCTGCCGTACTCTTGATGCGGGCGTATATGCCGTCGCCTGCCTCCGTCACGCCCAGGTGGAGAGGATAATGCATCCCTTCCACCTCCATTTTTCGCACGATCAGGCGGTTGGCGGCCAGCATGATCGGGACTCGGCTGGCCTTCAGGGAGATGACGAGGTTTTTGAAATCGTGCTTCTCGCATAGGCGCAGGTACTCCATGGCCGATTCCACCATCCCCTCCGGCGTGTCCCCGTACATCACCATCAGGCGTTCCGACAGGCTGCCGTGGTTGACTCCGATCCGGATGGCGATATCGCGCTCCTTGCAGGCCCGGATGACCGACAGGAGTTCCTTTTCGACAGCCTCCAGCTCTTCCTCGATCTCTGAGGAGGAATATTCCACCGTGCGCTGAACCGGCTTATGGAAAACGAACAGGCCCGGATTGATCCGCACTTTATCGACATACCGGGCGACCTCGACGGCGATCTCGCTCCCCTGGTGGTGGACATCGGCCACCAGGGCCACATCCCGATATCGCTTCCGCACCTGCTCTTTGATCTCTCCCAGGCAGCGGGCCTCCTGGAGATTCGGGGTCGTGACCCGGACCAGTTCGGCCCCCGCTTTGTGAAGTTCGATAATCTGCTCGACCGCAAGATTCACATCGCGGGTTTCCGCCGTGATCATCGATTGAACGGCCACCGGGTGATGGCCGCCGATGTAGATATCGCCGACGCGCACCGCCCGCGTGGGACGGCGCGAGTATTCTGCTTGAACCAAATGAACCTCCTCCGCTCGATGGCCGGATATGCTCCTGTAATCCATTATAATCGGGTACTTCCCCGACCGTCAAGGGCCGGATTCGGACAGCCATCTAGCGAGCGCAGCTGTTAAGGCAAGGCTATCTTAGGCTCTGTAATATATATTTGCACACTTTTTGGGGAGAAGGGCTATATGTTGTATGGCTGGCGGCTGGAGGGGCTTGAAAAGGCGATTGATTGATGAGCCAAATTCTGCTATAATGAAAAAGCTTCTGCGGTCGGCCCGGAAGCGCCCCGGGGCGGCGCTTCGCCTCATCCGGCCCGTTCTTTCCCCATCACATCGACGGAGATTGCGGCTTTGGAGACTATGGTAAACGGCCAGCTCGAACTCCCAATCGAGGATGACCGCTCGCGATTGCTACGGGCCTGGAACCGTGTACTCCGGATGCTGGAGCCGCGCCTCAGCCGCCATATCTTCGAAACCTACCTTAAGCCCATCAAGCCGGTCGACATCCACAACGATGTCGTTACCCTGGGGGCCAACAGCCCCTTCTTCAAGGAGTGGATCGAGAACAAATACAGCCATCTCATCCGGAGCGCCTTTGAAACCGTCCTGGGCAGCGAAGTCCGGATCGAGCTGGTGCTTCTTTCCGCGGAGGAGGAAAAGGCCCTCCAGCCCCCGCCGGAGGCCCCCAGGGCGCGCCCCGCCTCCTCTATCCCCACGGAATCGCACTTCCTGCCCCTCAACGAAAAATATACTTTCGAAAACTTCATTGTGGGAACCTGCAACCGGCTGGCCGAGGCGGGTGCCCGTTCGGTGGCCGACCACCCGGCCCAGGCATATAATCCCCTCTTCATCCACGGCGGTCCCGGCCTGGGGAAAACGCACCTGATGCACGCTATCGGCCATCACATTCTGGCCCGATCTTCCAGCACCCGCATCGCCTATATGTCCGGGGAGACGTTCACCCACCATTATGTCTCTTCCATGCGGGATCACAAAACCGAGGAGTTTCGCCGCCGCTACCGCAGCATCGATATCTGGCTGGTGGACGATATCCAGTTCATCGCCGACAAGGAGCGCACCAAGGAGGAGTTCTTCCACACCTTCAACGCTCTTTACCATACCAACAAGCAGATCATCATCTCCAGCGACCGCTCCCCCAGGGAGCTGCGCCTCATGGACGACCGCCTGAAATCGCGCTTCGAGTGCGGCCTGATCGCCGATATCGGCCCCCCGGAGCTCGAAACCCGGATTGCCATCCTCCAGAAAAAAGCCGAGATGGAGAAAATCTTCGTCCCGGACGATGTTCTCTATTATATGGCGAGCCTGATCCAGTCCAATATCCGCGCCCTGGAAGGGGCGCTGCTGCGACTGGCGATCTACGCCTCTGTCAATAAGCTCCGCATCTCGACCGCCCTCGCCAGCGACGTGCTGGAGCGATATTATATCGACCGGAAATCCTCCGAGATGACGCCGGACACCATCCAGAAGGCCGTCTCGGAAAAGTTCGGGGTCGAGATCGAGGCCATGACCGGCAAAAGGCGCGACCGGGACGTGGTGCTGGCCCGTCAGGTCGCCATGTACCTGATGCGCGAAACGCTGGAAACCTCCCTGCCGGAGATCGGCCTCCTCTTCGGGGGCCGGGATCATACCACGGTTCTCCATGCCTGCGACCGGGTCAAAGTCCTCATGAAAACGGATGCCGCCATTGAGGAAAGCGTCCGCGAATTGATGATGAAGCTCCGATCCAAATCGGAATAACCTCGCTGTTGTTGCCTGTTTTGTCCTATGAGCCATCTCCCTGAACTGCCTGTCGATATTCTCCGTGACGCCGTGCTGAAGGAAGCCGCCCGCCGTCCGCTCATCATCTCCGCCCTCACCGGCAGCGGCAAATCGACCCGCGTTCCGATATGGTGCTATGAAGCCTTGAAGAAGCCCGTGCTGGTCGTGGAGCCGCGCCGCGTCGCCTGCCGATCCCTGGCCCGGTGGGTTTCTCAGCAGCAGGCGGATGCGTTGGGCCGCTCGGCCGGCTATGTCGTCCGCTTCGAGGAGGCCGCCACCGAGGAGACGGCGGTTCGCTACGTCACTCCGGGAGTCGCCCTCCGCTATGGGGCGGAAGGGCAGTTGAGCCGCTATGGGGCCGTTATCCTGGACGAGTTCCACGAGCGCGGTCTGGAATCCGACCTCTTCCTGGCGATCTGCCGGTCCGTCCGGCCCGGGCAGCCTCTGGTCATCATGTCGGCCACCCTCCAGGCCGAAAAGCTGGTGGCCTATACGGACGGCCTTCTGCTGGAGGCCGAGGGCCGCGTCCACCCGGTGGAGGTCGCCTATCTGGGCGGCCCGATGGTGCCTTCCTCCTGGCATCTTGCCGACCGGGTGGCCCAGGCGGTGCGCCGGGCCGTTCAGGAAACGGATGGAAGCGTTCTAGTTTTTCTCCCTGGCAAGGGCGAGATCGGGGAATGCGCCGACCGGCTGCGGGGATTGAAGGGCATTGAACCGATCCCTCTGCACGGGGACCTGACGAACCGGGAGCAGGACAGAGCCTTCGAGACGGAGGGGCGGCGCGTTATCCTGGCAACCAATGTGGCCGAAACCTCCGTGACCCTGCCGGGTATCACCGCCGTGGTCGATTCGGGCCTGGTGCGCCAGCGCATCCACCGGGCCAGACGGGCCGTGCTGGCCGTGGTACCGATTTCCCGCGCCTCCGCCGAACAGCGCCGGGGCCGGGCAGGCCGGCTCTCGCCAGGCGTCTGCTACCGGCTGTGGGATGAGCGCGGGATATTGGAGCCAGTTACGCCCCCTGAAATCCTGCGCCAGCAGCTTACCGATTTCGTTCTCACCGTGGCCGCCGCGGGATTTCAGCCGCAGAACCTTCACTTCCTGGACGCCCCGCCCGATTTCGCTGTCCGGCAGGCCCAGGAGCAGCTTGTCGAATGGGGCGCTCTGACCCCGGACGGCAAGCTGACCGACCTGGGCCGGGGAATGTTCCGCACTCCGGTCGCCAGTGCCTACGCCCGCTTGCTGGTGGCCGCCCCGCCTGAACTCAGGCGCGACCTGATCGATCTTATCGCCGCCCTGGAGCGCCCGGCCCCGCTTCTCCGAAGCCTCGATTCGCTGCCCGGCGACGCGGCGGAAGGAGTTCGGGAGGCCCGTAAGAAGGAATTGCTTGCTCTGCACTGCGACGCCTCCGCTCTCATCCTCACATTAAGGCAGGGCCGCCCGGCCCGCCACCATCTCCACCGCGAAGCCTGGGAGGAATGCCGCCGCATCGCAGGCCAACTGCGCGGCCTCTGGCAGCTTCCCCCTCTCGACCAGGACAGCGGCCCAGCCTGGCCCGACCGGAAGACGCTGGCCCGGTTCCTCCTTCAGGAATGGCCCGATGCGGCCTATGTGCGCCGGCAGAAAGGCCACGCCTGGACGAACGGGCAGGAGGAGGTGGCGCTCGACGCCTCTTCCCTGCTCGACCCGGAGGCGTCCGCCGCCCTCTTTCTGGCAAAGGAGGCCATCAGCGGGGAAAAGCTGCAAGTGCGCCTCCGCACCCGTACCGCCATGCCGGTCACCTTTGCCGATCTGGCAAACGCGGGCCTCGGAGAACCTTCCGCCGAAAGCGTGGTCATCGAGCGGGGGCAGATCATGGGGGAGGTCGCTTTGCGATACGGAGGGCGGGAACTGATACGGGATCGTCGCCCGCTGGACGGAGCCTTGCTGCGGATGGCGATGGTCAGCCTGATCCGCGAGAACCGGCTGCTGCCGGGCCTCTGGAAAGGTCTTACGGACAGGATCGAGACTTACAATCTGAAGCTTGCGCTGGAAAACAGCCCGACCTCCGCCGTGGATGCCCCGCAGTGGCTCCTCAGCCGCCTGGAAAGCCTGGGGATCGAGTCCAATGAGGATATTCCCCTCCTTCTTCCCGAAGACCTTGCCTTCGCCGAATTGAGCGACGACGACTTCCAGGCGGTCCGCCAGAAATACCCCGCAACCTTTTCCACCGGCAACGCCGTCTTCGCAGTCGAATACGACCCGGCCCGCAGGCAGGTTATCCTCTACTGGAAGAGCGGCTTCCGCCATACGGCCATCGGCCAGCAGATGCTGCCCCGATGGAACCACTGGAGCGTCCTCCTCCACGAGCGCGGCAGGGTGACCACCGTACGGTAGAGACGCTCAGCCCCCTGCCCGCACGAACTGGTTGCCGGGCAGGCGCTTCAGATGGCCCTGCACCTCCAGCACGGTCAGGCGGGGGAGAAGTTGGGCGGAGGAGAGGCCCGTTTCGGTGAGGAGTTTTTCGAGGGGCTTGGGCTGGAGATCGAGGCATTTGAGGATGGCGACGTCCTCTTTGGGCAGGTCCACCGGCAGGCTCAGTTGGCGCGGGGCCGGCTGTTCCTCCACATAGAGGCCCAGGACTTGCAGAATATCCTTCGGGTCATCGACAAGCTGCGCCCCGTCCTTGATGAGCCGGTGGCAGCCGCGGCTGCGCCCGGAATCGATGGCACCGGGAACGGCGAAAACCTCGCGGCCCTGTTCGAGCGCGAAATCCGCCGTGATGAGCGCCCCGCTGTCCTGTGGCGACTCGATGACTAGCACGCCCATCGCTAACCCGCTGATAATCCTGTTGCGGGCCGGGAAGCGCCAGGCGTCGGGCGGTTTGCCGGGCGGGTATTCTGAAAGGACAGCCCCGGATACGGCCACCTGGTCCAGCAGCGCGCGGTTTTCAGGAGGATAGCAGATATCGATCCCGCAGCCCAGCACGGCCACGGTAGGCCCCCCGGCCCGGACGGCCCCCTGGTGCGCCGCCGTATCGATGCCCCTTGCCGCCCCGCTCACCACGGTCAGGCCGTACCCGGCCAGTTGATGCGCGAACTGCTCGCTGACGGCCCGCCCGTAGGCGGTGGCGCGCCGGGAGCCGACGATGGCGACCGCCGGGAAATCGGCCCTGTCCCACTGGCCGCGCCCAAAGAGAACGGCGGGCGGGTCGTAGATGGCTCGGAGCCGGGCGGGATAAAGCGGATCTTTCAGGGAAAGGACGTGAACGCCCAGCGTATCGAGGCGTTCCAGGTCTTTTTCAAGAGGGGACTGGACCTGCGCTGCAAGCTTCTGGCAGTGCTTGTCCTGGATGCCGTCCGCCTCGCGCCAGAGGTCGGGAGAGGCTTGCCAGAGGTCGGCGGCGGAGCCAAAACGCTCCAGTAGAGAGGCGGCCCTGCGCGGGCTGAGTTCGGCGCGGGCCAGACGGAGGAGGGCTTCCCGTTCGGTCATGCTCATGGCTTGTCGGCGGGCAAAGAAGCCATATCTGCAGGAGAGGAAGAGAGAGGAAGCTGGCCATTTAGGGCGGTGAGTTCGGATTCCAACTGCTTGAGGCGCAGGTCATGCTCCTCCACAGCCGCCTGCACCCGGGCCATCAACTTGTCGGGGGAAGGCGGCTGGAGCATCGCCACCAGAAGCAGGGCGATCAGCATCCCGGCCACCAGGGATACCGCGATCACCTCCCAGAGGTATACCTGATATGCCCCCAGAAGCGGCACATTGAAGTCGGTGGCGTGCATATTGGAAAACTCGATATAGCACAACCCGACCAGGATCAGGGCGATCAACAAGACCGTCCAGAAAGCCCGCATCGCACTCACCTCAGTATTTTAAGGGCGGGTTCGATCCGAACCCGCCCTGATCTGCTTTTATGTCAAGCTGCCCGGGCTGGCGAGCCGGAGGAAGGGGCTTTTAGTAGTTTGTACTCCCGCGCCTGCCGCCGCCCATACCGCCCATACCGCCGCCCATGCCGCCTCTGCCGGACCTGCCGCCGCCCATGCCGGGCTGGTTCTGGTCGGTCCTGGGTTTGGGACGGGCGGTGGGGAGCCGATTATCGACAATAAAGGACCACTCGGCGGAGGCCATGTTGCCCTTCCAGTCGGCGATCCTTAACGAAAGGGTGTGGATGCCGTCCTTGAGGGGAACGGCGGGCTTGGGAACCGGGATCTCGTAGGTCAGCATCCCCTTTTCCATATCCAGGGTATAGCCGCTCTCGCCTTTGGCGCGGCGCTTGAAGCTCTGGATCTCGGGGATGCGGGAGATATCCTGACCGTCCAGCATGAAAATGATGGTCGAGTCATTGATGCCGGAGCCTTCGTCCATGATTTTTGCCGAAATGGTGATCGGGGGCATTCCCGATATGCGGGTCCCGACCTTGGGAACGAAATCGCTCAGGACAGGAGCCTGCACATCCAGGGCGTTCGGGGAGAAAGCATTCAGGCTGCCATCTTCCGGCAGCACGTAGAGCAGCCCGTTGGCGATCACCGGAGAGGCCATAATCCCGAAGCTCGTATATTGATCTTCCAGATCCTTGGTCGCCCGGGTGCGGCCCCGCCACCGGAGCTGGCCCGTATCGGTGTCGAAAGCGTAGACAAAGCCCTTGTCGGCCCCCAGAACAATCGTTTTCCCGGCCACTATGGGCGAGGAGTTGCTGGTGACATCCAGGGTGGCCGACCATTTCAGCTTGTGGTCGGCGGTGGATATGGCGTAAAGCTTTTTGTCCTTGCAGACGGCGTAGAGAGTGTCCGCCGTGACGATAGGGGTAGCGGTCACATCGTTGGGCATCTGGAGGAACCACCGCTGCGCGAAGCTGCGGGGATGCAGGCAGAAGATATAATTCCCGGCTGCGATGAAGAGATTGTTCTCCTGGAGCAGCGGCTGGGAATAGTTGGAGGCGATAGGCAGCCGGTAAGACCGGCGCACTTTTCCGGAGGTCAGGTTGGCGCTGTAGAGGTTCTGGTCCGAGGAGGAAAAATAGATGGTGTCTCCGTTAATGACCGCCGGGAGAACCACGTCATCGCTGACCTGGATTGGCTGCCTCCAGACCGGCTGGGGCTGCTCCCCCTTGATATCCAGGGCGTAGAGCGAGTTGTCGTCGGCCCCGAAATAGATCACCCCGTCCACGATGGTCAGGGAGGATCGGATGGCCTGCTTGCTCTCCAGGGGGTAGGCCCAGAGGAGCGTGCCGTCCTTCCCGTTATCCCGGACGGCGTAGAGTTTGCCGGTCGAGTCGCCGAAATAAACCACCCCGCCCGATACGGCGGGCGTTCCCCGCACCATTCCCTCCAGGTAGCCTTCGGCGGGATACTGCCAGCGGAGCGAGCCGGTCTGGGCATCCAGGGAGTAGAGCCTGTCCTTGGAGACAAAATAAACCGTCTGCCCCGCCACGACCGGAGTGGAAGTCATATCCTCGAAATAATCTGTGGAAAATCGCCATAAGAGCGCCGGGGGCATCGGGATCTCCTCCTGGGTATAGGCGCTGTGAGTGGCATCCCCCCTGTACATCGGCCAGTCCGCGGCCCCGACAGGAGAGAGAAGCCCCACGGCTAGGAAGAGCAGTCCCCATTTCCACCACTGCTTATGCATCTCGAACCCCATCCTTTCCAACGGATTCATTCACGAATGTGCGATAGGCTTGATTTCATTATAGAGCCTGCCCCTGAATATGTCAAGCAAAAGAAAATGTTCGCCGCAAGGCAGGCTTTTCCCTTTTATTTGGATGAAATTCGCCGTCAACCGGGAAGTTCCTTCTGGTTCTCTCCAGAAATTCCATATAAATGCCGAAATATCAATAGACCCTTGCAGCCTATATCCCTTTTGCCCGCCGTTTACCGTAGGATGCATGCCTCATGTCGAAACTCATCGGTGAAATTCTGGTTGCTCAGGGGGCGATTTCTCAGGAGCAGTTGAACAGCGCCCTGGCTTTCCAGAAGGCGGCCCGGCAAAAGAAGTCCCTGGGCGAGCTTCTGGTCATCTCCGGGCTGATCTCCCAGGAAATCCTGGATGGTGCGCTCAAGCAGCAGGCGCAAGAAAGCCAGCCGCTACTCAAACCGATTGGCGAGGCACTGATCGAGCAGAAGATCATCACCTGCGAGCAGCTCGATACCGCCCTGGCTTTCCAGAAAGCCGCCCTCCACCGCAAGCCGCTGGGGGCGCTTCTGGTGGCCGCCGGGCTGATCTCCCAGGAAACGCTGGACAAGCTCCTGACGGACCAGCACGGAGGGCGGCTGTCCGAACCGGCCCGGCCAAAGGCCGATCCCAGGCCCGAACCGGCTGCTCAGCCCTCGGAAGAGGAACGGAAGGCCACCCGAAACCGGGAGCGCCTGATCGCTGAGAGGCTGGAGGCGGTCAGGATCCGCTTCTCCCGCCCGGACGGGCTGAAGACCACCTCGGCTCTCTCGCGGCAACTGGTGGAATGGGCCAACCTGCCCGACCCTTCCATGAAGGATTTCGAGGAGATCATGCTGAAAGACCCTGTGCTGGCCGCCAAGGTGCTAAGGATCGTCAATTCGGTACACTACGGCCTGACGCAAAAGGTCAACAACCTGCGCTATGCCGCTTCTTTTCTGGGCATCCAGACGCTGCGCGGGATCGCGCTCTCTGCCGCCATGTCGCGAGAGACCCCTGCCATCTTCCGCATCGTAAACCCCATCCACTTCTGGCAGCATTCCTACGCCACAGCTGCCGCAGCCAAGCAACTGGCCGTCCTGACCAAAGTAGACAATGATGAAGATATCTTCTCTCTGGGCCTGATCCACGAAATAGGCCTGATCATGCTGGCCCAGGCGTACCCGTCCGAGATCCACTTCATTCTCAAGGAGATCCAGCAGAATCCGGCCTCCATCGTCCAGGCCGAAGAGAAGTATCTTCAGATCAACCACTATGAGGTGGGGGCCGTGATCATGGAGTCATGGGGCCTTCCGAAGGAAATCATCCTCGCCCTCCCGCAGCACATATCTCCCGAAGCCCACAATTTCGCGAACCCTATGGCCCTGACCCTCTATGTCGCCGACTGCCTGGTACGCCAGGCCGGACTCCCGCCCGTCCCCAACGACGCCTGCGACCTGACGCTCCACCCCCGCGCCCTCGATTTCTTCCACCTCACCGAAATCCAATATCAGGATCTCATCAACCTCGTCCTCCAAACCTCCGCCCAAACCGCCCTGTGGTTCAGCGCGTGAGAAGAGGGTTGTATGGATTGGCTCAAGGGCGCAGCGTAGAGAGCTGTGCAATTTCCTGGGCCGCCGCTATCGAAACAACCTCGCATTAGTTCTTCCCTCCGGCAAACAAACCAGGAATAATATCGGCAGGCCGCGAATAAGGTAGGGTTTTCGTTAGCCGTGCTATCGGGAGGAGCGCAACGGGCGGCAATCCGCCGAATGTCATTGCGAGGAGCTTTAGCTTTGCGGCCATCTCCAGCGTCTCAAATGCACGAGAAGGCTCTGTCCGTGGGCCTGACCCTGGAGATGGCTTCGTCGCTGCGCTCCTCGCAGACGGCATCGATATAGCATAACCCTGAGAACCAAGCGCGAGTATACATTCAATCCGACGCCATCTTCTTTGCACGCGGAGAAGACGATGACTGCAAATTCCCGCCGTTTGATATTTGCCTGCCTGGCTCTGGCCGCCGTCGCTTATGCGGGGCCGCAGCCTCCCGGAGAGGTTCCGTTGATGAGGAAGTATTCCTTCGGCCCTGAATTGAAGGGATGGATCCGGCAGGGAGAGGCCGAGTTTGCTGCCGATCCCTCCCGGAAGCGGGACACTCTGGTTTCGGCCCGCATCACGGTCGCGACCGGGGCGGCGCTTCAGTACCAGCAGCTGCGCCGGGAGTTCTCCGCCGATATTCGCCCGAAAGACACCTATCGGGCCCGTGTCTGGGTGATGACCGGGGATATCGCCGGCGGCCTGGGGGCTTACCTGGCCCTGGAGTTCAGGGACCGTAGCGGCCAGAGGATCGGCATCGCGCACAGCCGGATAGGAAAGGATGCCGGCAAAAACGGCTGGAAAAAGCTGGAAGCCGACGGCCCTGCGCCCGCCGGAACGAAATCGGCCTCGATAGTCCTGGTCGTTCATGCCTGCGGAACGGCCTGGTTCGCCGACCCGCAGTTGGTCCGCGCGAGCCGGGCCGCCGCTCTGCCGAATCTGGGGGATGCCGTGAGGAAAATCACTGTCAACACTCTTGAAACCGTTCAGCCGCATTTCGGGGGCGTGGGATTCCATGCCTTCCACCACTTCTTCCGCGTTTCGCAGGAGGAGATGGATCAGGTCATCTACAAGCGGTGGAGGGAACTCAACCCCTCCTTCGCCCGCATCAACCACCATCTTAGCTGGACCCCGGAGGACATGGACAGGGTGGCCGAACACCTCTTGAAGATGAAAGCCACCGGCACGGAACTCTACCTGGCCTCCTGGGACCCTCCGGTGACCCGGCCCGGGCAAGAAAGGGCCGACTACGCCCGCAAAGCTGTGGACAGCCTGGCATATTTCGTGCAAAAAAAAGGGCTGACCAACATCCGCTACTACTGCATGTCCAACGAACTCTCCCTGGACGGCTGGGGCGCTCTTGCCAGCGACCTGCCCACCTTCAAGGATTACCATCAGGCCCTTCACAACGAACTCAAGGCCAGAAAGCTGGATATCGAACTCCTCGCGACCGACGCCTCGCCGGTGGAGTACTGGGGCACGCTCGAATGGGCCGCCGCCAATATGGACGACATCACCGGTATCTACGGGGCGCATCACTATATCAACAACTACGATCTCAATGACCCCGATTTCTACCCCTGGTTCGCTTCCAGGCTTCAGTGGGCGACCGCGCTGGCGAAGAGCAAAAAGAAGGAATTCATCCTGGGCGAGTTCGGCAGCAAGCAGGACGGGCGCACCATCGACGGGGTGAAGCGGGATGTCTGCATCTATTTCGACACGCCCCAGGAAGCCCTTGTCCCCGTCCAGACGGCCGAAGCGGTCATCGCCTCTCTGAATGCGGGCGTCTACGCCCTGGGCTACTGGACGTTCATGGATTGCCCGGACGACGGGTTCCGCGCGGGCTACATCAACAAATGGGGCCTTTACAGAAGCACCGGGGCTGACCGTTCCACCCGTTCCCTCTATTACAGCTACGGCCTCCTGTCCCGCTATTTTCGCGGCCCGTCCTCTGTCGTTGCCGTCAAGACCGACGACCCGCTTCTCCGCGCTGCGGCGGTTCGCCACCACGGAAAGGATACGCTGTCGGTCGCTGTC
The DNA here is from genome assembly GCA_020846535.1 of Armatimonadota bacterium. Taxonomy (GTDB): domain Bacteria; phylum Armatimonadota; class JADLDR01; order JADLDR01; family JADLDR01; genus JADLDR01. The sequence continues at coordinate 43,605 of JADLDR010000078.1, read as the reverse complement.
GTGAACCGGAACGCGGGGCCGGTCAAAATAGCACTGACCTTGCAAGGGGATCCGGTCAAAACCCCGTTCCGCAAATATCTCTACAACCCGGCCCGCGTGCCACAGCATCCCTTCGGCGACCTGCCCGGCCCCGATGGAACCATCGCCGCCAAAGACGGCCTCCTCAGCGACACCCTCCCCGGAGGAACCCTTGTCGTCTACACCACCGCCTACGATAGCCGCCCGCCCGCCCCGGTGCAGGGCCTGAAGGTCGTTCAGCCAGAGGGTGGCCGCCATCGGCTGATCTGGCAACCCAACCCTGAGCCGGACCTCTGTTATTACCGTATCTACCGGGACGGAAGGCAGGTCGGCTCCACCATCGCTACCGAGTTCACCGCGCCGGAAGGGGATGGGCCGTACAGGATCGTGGCTGTAGACCAATCCGGAAACACCAGCGAATAAGGAGCTGACCATGACCTCAAGAGAGCGCGTCGAGATCGCTTTGAGCCACCGGGAGCCGGACAGGGTTCCACTCGATCTCGGAGCCAGTGCTGTTACCGGGATGCATGCCAGCATGGTTTACAGGCTGAGGCAGGCTTTGGGGCTGGACGATTCGGGCGTTCCAGTAAAGGTGACCGAACCCTACCAAATGCTCGGGGAGATCGCCCCCGACCTGATGGACGCCCTGGGCGTGGATGTGGCGGGACTGGGCAGCCCCCGAACGCTCTTCGGGTTCCGCAACGAGGGGTGGAAAGAATGGCGGCTGAACGACGGAACGCCCGCGCTGGTCCCCAAAGGCTTCAACACCGATCCGGAGCCGGACGGCTCCCTGCTGATGTACCCGGAGGGCGACCGGAGCGCCCTTCCCAGCGGCGTCATGCCGCCCGGAGGCTTCTATTTCGACAGCATCGTCCGCCAGCCGCCCCTTGATGAAGACCGGCTCGATCCCGAAGACAATCTGGAGGAGTTCGGCCCTGTCTCCGACAGCGACCTGGATTATTTTGCGCGGGAGGCGATGCGGCTGGAGGCGTCCGGCAGGGCTGTCCTGGCGAATTTCGGGGGAACGGGTTTCGGAGATATCGCCCTGGTTCCCGCGCCCTGGCTCAAGCGCCCCAGAGGCATCCGGGACATCGAGGAATGGTATATCAGCACCGCCGTTCGCCGGGACTACGTAATGAAGGTTTTCGAGCGCCAGTGCGAGATCGCCCTGGGGAACCTGAAGAAGATTTACAGGGCGGTCGGGGAACGGATTTGCGCCGTTTTCCTCACCGGAACGGATTTTGGCACCCAGCGCGGGCCGTTCATTTCGCGCCCGAGCTACCGGGAGCTTTTCAAGCCCTTCCACCGGAGCCTCAACGACTGGGTGCATCGGAATACCGGGTGGAAAACCTTCATCCATTCCTGCGGCTCGGTGGCCGACCTGATCGAAGACTTTATCGATGCGGGGTTCGATATCCTGAATCCTGTCCAGGTGTCCGCCGCCGGGATGGAGGCGCAGGGCCTCAAGAAACGCTTCGGGGAAAGATTGACCTTCTGGGGCGGCAGCGTCGATACCCAGCGGACCCTGCCCTTCGGCGCGGCGGAGGAGGTGCGGGCCGAAGTCCGGGAGCGCATCCGGGCTTTTGGCAAGGGCGGCGGCTATATCTTCAATCCGATCCATAATGTCCAGGCCCGCACCCCTGTGGAAAACCTTCTCACCGTTTACGAGACGCTCAAAGAATGCGGGCGCTACCCGCTTTGAAGGGAGACCCTATGGCAATACCCGGCCTGGCCCCGCTGTCGTTCAAGCCCGACCTGGAGGGTGCCGGCAGGCGGTGGAAGACAAGCATCGCCGGAGAGATCATCGACCGGCCTGTGGTCTGCGTTACGGCCCCAAAGGAGGGCTTCGCCCCGTGCCCGGCAGCGATTGCCACGAACGGGCCTATGGCGATATGGACAGCATCATCGAGCGGGCGATCCGGTCCGCGGAGTCCGTCTACTGGGGCGGGGAGGCGGTTCCCTCCTATTTTCTGATCTTCGGCCCCGACGAAATCGCAGTCTTTACAGGGGCGACCCTCTGCTGGATCCCGGATTCGGGAGACACCGGCTGGTCCAAGCCTTTCATCCGCGCTGCGAGGCGCATGGCGGGGAAGATGCTCCTCACTCCTCCCGACCTGCACACAAACATGGAACTTCGGGCCGCTGTCCGCGGGCCGCAGGCTCTCTGCCTCGATCTCATCGCCTGCCCGCGCCTTATCGACCGGGCGATGGACGACGCTCGCCGGATTTTTCGCGAGCTATGGGTTGCCGTGATCGAGGCCGGGCAGATGGACGCCCGTGGCTTCTGTCACGGGGCCTATTCCATAGAAAGGGCCGCCGTTCTCCAGTGTGATTTCAGTTGCATGATGATCCCGGAGATGTTCCGCCGGTGGGCGATGCCCGCTCTGGAGGAGGCAGCCGCCATTGTCGAACACGCTGTCTACCACTGGGACAGGCCGGGCGCTCTGGCGCATACCGAGACCCTGCTGCAAAGCGAGGGCCTTTACGCCCTCTCCTATGTGCCCGGCAGCGGGCACGGAACCCACCTCGACTATATCGACTCTTTCAGAAGGTGCAGGCAGGCGGCAAAACGGTGCAGGTCTGGGGCCGCCAGCCCAGCGGAAGCCGAAAAGCTCCTGGGATGGTTCGTCCGGAACACATGACAGGAATTTGCGCCCCGGCGTCGTATAGAGGCAGGAATTGATTCGTCTGCGGAGGGGTTATCCATGACATCGTATGAAATCGTTCGCCGGGCTATCGAGTTCGACCATCCGGAGCGGATCCCGCTTCGCTTTGCCTCCCTGGGCATCGATGACACTTTCGGTATCGGGCTGGCGGCTGCCGCCGGATGGAAACCAAGCCAGCCGCATGAGGACGAATGGGGCGTCGTCTGGACGCCCGCGCCCGAGGGCATTACCAACATGGGCCAGCCCTTGGGCCACAACCTGACCTCCTGGGAACTTTTCGATGAGATTCCCTGGCCCGACCCGCATGACGAGAGCCGCTACGCCCACATCGAGGCCCAGCTCGAGCGGGCCGGGGACAAGTACGTGGTCATTGGCTGCGGATTTACCTTCCTGGAAAGGATGCACTATCTGCGCGGCATGATCGATCTCTTCATCGATTTTTACGAGAACCCGGATGAGGTTCATAAACTGGCGGAACGGGTGGTCGCCTTCCCTATCGGCGTGGCCGAGGAGGTGGGGAAGCGGTTCCGGGGGCGCATCCACGGGATGGGCATGACCGACGACTGGGGAACCCAGCAGGCGGCCTATACCAACCTGCCTCTCTTCCGCAAGTTCTTCAAGGCTCACTACCGGCGGCTCTACGGGGCCATCCATGGCGCAGGAATGCATGCCTGGATGCACTCCTGCGGCCATGTCAACGATATCGTGGGAGAATGGATCGACTGCGGCCTGGATGTGGTGAACCTCCAGCAGCCCTGTAACCTGGGCATCGAGGAGATGGGCCGCCGCTACCGGGGCCGCATCTGCTTCGAGAGCCTGTGCGACATCCAGATGACCCTGCCCTGGAAGGACGCGGAGGCCATCCGCTCCGAGGCCCGCCAGCTCCTCGACCACTGGGCCACCCCTGCCGGGGGCTTCGTCCTCTCTGACTACGGCGACGGCGCGGCCATCGGCGTTCCCATCGAGAAAAAACGGGTCATGCTGGAGGCGTTCCTGGCAATGGCCGCCCCGGGAGTGGCGATCCCTGTCTGAAGATTATTTCCGCTTGATCATAACGATAGAGCCGCCAACGCTGTCCTTGCGGGGAGATTAAGCTTCCAGCAATCTCCAGCGTACCAAATACTGAGAGAGCTTTGCACTTCTAATCCCGGAGCATTCATCGCTCGCACTGACAGCAATAAATGCTCCTCCAGATCTATAATACCGCTTTTAATGGATAACTATGAAACTTAACATAATGATTGCCGCCTGGATGGCCCTGTGCGCCTGCTCCGCCGCGGAAGCGGATGTGCAGGCGTTCGGGGAGTATGTGCGCCTCCAATTCATCCGAGTGCATCTGTCCGGCGCTTCTGAGCAGATTGGAAACGCTGTGGAGGTGAGGGAAGGCAAGCGCGTTCTCGGCAGGGGCATATTTACCGCCGAGGGCACCCGGGCCGCCGCCTCGATCACTATCCCGATGCCGCCGCGCAGCAGGGCCTACCGCCCTCTGGGGATTTATGTTGAGGGAAAGCAGGCCGCCTCCCTGACGCTTCCCGATCCGAAAGAAGCCCGGTCGAGGGCCTTTCAGGAGATCCCGCTTCAGTTCGAGCGGGCCTTCGGCGGATCCCGGTTCCCCGAGATCGAGTTCGCCGCGCCGGGCTGGATAGAACGGTTGATCGGCCCCTATACTCTGGAAACCGCTTTTTACGATGCCGCCTGCAACCCGGTAACCTCAGCCGAGAAGCCGGGCCGGTACGGAGCCATTGTTAAAATAAAAGCCGCCGGTGGGAAAGTATTCGAGCGGGAGGAAACTCTCTATCGCCTGCCGGAGCCTGTCGCCTGGCGACGTCTTCCCCTACCGGCCACGCTCTCGCTGCCGAAGGAACTGGGCATCGATCCGGCGGTAGCGGCGGAGCAGTCCTCTCTTTACAACGAACACCTGAGCAGGCGCTATCGGGAAACGCTTGCCTCCGATTCGGAGAGCGGGATGCTCCTGGCGGGCCTCTACGAAACAAAGGCCGGGGATCCTGCCGTCAGCCGCAATAGCTCCTGGGAGCGCAACCGCAGATGGTGGTACGGCCTGCACCTCAAGCTCGGGGCCAAACCTTACCGATACCTGCTCCACCTGCCGAAAGGCTACGACCAGGGCCGGGAAAAGCGGTGGCCGGCAATTCTATTTCTCCACGGGGCCGGGGAGCGCGGCAGCAACCTGGAACGGGTGAAAGTCCACGGGCCGCCCAAAATCGCCCCTCAGCGCGACGACTTTCCTTTCATCGTGATCTCTCCGCAATGCCCTGAGAACGAATGCTGGCTGCCCGTCCAGGTGATGGATGTTCTGGATGAGGTGTGCGCCAAGCACCGCGTTGACCCGGACCGCATATACCTGACGGGCCTTTCGATGGGCGGTTACGGAACCTGGAGCGCCTCCATCGAATACCCGGACAGGTTCGCGGCCATCGCGCCCATCTGCGGCGGCGGCGACCCGGCGGACGCCGGGCGCATCCGGCATCTGCCTATCTGGGTCTTTCACGGCGGAAAAGATGACGTGGTTCCCATCGAAGGAAGCCGGGCCATGGTGGAAGCCCTGAAAAAGCTGGGAACCGAGGCGCGTTTCACCATCTACCCCGAAGCCGGTCATGATTCTTGGACGGAAAGCTACGACAACCCGGAACTGTATTCCTGGTTCCTATCCCATAGGCGAGGGGAGAAATAGAAGGCGGCCCTCCCGAACCAAACGTTATGACAAAATACAATGGAAGGTGAAATACATGGCTGATGAAGCGCATCTGGAGATATTGAGGCAGGGGGTCGGCGTCTGGAACGAGTGGCGGCGTCAGAACCGGACGGTACAGCCCGACCTGTCCGGGGCCGACCTGAAGGGCATGGACCTGAGGGAGGCCGACATGCGGGCCGCCTCGCTGGAAATGGCTGACCTGTCCGGGGCCGACCTGATCCAGACAGACCTCAGGGGAGCCAATCTCAGGCAGGCCGACCTGATCACCGCCCGCCTCTTGCTGGCCGACCTGTCCGGGGCCAACCTGATGCTGGCGGATCTTTCTAACTCCGCCCTGACGGGAGCGCATCTTTTGCTGGCCGATCTGACTGCCGCCAGCCTGCTCCTGACCGACCTGACAGGAGCGGATATGACAGGAGCCGACCTGTCCGGGGCGGACCTGAGAGGCGCGAACCTGACCGGGACCTGCCTGCTGGGGGTGAATCTTCAGGAGGCCAACCTGGGAGGGGTCAACTTCCGCGGGGCGAACCTTTCCCGTGCCGACCTGTCGGGCGCGGTGCTGGGCTGGAACATCTTCGGGGCCAGCGACCTTCGGGACACCTACGGGCTGGACAGGGCGCACCACCTCGGCCCCTCGACCATAGGGATCGACGCCCTCTATTCCTCCGGGGGGTGCCTGCCCGAAGCCTTCCTGCGGGGCGCGGGCATCCCCCAGGAGATCGCCGCCGGTGTTCTGTCCCTGATGGCCCAGGTCCAGCCGCAGCGCCCCTGCTTCCTGGCCCACACGATAGAAGACAGCGAATTCGCCGCACGGCTCCAGGCCGACCTGACGAACCGGCGCATTCCCTGCTGGCTCTACCCGTACGACCGATACGGGGGCCGTCCCTGGCGAGCGCCCGTTTCGGAGGCGATGCGCTCCTATGACCGCCTGCTCCTGGTCTGCTCCCGCCATTCGGCCTGGAGCAGCGGCCTGGGCCGCGAGGTGATCGAAGCCATCGAGCTTCAGGAGAAAACCGGCCTGCCCGCCCTCTACACCCTCCGCCTGGACGATTCGATCTGGGAGAACGAGGCGCAGGAGGCCGCCGAACAGCAAGTGGACTCCGGCGATGCCAGCCGCAACTGGCTCTGCTCCCTCAAGGGCTGCCCGTCCGTCGATTTCATCCGGTGGCAGGCCCCGGATCGCTATGACGCGGCCCTGAAGGAATTGATTCGAGTGATGGAGTGAACGGTATGCCTGAAATCGGAACCCTTGTTCTGATCGGCGCGGAGAGCGCGAAATTCACGCTGGGGCTGGTCCGGGATATGATTGCGGATGGGATCCCGTAGGAACTTCGCCTGGTGGACATCGGCCCGGAGAGCCTGGAAAGCGCCCGCCTGCTGGCCGAAAAGCTGGCGCAGGCGCACCAGGCCCCGGTCGCGGTCAGAGCTTCCGGGGATCCGGAGGGAACTGCTGCCCGGGGCCGATGTGGTGGTTTCCCCCATCGGGGTGGGCAGCCGCCGGACATGGGAGCAGGATGTCTTTATCCTGCGATAATTCGGCATTTATTTTTCTGTCGGGGACACCTACGGCCCTGCGGGCATCTCCCGCGCGCTCCGGATGATTCCTCCGATGGTGGAGATCGCCCGCGATGTGGCGTCTCTCTGCCCTGATGCCCTTTTCATCAATTACGCCAACCCGATGTCCGTGATCTGCCGGGCGATTCGCAGGGAAACGAAGGCCAAGGTGGTCGACCTTCGCATCGGGGTGGAGATGATCCACAATCAACGGGCCCGCTTCATCGGGGCCGACCCCCAGGAAGTCCGCTCCGCGGCTGTCGGCGTCAACCACCTCACCTGGTTTGCGGATCTGAGGTGACGCGGCGAGGACGCCTGGCCCAGGGTGCGGGCAAAAATTGCCGAACGCCGGGCAAGCGGTGAGGAGAGCCTTTGCTGGGAGCTTTTCGAAACTTTCGGCGCGTTTCCCGCGGTAGGAGACGCCCATGTGGTGGAATTCTTTCCCGGAGACCGGCACGGCGAGGGAGGCTTTTACGGGCGCACATTGGGGATCGATGGCTGCGTGGCCTTCGAGAAGGATCTGATCGCCCGCGATGACCGCGCCTTCGAGCGAATGGCCGATAAAGCCTATGGGCGCATCCCTGTCACGGACGGCGGGGACGATGAAATCGGAGAACATTCCCAGCTTCTCGAAATCCTGAACTGCCTCCACAGCGACGGAAACCGCTTCTATTCCGTGAACCTTCCCAACGCAGGGCAGGCCGTCAACCTCCCGCCAGGGGCCGTTCTGGAGGCGACCACCCTGGTCAATACGGGCGGCTTCCACCCCTTAATCTTCGGCGAAATGCCCCCGGGCATCGCCGCGATTCTCCAGCGCGTGATCGGCATTCACGAACTGACCATCAAGGCCGCCCTTCGTGGAGACCACTCCCTTGTCGTCCGGGACGTCCTGGCCGGCGGCAATGTCCACTCCCCGCGCCGTGGCCCTGACCGACGCGCTTCTTGAGGCGCAGAAGGAATGGCTGCCGCAATTTTAGAAACCCGAATGGAGGGTTCAAACCCGGGGACAATGCCGGCCTGATCGTCCTGTAGGGGCACGATAAATCGCACCCCATAGCGATCCAGATAAGGGTGAAACATCCTCCGCTCCTGGGGGAGGGGTTACCTCTCTCCCCTAACCCCTCTCCCCGAAACCCAAGGGATGCGCCGGAGCGCCTCCGGGGAGAGGGGGACAGAGAGTGCGGCGCTTTACCACCCCATCCCCTCCCCCTGCCCGTTTCGGGAAGGGGGCTGGGGGGTTAGGGAACGGTCTATCAGAGGCCCGCACCCCGTCCCGGCGGGACAGGCACCCTGATCTGGATCGCTATGGGGCGCGATGCATTGCATCCAATGGTCTTCGAGGGCCGCGCCCCTATATTGGAAACGTCATCGAACCCGGCAGGGAGCAGATTGGGATGTTTATAGGTATCCTACCCCTCCCGCAGCCATCTCACCTGTTCCGGCGTCAGCGCAATATTCGCTGCCCCGGCGGCTTCTTTCAGGTGGGCCATGCTTCCGGTAGCAAAGATGGGAATAACTTGCCCTTCCTGGTTCAATAGGTAGGCCAGGGCGACCTGAGTGGGAGTGCAGCCGATCTGCTGCGCCAGTGCGGCGGCTCTTTGTTTGCGGGCGCGATTGATCGGCGTTTCGCCGGGGTGGTCCGGGCGGTCGGCTGCGCTGAAATAGCCGCCTGCGGTGGCGGAATAGGCCGTGACCGGCATCAGACCCCTGTAGCGGAGAGCGTCCTCGTCGGTGACATAGCGGGTGGTCGGGTCGGGGCCGGGCTGCCAGGCCGGAACGGCCAGACTCCACTGCACCTGCGAGGCGGCAAATCCCCGCAGGCTCTTCGCCTCGGCGTAGGCGTTGGCCGCTTCGATGCGATCAATGCTCCAATTGCTGGCCCCGATGTGGCGCACGCGGCCTCGCTCGATCTCGCGGTTCATGGCATCGATCACTTCTCCGACCGGAACGCGAGCGTCGTCCCGATGGAGCCAGTAGAGATCGATCCGCTCCCTCTCCAGCCTTTCCAGGCTGTCATCCAGGTCGGAGGCGATCACTTCGGGCGCGAGGTAGCGGTCAGGGCGCGGGTAGGCTTCCCCGCCGTCCGGATGGCCGCCTTTGGTGGCGACGACGCTGCCGCCGGCCCCCAGCCGCTTCAGGCAGCGTGCCAGCGTTCTCTCGCTGACGCCTGCCCCGCCGCCTTCCACCCAGAAGGCGTAGCAGTGGGCCGTATCGAAGAAATTGCCCCCGGCCTCCAGGAAAGCGGCCATCACCCGCTCGCCATCCGCCTCGCTGATCCGGGTTCCCAGGTCGGCGGTTCCGTAGCACAGGGCGGAAACCGTCAGATCGGTATCGGGTATACGAACATTTTTCATGGGCGTGATCCTGCCTTTATCTCTCAACTGTAACAGGCGCGGTATTTCTCAAGTCCCTGGCAGATAGCCTCGATGTTTTCGAGGGGAACGTCCGGGCCGCATTCGGCGGTCAGCCACAGGCCCCCTTCCGGTGAGCCGAGAGATTTCACCGCCTCGCGAATATGGGCATCGATTTGCTGCGGCGTGCAGAAAGGAAACATCTGCCTGTCCAGGTCGAGGTTGACGCACACTCTGCCCTTGCAGGCTTTGACCAGCCCTTGCAGGCCGTTGGCGCGGATCTGCGGGTTCAGCACATTCACACCGCAATCGATCAGGTCGGGAATGATCGGGAGGATGTGCCCGTCGGTGTGCATGTAGACCCATACCCCGGCCCGGCGGCAGAGGCCGTAGATCGCGGCATAGCAGGGCTTGAGGTATTTGCGCCAAACTGCGGGGCTGATAGCGAGGCTGCGCTGCATCCCCAGGTCGTCGCCGAAGCCCATCATCTCCGGTCGCCCCTCCAGGAGGCGCTTAGTTTCTCCCAGGTTGTATTCCAGCACGGTATCGATGAGCGTTTGCAATTCCGGAGGCTCCTCCGCGAAATCCACCATCAATTCCTCGAAGCCCCGCAGGTCGGAGAGGCGGAGCCACATAAAGCCGTGCGGCAGCCCTGAGCCGGGATCAGGCGGCTTGAGCGTGCGAACCGCTTCCCTGGTGGGAACGGGATGGCCTGTCACAATGGCCTCTGCGCCGGTCAGGACATTGCTCCAGACGCAGCCCCAGGCATCCACATGCTCCCCGGCCACATAGGTTCCGCCCACCGCATCGAAATCGCGCGCTCCGGCCCGCTGTTTTCCGAATATGATGGGATACCGTGTCACCAGGTCGTCCAGGGCTTCCCGGTATTTCATCCACGTAGCGGGCAGGAATCCCACCGCGACCGGGATAAACTCCGGGCGTTCGTAAAGCATCGCCTTCATTCGATCATCGTGTATCGCCATCAGTGGCCCTCTCTTGGAATGTGATGCCTTAGGGTTCGCTTTCCTGGGCCATTTTCCTTTATGGGCCGAAAGGAGTAAACGTCCCTCCGGCGAATAACGGTTTTAACGTCTCGACCCGACAGGAGGGGAAGATATGGCGGTCAGCGAGCAGGCTCCTTATGAGGCAAACTGGGAATCCTTGAAGCGGTACACCGTTCCGCAGTGGTATGAGGACGCCAAGTTCGGCATCTTCATCCACTGGGGCGTTTATGCGGTCCCGGCGTTCGGGAACGAATGGTATCCGAGAAGCATGTATCAAGAGGGCAGCGCGGAGCATAAGCACCATATCACCCGCTACGGGGATGTGAAGTCGTTCGGATATAAGGATTTTATCCCGTACTTCAAAGCGGAGAATTGGGACCCGGCTTACTGGGCCAGGCTGTTCAGGGAATCCGGGGCCCGGTACGTGATGCCGGTGGCGGAGCATCACGATGGCTTCCCGATGTACGATTGCAGCTTTACCGAGTGGTCTTCGGCCAAGATGGGACCGAAGCGTGATATCGTGGGCGATCTGATGAAAGCAGTCCGGGCGGAAGGCATGCATTTCTGCGTTTCGTCCCACCGGGCGGAGCACTGGTGGTTTATGCATACCACCCTCGATTCGGATGTCTACGATCCGCGGTATGCCGGGCTGTATGCGCCCGCCCAGCCCGAGAAGTCGCCGGTGAGCGAGGCGCACCTGGAGGACTGGCTGGCCCGCACCTGTGAGATGGTCGATAAATACCGCCCCGAGGTGGTCTGGTTCGATTGGTGGATCGAGCAACCGGTCTTCGCGCCTTACCTTCAGGAATTCGCCGCCTATTATTATAACCGGGGCCTGGAATGGGGTCAAGGGGTGGCGATCAACTACAAAAACGAAGCTTTTCCCGTGGGCGCGGCGGTCTGGGATATCGAGCGCGGCCAACTGGCCGACATCCGCCCTTACTTCTGGCAGACCGATACCAGCGTCGGCAAAAAATCGTGGGGCTATATCGAGGACGAGGACTACAAATCCACCGACGAGCTCGTGGACGAACTGGTGGACATCGTGAGCAAGAACGGCTGTATGCTCCTCAATATCGGCCCCAGGCCCGACGGCACGATCCCCGAAGAACAGGAGAAGATTCTCCAGGAGATCGGCCAGTGGCTCCGGGTGAACGGAGAGGCCGTCTACGAGGCCCGCCCCTGGAAGATTTACGGCGAAGGCCCGACCGAAATCACCGCCGGTTCGTTCGGGGAGGCCAAAAGCCAACCCTTCACCGCCCGGGATATCCGCTTCACCGCCCGGGACGGCTTCCTCTACGCCATCTGCCTCGACTGGCCTGGGGAGGCGGTGACGGTCGGATCGCTTGCCGCTTCCTCGGGATTGCTGGAAGGTTCTATCCGGAATGTATCTCTGCTGGGCAGCCGCGCGCGATTGGAATGGGAGCAGTCTCCGGAAGGGTTGAAAATTCGCGTGCCCTCGGAAAAGCCCTGCGATCATGCGTTTGTCTTTAAAATCGAACTGGCGAAGGCGTAAAGGAGGCTCTCGATGGCGGCAATGGCTGAAGTTCGTGAAAAAGAGCGGCGGGTACGCCAGTTGATGGCGGAGAAAGGGCTGGACGCCGTTCTGCTGTCCCAGCACGGGAACTTTGCCTGGTACACCTGCGGGGGGAACAACCATGTCTCGGTGGCGTCAGATACCGGGGTGGCCTCCGTGCTGGTGACGCAGGAAGCCGGGTATCTGGTTTGCGACAATATCGAATCCGGTCGGATGATGGACGAGCAGGTCGGCGACGCGGGACTGAAATTGAAGGTCTACCCCTGGCATTCCGCTTCCCTGACCGATATGCTGCCCTCAGGGAAGCGGATCGGCTCCGATACGGGCATCACCGGGGCGGAAAATATTGCCCGAGAGGTGGCGAGGCTGCGCTACTCTCTCACCCCGGAGGAAATCGAGAGGTACAGGGCGCTCGGGCGACAGGCGGCGGAATGCCTCCGGCAGACCTGCTGGGAGGTGAGACCCGGCATGACGGAATACGAGATCGCCGGAAATGTCGGCGGAAAGTTACTGGCCGAAAGCATCACCCCGACCGTCCTCCTGGTGGCCGCCGATGACCGCATCTCCCGCTACCGCCATCCTGTCCCGACAGGGAAAACGGTCGACTGGTATGTAATGATTGTGATCTGCGGGCGGAAGGGCGGGCTGATCGCCTCCGTCACCCGGCTGGTACACTTCGGGGCCATGAAAGACGACCTGCGGCGAAGGCAGGACGCCGTGACCGAAGTGGACGCCGCCTTCCTTGCCGAAACGCGGCCCGGCGCGGATGTGTCCGGCATCTTCGAGAAAGCTGTGGAAACCTACGCCCGGACAGGCTTCGAAAACGAGTGGACATTCCACCACCAGGGCGGGGCCACCGGCTACGGCGGTCGGGACTACCGGGCCAATCCTGCCATCCGGGAAATCGTCCAGGCCAACCAGGCTTTCGCCTGGAACCCCTCCATTGCAGGAACGAAATCCGAAAACACCATCCTCGTCCTGGAAGACAGCACCGAGGTCATCACGGCAGGCTTCGCCCTCGACCGGAAGGAAGAACACATCACCGTCGCCGACGCCAAAGACGCCCTTTTCAACAACTCCCCGATGTTCCCCGAAGAAGAAGGCTGGTTCGGAAGCCTGCTGATGCGCTGACACCGCGGGGCGACCCTATAAGGCCGCCCCTTAATCAGGCCAAAATCCCGATACACTAAAGCCTGTCGCACTGGAAGAATTCGATGATCTCGCCTTCCGGCCCCTTGCAGAAGGCTATCCGGACAGGTGTAGCCGGGCTGGATGGGATGTCCAGGCTGGTCGGCTCCATCGTCACCTGCGCTCCGGCGGCCACCGCCCGCTCCAGGGTCGCATCGCAGTTGTCGGCCCGGAGCGCCACATGCAGCACCGCCCCTTCCGGCGGGGCTTCGCCGGGAGCGCGCTTCCCACCTGCGAAGATTTCGAAGTAGTTGCCGTCCCCCGTATCCAGCATCACCGCCCGGCTGTCGCCCTCGCCCCAGGAGCAGGCCGCCCTGAACCCCAGTCCCTCGGTGTAAAACCGCACCGCCCCGTCAAAATCCGCGGCACGCATAGCGACATGGTGAAACCCGCATCCGGGAATCGCCGCATTCGTTCCTGACATGATCGTGTGACCTCCTGATATTATGGTAAGGGTTATGGTTCTGTTGTTTTGGGAATCGTCCCTCTCAACACATTGTTGATAACTTCCTGCTTAATACGATAGCTGGTTTGCTTCAGCTTGTTGACGGCTTCGGCCAAATCAACCAAACCCTTATGCGCCGCCTGTTCGAGGATTTCTAACAGCGTAAGGGGCTGCTATCCGAGATAACGATCATTCTCTTTCACTCTGCTCCAGTTTATTGAAAGTCTGGCGGTCTTGTTCCAAGTCCGGGAGATCGTACCCCGGGTATGCCCCGTGTTCGCTGAGGAACTCAATCGCTTCCTCTCTGTTTTGATAGCCGAGTATCTGGGCTACCTCAAAGCTGCTCAGGTCTCCTCTTTGAAAGGCGTCCAGGACAAACCCTTCCAATACACGGCCTTCCAGATCAGGCCATTCTTCACATAATTGCTTTTCGATTGCCTCCGGGAGTTGCATTGTTATCGCCATTTCTGACCACCTTCTTTACTTCGAGTGATATATACAGCTTCCACCTATTTTCAGCTTGTTATTCTTCAAGCTTTTCAGAATATCCTTTTCACGGGAAAACCTCGCTCTGAGGCAGGAATCTCCGCTAGACATCATGAATTGATAGGACTCCAGGGCAAATTGAGGAGTTTATCCCATGCAGCGTCCCAAGGGAACGATAGCCGTAGTGACGGGAGCCAGCCGGGGAGGGGCATCGCCCTATCGCTGGGAGATGAGGGCGCTACCGTATATGTCACCGGGCGCACTGTCCGGGGGCAATCTTCATCGGCAGATCGCCCGGAAACCATTGAAGAGACCGCGGAGATGGTTTCGGCAAGAGGCGGAGTCGGCATTCCTGTCAAATGCGATCATACCGTGGATAGGGAAATCGAAGCCCTTTTCCGAAGGGTGCAGGCGGAACAGGGCCGGCTCGATCTTCTGGTCAACAACGCCTGGGGCGGGTATGAACATTTGGCCTTCGGGAGGGCGGTGGCGGCCCTGGCGTCCGATCCGAACGTTTTCATCAGAACCGGGCAGCTTCTGAGGGCGGGAGACCTGGCCCGCGAATACGGCTTCACCGATATCGACGGCAGGCAGCCTCCCCGGTTCGACCCGTTTGCCCCGTAGTTTGGAAACCGCTCACAATGCCGATGATCATTCGACCCTTCCATCCGCGATTCCAGGAATGCGGGCCGGCAAGCCCAAATACCGGGGATCTTTTCTCCGCCCTGATCCTGCGGAGCTCGCCCGATCCCGGCGGTGAATACCTCTGCCTGCAAGGGGCCGCCTCTCCCTATTCCCCCTGCGGGCAGGCCAATGACATCCTTCGCCTGACATGGGGAAGCCGTATCGTGCTGGCCGGAGAGGATGCGTTGCCCCGTCGCTGCGCCAGCGGCCTGCACATCGCACGGAACGGAGAGCATTTTCCATCGCTCGAACCGGCCCGGCTCGAAGCGAACGCCCTTTTCCGCCACTCGGGATTCTGCCGGACCCTTCTTGAAAACGACAACGGCATGGCCTGGGAACGCAATATAATCTGGTGTCCCGGCCATTTTATCGTTCTTCTCGACGCCTGCGCCGCCCTGGCCGATGCCGCATTTACCGTCGAGGCGCGGTGGATAATACCTGAAGAGGCATACTTGGCCGGCAGGGCGCTTCATCTTTACACGGACAGCCCCCGCTTTGCCCTGATCAGTGCGGATCGCTCGAATTTGGTTCTTGCCGACCTGGGAGCGTTTCCCGCAGGCAGACGCCCTGAAAGCAGCAGCCTCAAAATCCTGCGCCAGACCCTGTGCCGCCCGATGAAAACCGGAGACACCCTGGCTTTCATGAACCTCATCTCTCCCGTGCAGGACAACGCCCTGTCCTTTGAGCGCATTGGCGATTCGGTCGCCCTGATCGGAGGCAAGCATCCCTGCCTGCTGGGACGCGCCGATGAAGGATGGGCCGGCGGAGATATCGAAATCAGGGCGACGCTTTTTACCCTCTCCCAGGACGGCTTCTCCGGCATCGGCTTATCGAAGGCAGCCATCGAAAGGAAGGAGCTTTTTTCAAGCAGCCATCCCGTCCATGTCGAAGCCGATGTCCGGCGCGGCGACATGGCGGTCGAATGCCTGCAAGTGACCGACCTGATCGTCCGGGCGCAGGCAGCGAGATGGCAGGGTCGCGCCTTCACCGCCGACCGGAGCGGCCTGCTCCGCATCCGGCTTCCTCGCGGAAGGCATGAATTGGCTTTATCCGAAATGGCGGGCATCCGCTCCCTTTCCTCCAGGCCGCAAGAAGCAGCTAAAAATGGGCCGAGGCCAGCGGCAATCGCCCTGGACTTGGCCTTTGATACATCGTTATGGCAGGCCCGGCTCGGCAGCCGGGTGAGTGATGCGGACGCTTATGACAACCTGCTGGCGGTAGGCGGAGAAAGGGGCGACATCCTCCTGCTCGATCCCTGGGGGCAATCGAAGGCGAGGATCCATACCGGCAGCCCCATCGTCCGGCTCGCCATCGCCCCCGGAGCGGCCTCCGGAATGACCGGCGTCCTCACCGGAACCGAAGACGCCGCGCTGGCGTTGTACACTCTGGACGGAGAATGCGTGTGGAGAAAGGGCCTCGGCCCGGGATACCGCCAGCAGGCCCGGCGAGCCTGCTCCCTGGCCTGTGCCTGCGGAAATTCGCCCTTTTTCCTGGCGGGCTTAGCAGACGGCTCCCTGATGGCCTTCTCCGCCGAAGGGGCGGAATTATGGCAGGCCCGCTTATCGCATTATCCAGCCACCTTTCTGGCAGCTATCCGCCAGGAAGGCAATGGCTTCAATATTGTGGCCGGTTCGGCGACCGCGGGCATGTATCTGCTGGATGACGAAGGCCAAGTCCTCTGGCGCTCTATGCGCGGCCCGGTTCTCGCTGCCGCCGCGATGGTTTCGGGCGGACAAAGGGAAATCGTCTCAGGGGGAGCCTGCGGCTTGCAGGGTTTCAGGCAGGAATCCGGTGAAACCACCCGTGAGATCAACCTGGGCGGCGAGATCATCGCCCTGACAGCCCACCCGGCCGACCCCATTCTTTATGCCGCCAGCAGCATCGGACAGATTGCAGCCATCGCCCCCGATAGCATTCTCTGGCGCATTGACGCCGGAGAGCCGGTTTCCTGCATGGCGTACGCAGGGAGCCATGACCCGTCCCTTGCCCTGGGAACGCCCGGCGGCCATATTCGATTTCACAGCCCGGCAGACGGCCATCTGCGGGCTGTCACGCCCGCAAGCGATCCCGTCCGCTCCCTGCATTCAGGCCCCGGCATTCTCTGGAGCGTGGGAGGCGCGGGGAGGATAGAGGGTGTAGGGTGTAGTGCGGCCCCATAGCTTTTCAAACGAAAGGTGTCCGGGCTTTGAAAGGCCCGTCTCTGGGGCCTGGTCCCGTCTGTAGGGCGGTTGAAGGCCTCCGGGTCGCCCGATAGTCAGTTCTTTATAAGGCCCGAATCAACGAACGCCTTGTTGCCAACTTGATACCGATGGATGCAAGGGCTTTACTATACCCTACACCCTACGCTCTATACCCTTTTCCCCAGGAGACGTTATGCCTGAATACGATGTGCTGATCATCGGTGCGGGGCCGGTGGGACTGGCGGCGGCTTGCGCGGCGCAGGACGCGGGGCTGGCCTACCTCTGTCTGGACAAAGGCGGGATCTGCCATTACGTTTCGGAATACCCGATTATGATGCGCTTCTACTCTCCGGCGGAGGACCTGGCTATCGGCGGGATTCCTTTCCCTGTGGCGAACGACGAAAAGCCGCGCCGGGAGGACGCGCTGGCCTATTACCGGAACGTGGTCGCCGCCCGGGGACTCAATGTGCGTACCTGGGAAGGAGTGGAATCGGTTCACCGCTCGGGGGCGGGATTCTTGGTTTCCACCCTCCGGGAGCCGGATAGGGACGGCGGTTTCTCTTACCGTTCCCGCGCCGTTATCCTGGCGACCGGGTTCTGGGGCCAGCCGCGAACCCTGGAGGTTCCGGGCAGCCGGCTTCAGAAGGTAGCGGTGCGCTACCGGGAGGCTGCGCCCTATTACGGCAAGGAGGCGCTGGTGGTCGGGGGCGGCAACTCGGCGGCGGAGGCGGCGATGGCCCTGGCCGCCGCAGGGTCAAGGGTTTCCCTTTCTTCCCGGCGCTCTTCGCCGTCGGAATGCAAGCTGCGCCCTTTCGTCCTGCGCGAACTGGAATTGAGGCTGTCGGAAGGAAAATTGACGCCTCTCTACGGAACCGAGGTGGTGGAGATAAAGCCTCAGGAGGTTGTCCTGAAGCGTTCGGACGGGACGGTTCTGAGCATCCCTAACGATTTTGTCTTCGCTCTGCTGGGCTACCGGGCCAACCGGCCTTTCCTGGAAGGGTGCGGCATCCGGGTGGCCGAGGACGACAGGCCGGAATACCATGAGGAAACCTTCGAGACCTGCGTGCCCTGGCTTTATGTGGCCGGGGGGATGACCCGGGAGGGGTTTATCTTCAACGGCAGGGAGCGGGTTGCCCGGATCGTCGCCCATCTCCGGGGAGCGTTATGAAGATTATCGCCTATTCCTCCGCCATGTTTTCGACATGGATCTTCTCCGACCCCTATCAGGTCATGTTCGATGCCGGAGACGGCGTGACGGCCATGCTCCAGCATAAAATCCGGCGCATCCGCACGATTGTGATGACCCACGCCCACCGGGATCATCTGGGCGGGCTGCTTCAGCTTCTCAACCTGCGCGGCGGCTGGGGGGCGCTCGATGTCTACTATCCGGAGGGAAGCGGGGCCTTCATCGCCCTGAAGGAATTCACCGCACGCTTCGACGCCCTGACCGCCGGGACGGTGGGCTGGCATCCGGTCGGCATCGGCTCGGAGATTCCCCTGCCGGGCAAGCGGGATGTTTTCTTGAGAACGTTTCCCACCCGCCACTATCCCGAGTCGGATTCACGGGCCGTTCGCACCCTGGGGTATCATCTCATCGAGCGGCGTATGAAGCTGAAAGAAGCCTTTCGCGGGCTGCCGCAGGAGGAGATCGACGCCCTGCGCCGCCGGGACGGGAAGGATTTCGTGCTGGAAGAGGTGGAGTCCAGGCTCCTTTCGGTCACAGGGGATACCGGGCCGCTCGATGCGGGCATTTTTCAGGACTCCCGCCTTCTTTTCCATGAAACGACCTTCCTCCTCCCCAAAGACCAAGCCGAAACCGGCGAACGCGCCCACGAACATTCCAACCTGCCTCACGTCCTCGCCCTCGCCCGCGACGCCGGCGTGAAAAGCCTGGTACTCTATCACATCTCCACCCGCTACAAACCGGACGAAATCCGGGAGGCCGCCCGCGAAACCGCCGCCGCCGTCGGCCTCTCCATCCCGATCCGCATCCTGATGCCCGGCATCCTCACCTGGGATATGATGGCCGAACCCGATATCGCCTCTCCGTAGGGGCGACTCGCCGGGTCGCCCCATAGCGATCCACAGAAGGGGAAAGATCCTCCGCTCCTGGGGGAGGGGTGACCTCTCTCCCCTAACCCCTCTCCCCGAAGCGGGGAGAGGGGGATAGAGGGTGCGGTACTTGACCCCCCCATCTCCTCCCCCTGCCCGTTTCGGGAAGGGGGCTGGGGGGTTAGGTAACGGTCTCCCAAAGTCCCGTACCTCGCCCCGGCGGGACAGTCACCCTGATCTGGATCGCTATGGGGCGACCCGCCGGGTCGCCCCGATCTCCTAAAAAACCCTCTCCACCTGCCCGCTTTCGAGCGACCGGTGCGCTGCGGCGACAATGCGGACCGCTTCCAGGGCGGACTCGCCGGAGATTAATGGCTCCCGGTCCTCCATCACGCAGGCGATGAAGTGGTCGATTTCATCCCTCAAAATGCCGGTCAGCTTGCCGTGGACCACCGGGCCGTACATCGTGTCCGGACGGTCGAGTTTGCCCTGTTCCACAACCGTGATGCCCTGGCCGTGGATATCCACATAGACGGCTCCCTTTGTGCCGACGATCTCCAGCCGGGCGTCCAGGGTAGCGATGGAGTTGTCCGGCAGCGCCCAGGAGGCTTCCACGCAGGCCGCAGTCCCGTTCTCGAACCGGATGACGGCAAAGATAGTGTCATCCACACCGAGGCCGCTCAAAAGCTTCCGGCTCCCGGCTGCATAGACCGTTTCGGGGCGGGCCTTCAGACACCAGAGGAGAAAATCGATATCGTGGATGCCCAGGAAATAGAGTACCGATGTGCGTCCCTGGATGCGCTGTCCGCTTGCCAGGATGTTGTTGCGGCGCACGAAGGAGTGGATCGGCTCCCCGATCTTCCCCTCCTGCACGGCCTGGTACGCCCCGGCGTATCGGGGATCGAAGCGCAGAATCTGGCCGACCATCAGCTTGACACCCGCGCTGTGGGCCGCTCCGATGATGGCCTCCCCGTCCTCCACCGTCAGGGCCAGGGGCTTTTCCACGAGAATGTGCTTGCCCATCTCTGCCGCCGTCACGCACGGCTCCCGGTGCGCCTGATCCGAGGTGCAGACGCACACGGCCCGGATATCCTTTTCCTTTGCCAGCATTTCCCTGTAGTCGGTGTAGCCCGGCACGCCCCATCGCCCGGAAACCGCCCCGGCCAGTTCGGGCGCGATATCACAGACCGCCACCAGCTTTGCGGTCGGCAGTTGGGAAAGCGCCTGCACATAAGGCTCTCCCATCTTCCCGACCCCGATCACCGCTGTTCCTATTCGCTCCATAAAGACCTCCTCGATGCTTCGCCAGATTTGAGGGCGAACCGCTCGATTTCTGCCTAATGATTCGCGATGCGCTCCGGCTTTCCCTGTCGAGAAATAGTTTGGAGACCCAGAAGGAGGTGGCCCCGATGGTGCGAAGATATATACAATAGTTTTGGCGTGAGCATCTATAAGAGCGTAGTCGATACCGTCTGCGAGGAGCTTTAGCTTTGCGGCAATCTCCAGCGTACCAAATGCAGGCGAAGGCTCTGTGGGTGAGCGATACCCTGGATATGGCTTCGGGCTTCGCCCTCGCAGACCTAATCGATACGGTTTTCTCTTATAGCCAAACAAAGGCTTTCATTAATTTGAGGAGGCGGCGACCATGTTTACATGTTTGAGCCCGGGGGCCATCGGCATCGGGGCGGATCTGGCGAAGGCAATTGATCTGGCGAAGGCGACGGGATTCGAAGGGGTGGAGCTTTCCATCGGGGAAATCGCCAACCTGATCGAGCAGGAATCGGCGGAGGCAGTGAAGGCGCGTTTCGAGGAGTCGGGCATCCGGCCCGGAGGGTGGGGCCTGCCCCTCGACTGGCGCGCGCCGGAGGAAGCGTTCCAGGAGCAGATCAAGAGCCTGCCGCGCTTCGCGAATGCGGGGCAATCCATTGGCTGCACCCGCACCTGCACCTGGATTCTTCCCTTCTCCGACGATACCCCTCTGGAGGAAAATATCGAGTGGCATGTGAAGCGATTCGGTGCCATCGCCCGGGTGCTGAAGGACTACGGCTGCTCTATCGGGCTGGAGTTCATCGGGCCGAAAACGCTGCGGGCCGGGCATCAATACGAGTTCATCTATACGATGAAAGGGATGCTGGACCTGGGAGACCGGATCGGCACAGGCAATGTCGGCCTGCTGCTCGACTGCTGGCACTGGTACACCTCCGGCGGCACCCTGGAGGCATTGGGCAGGGTCAGGCCGGAGCGAGTCGTCTACGTTCATGTCAACGACGCTCCCGCCGGTGTTCCTGTGGACGAGCAGATCGACAATATCCGCTGTCTTCCCGGCGAAACTGGCGTCATCGATCTGGTAGGCTTCCTCCGGCTCCTCAAGGCCATCGGCTACGACGGCCCCATCACCCCGGAACCCTTCAGCAAAAAGCTGAGCGGGCTGGCTCCCATCGAGGCCGCCCGGATGACCGCGGAAGCCCTTCAGGATGTCTGGCGAAAGGCCGGCCTGGCCGGTTGACGTTGAGCCAGGGGCGGAGAAAGAAAGCCTTCGCCCCCTTCACAAAGAAGCACTGTCGGCTTCATCAGGGCGGTCTGCGGCCTCTTCAGGATGTCGGTGTAGAGCGCCGGGGGTATGGCCTTTCAGGCGTTCCCTGTAATCGTGGCGGGAAAAGCGGTCTTGGCCTCTGGGGTGCAAAGCCCTCAGATCGACCGCCAGGCGAGAAGAGCCGGACCGCCGCTCGTAGGGCCTGCCCTGGATATGGGCCAGAATTTCCCTTAAATCCTCGATTTCCTCATGCTGGGCGCGCATGGTGTCCAGTACCAGTTGGTGCATTTCCACCACATGGGTGTGGTCTTCCTGCGCCCGCTTCTCCTGCGCCTCCGCAATCTTCCTGTCCCGGATTTCACTGATGGTGGCGTACAGGAGGACAATCGAGCTGACGGCCACGCTCATCGTATTCAGGTAGCTGTTGACGGCCAGCACGAAGACCTGGTTCACTTTCCAGGCGATGAGGGGAACCAGCATCAGGATCGTTGCCAGGATAACGAACCGATGCGTCAGGAATTTGACCGGCCAGGGGAGAACGAACCTGTCCAGAAACAGGTTGATCTTTTCTATCATAGGAACTCGCCATGCTCCTTTTGGATTTCAAACCCTTAAAAACACCTTATTCCGGTAAAGCTGCCAGAGAATCAGCCACCAGACCGCGATGTAGCCGATGGTATACATCCACCCGCCTGCTATCCGGCCCAGATGAGCGACGCTGACATCGAGAAGCCATTGTAGCGCCGGAACGGTTTTACCCGGAGATTCCTGCACCCGCCATTCCTGGAGGATCAAGACCTTCACCAGGATGGGAGCGACATAGGCCAGGATCGCATTCGAGCCGAAGACCAGGAGGGGGTAGGGCCATTTCCGCCAGCCGTTGGCATCGATCAGGAGATAAAGGAAAGCGAGAACTAGGGAGCCGGTTCCGGCAGTCAGGAGAATATAAGAGGGCGTCCAAATGGCCTTGTTGAAGGGCAGACTCATGTCCCAGAGGGCCCCCCCGGCCACCAATCCGAGGCCGCCCGCCAACAGAAACAGCATTTTGCGGAGATGGCTTGACTCTTGTCTCAGCAGGTCGCCGACAGCCGTGCCGATCAGCACCAGGGCGGCGGTCGGGACCACCGAGGGCAGCCCGGCCAGCCGGATGGAGAACAAATAAGTGTCGTTGATATGCCGGATGACGTTCTGACTCTCCTGGACGACTCCGGTTCCCGCCCCCGGAATCGGCACGAACTTGATCACGATCCAGTAGGCGGTCAGGAAAAAGCCTGCGATCCACAGCCTGCGGGAGAGGGGAAGGTCGTAGAGCATGGCTCCCACCAGATAGGCAAGCCCGATGATCTGGAGGACTCCCAGCGTAAAAACGAGACGTTTGCTCAGGCTGCTGTCGATCAGGCAGCCCAGCAGCACCAGGACGGCGGCCCGCATCAGGATTTTGAGATCTCGCCGCCAGGGGGGTACCCCTTTTCGGACGAGAGAAGCGGCAGAGAACGGGATCGCCACGCCCACACAGAAAAGGAACCAGGGGAAGACAAAATCGGCCAGGCGCACCCCGCTGTTCCAGGGAGCGTGGGTCAACTGAGCCGGGGTCGCCGTATTCAGGGCGATGTTGTTCACCAGCAGCATCAGCGCGATGGTCAGTCCGCGGAAGGCGTCCAGGGCGAGAAGCCGGCCGGGCTTGGCGGTGCCCTGGCGGTCTCCGGCCGGGGATGGCTCTTTGCCGGCTGCGGAAGCAGCGGGCAAAGGCTTCGGCGGCGGCTGGGGGAAATCGCCGCCGCCGAATTGATCGATATATGGGTCTGTCGACATGACGCTTGCCCCCGAACTCTTTTACGCAAACCCGCCTGCTCCGGTTCCCCTGCCACCCCGTCCGGCGCTATCGCCTGCTTCCGGACGATGCCAGCTTTTCAGGGGGAAGCCGGCCGGCATCCTTCGCCATTTCGGAGGCAGTCTGAAAGCGGTAGCCCTGCCTTTGCAGGCGCTCGATAATCTGAGGCAAGATATCGATGGTTTGCTGCACCCCGTCATGCAGCAGGATCACCGCCCCGTTGCGGATGCGGCTCAGCGTTCTCTGCTCCAGCACGGCATCGGAGGGCCGGGCGTAATCGGCGGGATCATCGGTCCACAAAACGGTGGTCAATCCCTGCTCCTGGGCCGCCTGGATCACGGCGGCATCGTAGTCCCCGCCGGGAGGCCGGCAGGTCGTCATCGCCTTGCCGGTAATGGCCTGAATCACATCGTTGCACGCCTGCCATTCGGTTCGCACCTCGTTTTCCGGGATGCGGGTCAGGTTGACATGGTGGTAGGTGTGGTTGCCTATCTCCTCTCCTGCCGCCGCTTCGGCTTCGATGAGTTCGGGGTGCTTTTCCGCCATAAAGCCGACCACGAAAAAGGTCGCTTTGACATGGTATTTCCGGAGGATCGCTAGCAGCCTGGGTGTATAGTCAGGGTGCGGGCCGTCGTCGAAGGTGAGGGCCACCGTCTTCTTGCCAGGGTCGCCGTGGATCAGCTTACGATAGACAATTCCTTTCCGCAGCTCCCTTTTATGCTGGGCCTTTAACTCCTCCGGCGATTTATAGATTTCCTGAAGTGCCCTTGCCCAGAAACGATCTTCCCGGGCGCTGCCGTTTTGGGGGTTCGGCGGCTTTGGCCCGCGCTCCCCTATAGGATTCTGGCTCTGACAGCCGCTTGCCAGCAAAACCCCTACCAGAAGCATGAGAAACTTCACGTGCGTCAGCATAGCAATCTCCTCTGCATATCAACCGGGGCCTTCGGCGCAGGGAAGGCCCGAAGTCCGCATATCCGATGGGCGATGTCGAGCCGCTTTCCTTTACAATCGCAAGGCTGGCGGCTTTAGTTCCCGGAAGCGATCAGGCGGCCTTGACCTCGATTCGGCTCAGGGGATGCCAGCCGATGTCGTCTCCGCCCTCAATTGCCAGCTTCACCGATGGGGCGTGGCTTTGTGTGTCCACAACCCCGACAGCCAAAGCGTAATGGCCGGGCCGAATCTCAAAAGGCATCTCGATGGAATCCTGAACGGAGAGGTGGCCCGGCAGCCAGCCGCGGACCTCGCGGCTGCCCGGATAGGCGACGACCTCCCGCCCTTCGGAATCGAACAGGCAGAACGCCACACGGTCGTTCCGGTAGGGCGGGGCCGCGCCGACATTCTCCCATTCCATCCGGATCGGCAAAAAGTCGCCGGCGCGAACGCTGTCCGGGTGTTCCAGCTTTCGGAGAACCAGGCGGTATCCCAGTTTTTTCAGGAACCGTTCGACCTCCGGACGGGTTCCCTCCGGGATCGGGGCCGATTTGTTGTTCATATAGCTGGCGTGGAACCCCAGGCCGTAGTCGAAGATATAGGGAATGTCCCAACCCTCCGCCTTCCATTTCCGCATATCCCAGCAGCTCTCCCAGGCGACCGGGGCCGTTTTCCAGACATCCTGGGAGCCGCTTTCCGCCACCGTCTGGCGGTAGCAGTGATCCATGTGGTTCCAGGTCTTCGAGAAGCCGCCCATATCGCCCAGACAGTCGGCCCGCCAGCCGCATCCTTTGCCGGTGGCGTGCCGCAGGGCATCGGCCCCATCCAGAAGCATCGCCTTGAGCGTGTTCGGAAAGGCGCGGCAGTAGGCGTCGATGATCTCGAAGCAGGTTTCCTGCGAGGGGACGTCCACCAGCGTTCCGCTCATATGCCATTCGCCCCAAAGCCCTACCGATCCGATATCGAGCAGGTCGACATCGGGGTGGCCGTCATAGCGTTTGCCAAGCTCTTCGATCAGCCGAAAATGCGCCTTGCGGAAGAGCGAGTCATCGAAATCGGGGATCCAGCAGTCCACCTCGCTGCCCTGGTATCTGTAATCGAACCCTTTGCAGCCCTGCTCTTTCAGCCACCGAGGCACGTAGAGGGGATCCTTATCGGTTCCAGCGCACATCACCCGGAAAGCCAGCTTTTGTCCCGCCCGGCGCGCGCGGGCCAGCAGAGAATCCAGCTTCTCGAAATCGATCTGCCCTTCCGC
Organism: Armatimonadota bacterium; assembly: GCA_020846535.1. Lineage (GTDB taxonomy): Bacteria > Armatimonadota > JADLDR01 > JADLDR01 > JADLDR01 > JADLDR01. The sequence continues at coordinate 18,178 of JADLDR010000078.1, read as the reverse complement.
CGGTTCCAGTTCCTTCCAGTAGAAGCGGAAATAGGCGGAACTGCTGGGCAGGCCCTCCAGCGCCCTGTCCTCATCGGCGAAGCGGTGGAAGGTCTGCCAACCCATCCCGGGGTTTGCGAATAATTCGTTCGTTTCTTTCGGTTCGACGGTCGCCATGAACGCCTCCTATGCATGAATAAGCTGTTTCATTCCTTCTCTTCATGCCCTCATTTCCCTTCTTGTCATGAAAAGATATAAACAGGACACTACTGCCCGGAGGATTCCCCCCGACCGGCGGCGAATAAAGCCTGAATTTCGATAGTCCGCTTTGAGGTTGCCATGAAAATAATAGATATCGAAACCATTCCTCTGCTCGGGGAAACGCCCGACGGCGGGTGGGAGGACCGGTTCGACCCCGAGGAAAATCTGCATACCCTGATCGAAGTCCGCACCGACGAAGGGCCGGTCGGATTGGGCAGTTGCTATACCAGCCAGGCCCTGGTGGACGCCTCGCTGAGGCTGCTCAGGCCGCTCCTGATCGGAGAGTACGCCATCGAGCCGGAGCGGGTCTCGGAGAAGCTGCACCAGATGACCTTCTGGCAGGGCCGCGGCGGGGCTGTCACCCATGCCATCAGCGGCATCGATATCGCGCTCTGGGATCTGCTGGGCAAGGCGACCGGGCAGCCGGTCTCCCGGCTGCTGGGGGGCCGCTACCGCGAGAGGGTCAAGCCCTACGGTTCCCTGCTGTTCGAGGAGCCGCCCCTCCTGCAAGAGAAACTGCTGGCCGCGGTGTCCAGGGGCTTCAGAGCCTTGAAGCTGGGCTGGCACCACTTCGGGCGAATCAACTGTCAGTATGACGAACTGCTGGTCAAGACCGCCCGAGAGACGGTCGGCCCCGATGTGGAGCTGATGGTCGATGCCGGCGGATCCGATCAGTTCTGGCCGCACGGCTATAAATGGGCGGTAGAGACGGCCCGGATGCTCGCCGATTACCGGGTGGCCTGGTTCGAGGAGGCCCTTCCCCCTGATGACCTCGAAGGCTTCAAGAAGCTGCGAGAACACGCCCCTCTGCCCATCGCTACCGGCGAAGTGCTGACCCGGCGGCAGTCTTTTCTTCCCTGGATCGAGCAGGGCGCGGTCGATATCGTCCAGCCGGATGTCACCAAATGCGGAGGGCTGTCGGAGGGAAGACGCATCGCGTGGGCGGCCTATGACCACAATATCGAGATGGTTCCCCACGGCTGGAACACAGCGGTCGGGCTGGCCGCAGACCTGCAACTGGTCGCCGCCATGCCGGTCGCCCGCTATGTGGAATACCTGACCCCGTCCCCCTATATCGAGGAGATCGCCGCCGCGCCCATGAAGCTGGATGCCGACGGGATGCTTTCCATCCCCGACGCCCCTGGCCTGGGCATCGAACTCAACCCGGAAGGCGTGGCCCGGCTTTCGCGAAGCCGCCGACATTCGTAACGAAAGGAGCTTTGATCATGGACTCTCTGGATACCGTTTTCTATGAAGACCTGACCTGGCCGGAGATCAACGAGGCAGCCCAAGCCGGGAAAGTCGTTTTGCTGCCTATCGGCAGCACGGAGCAGCACGGGCCGCACCTGCCGCTGGATGTGGATAATTTCCTGGCTCGCAGCGTGTGCGTCGCCGCGGCGCATCTGGCCCCGCGGGAGACGCTGGTGATGCCCACCATCCCCTACGGCTACAACGAACACGGCCTCGATTTCCCCGGCACGATCCATGTCACCTATGAGCATTTCATCGAATATTGCCTGGATGTGTGCAAAAGCGTCGTCCATTCGGGTTTTGACCGCATCGTCATCATCGACGGGCACGGCTCCAACGAGCATCTGTGCGAATTCATCGCCCGCCGCGCCACCCTGGAAACCGATGCGATTGTCGCCTCTACTTTGTGGATCAATCTGGCTGTCGAGGCGTTCGAGGCGGTGCGGGAAACGGGCTATGGCGGCGCGGGCCATGCCTGCGAGCTGGAAACCTCCGCCTATCTCTATCTGGACGAAAGCAAAGTCAAGATGGAGAAGGCGGAGGACCACTTCGGAGGGGCTTCCGGGGGCGTCGGATCTCGATTCGTCGGGGCCGACCTGACCAAAGGCTGGAAGCCGATGAAGGTGGTTCTCTGGGCCAGCACGGCGACGCCCAACGGGGTTTCCGGAGCGCCGACGCTCGCCACCAAAGAAAAGGGGAAAGCCATCGTCGAGGGGGCGGCGCAGAACCTGGTAGATTTCATCCGGGAGTTCAGGGGGATGTCGAAAGGGGTCAGGGTGGACCACCGGGCGGTCAGGCCAGAAATGCCCGAACTGCCTGTCCTGGATTAAGGCAGGGTCGTTCTCCATATGATCCATCGGATCAGGTTGCCGGAGAAAAAGAAGAACCCCAGAGAGGTCATGGAGACCAGCATCAGGCTCAGAGGAAAAGGCGCTTCCGGGTAGGGAGCGTCCAGCGGCTGGGACGGCAGGTGGTTATAGCATTCCAGGTGGTAATAGTCGGCGGCGGAGGCCACCACCCCTTCCTCGAAATCCCACCGGCGGATGATGCGGATGGTGGATCCCTGGGGCCAATCCAGGGTGTGGAGGTCATCGAGGTCTAAAGGTAAGCGGCAGGCATAGCAAACGCCTATATGCCGGGCATCCTCAACGGCTTGACAGGAGGGGCAGACATAGCCCCATCTCCGGGCAGCGGTTCCCGGCAGGCGGCGGAGAACGCCTCCCCTGTCAGGGGTGGCCCGGATGTCCAGCAGTTGCCCGCACTGACGGCAGGCTTTCATTGCCAACACCATCCTTCTGCGCCCGATATCTATGCTTACTCACAGTATATCGCAAAAAGCCCTTTCCGTCAATCCAATAGGAGCGAACATCAAACCGGCCGTTTTTCAGGGGTTGCGCGGCAGTTGCACCGATATCTCGGTTCCCTGGCCGGGCGTGGTGCGGACATCCAGCCTGCCGCCCAGGTGTTCGGCGCGTTCGCGCATGGTGTGCAGGCCGAAGCCGCCCGGTTTGGAGGAAAGCTGCGCCGGGTCGAAGCCCGCTCCGTCGTCGCGAATGGAGCAGGCGATGCGGTCCTCCTGAAACTCCAGAGAGACGGTGATATGCTGCGCCCGGGCGTGTTTGGCGGCATTGGTCAGGGCTTCCTGCACGATCCGGGCCAGGGCCATCTCGACGGCGGGCTGGAGGCGGTCGGGGCTGCCTGTCACTTTGAATTCGGTTCGAGCGCCGGAGCGTTCCGCGAACTGGCGGAGGTGCTTTTCCAGGGCGGGCAGCAGCCCTTCGGCTTCCAGGCTCAGAGGGCGCAGATGAAAGACCAGGTGGCGCACGTCATCCAGCCCCTGCCGCAGCAGATCGGCCTGTTCCTTGAGGATGGCCTTCGTTTCCTCCGGCTCCTTTTCGAAGAGGCGACCGGCCACCTCCAGGCTCAGGACGGCATCGACCAGGGTGTGCCCCAGGCCGTCGTGGATCTCGCGGGCGAAGCGGTTCCGCTCCTCGGCGAGAGCGATTTCCTCTCTCAAGGCGGCGATCTCCCGGATGCGCTGCTGCTCCAGAAATCCGAGATACCGGGCGAACGACCCGACCAGGAAGAGGAAGAACGCTTTGGTCAGCAGTTGTCCGGCGTATTCCGCAGTCCAGGCATCGGGCCAGGTGGCAAGGAGGAGAGAAAAAAACATGAGGCTTCCCATCCGCAGGAAGCCCCATCGGTGCGCGTCCAGAGCGCCCGAAAGGAGCGGCAGGTAGGCGAAGAGGATCAATTCGCTCCGGATGCCCCCGGTCAGCCGGACACCCACGCCGATAAAGAGGGCGTCCCCTGCCACGAACAGATAGGAATAAAGCGGCTTGCCGTTTCCCTTCAGGAGCCACCAGCTCCGCAAGCCTGCCGAAACCAGGGCAAGGGCGAACACAAGCCAGACCAGGCCGCCGTAAGGAGCGATCTGCGCCCGGACGTGGGGCAGTCGGAGCCACACGAAAAGGAAGCCCAGGCAGGCCCAGAGATGACCGATGATAATGCGCCGCTCTGCCGGGTTCATGTTCATAGATGCGTGATGGCTACTCCGGGCGGGGCGAATAGGTCAGGACTTCGTTCTTTCCGCCCCGGTGGAGGGCATAGGGGAAATCGCTGTGCCCGCAGCAGGCGGCCCCGTATTCTCCCGCTTTGTTCAGGGCCACCAGGCCCGCCCAGGCATCCGGATATTCGGCTTCACGGCTTTTCATCCGGCGGAGGGCGGCTTCGCAGGCGGTCTGTGGGGAAAGGCCCTGCCGCATTCCCTCGACCACCAGGAAGCTCAGGCAGTATTTGAGGATCGATTCCCCGAGGCCGGTCGCCGCCGCGCCCCCGACCTCGTTATCCACATAGAGGCCGGAGCCGATCAAGGGCGAATCTCCCACCCGGCCCGGCTCTTTCCAGGCATAGCCGCTGGTCGAGCAGCCGACCGCGAGATCGCCGCTGGCGTCGAGGGCCACCATGCCGATGGTGTCGTGGGTTTTGCCGGGAGGCAGGGGATAGGTTTTGAGGAGCCACTGAATCCATTTGGCGCGAGCCGGTTCGGTCAGCATCTCGGTGAAGGGGAAGCCGTGCCGGAGGGCGAATTCTCGCGCTCCCTCTCCCACCAGCATGACATGCCGGGAATGTTGCATCACCTTGCGAGCCAGGGAGATCGGGTTCTTGAGGCCGCGGACGCCCGCCACGCTGCCCGCGCCGTGAGTCGGCCCGTACATAACCGCCGCATCGACCTCCACGATCCCCTGGGCGTTGGGCAGCCCGCCGAATCCGACGCTGGTCACCTCCGGGTCGTCTTCCGCCACATTGATGCCCTTTTCCACGGCATCCAGGCAGTTCCCGCCCGATGCGAGCGCCGCCGCCGCCGCCTCGTTGGCGGCGAGGCCGAAAGGCCAGGTCGAGATAATCACAGGACGAATGGACATATAAGACGCTCCTCCGATTGTTTGATGAAGACGTATTGGCTGTGAAAGGCATTATTCCTGCGCGACGGGCCTGGGCCGGTGCAAAAAATCCGTGCTTTTCAGGCCGGTGGAGAGGTGGTGCTTCAGGTGAGCCTCCATCGCTTCCTGAATCTGCCGCCGGATGTTCCGGGGCGGGCGCAGCCGGTCGAGATCGGCGGTTTCGGCGGTGCGGAGCTGCCGCAGCACGACCCGCGCGCCCTGCGAGAAAGGCAGGATATCCGGGGCCGCCTGCGAGCAGGCAGAGCAGAGCAGCCCTCCCAGCGTGGGGCTGAAGCCCAGTTGCGGCTCTTCCAGAGGGCGGGCGCAGCGCACGCATGTTTCGAGTTCGGGCTGATAGCCCAGCAGGGAGGCGGCTTGAACGATAAAGGTCGGAGAGACCAGTTCGGGATCGCGCCCAGATTCCATCTGGTAGAAGGCGGCCAGCAGGAGATCGAAGAGGTCGGGGTGCGGGTCGTGTTCCTCCACCGCCCTGTCGACGATTTCGGACAGGTAAGCGGCATGGGCGAAGCGGTTCAGGTCTTCCCGCAGGCCCAGAAACGGATGCCGGGTTTCGCTCTGGGTGAGGACATCCAGGTTCCGGCCTGTGGCGGCCACCAGGCGGCAGTAGACGAAAAGCTCCGTGGCCGCCGCCAGGCGGCTTGTCGGCTTGCGCGACCCCTTCGCCACGATGCTGAGCTTGCCCCGCTCGCGGGCCAGGTAGGTCACGATCTTATCGGCTTCCCCCAGGTTCCGTCGCCGGAGGACGATGGCGGAAACTTTATAGACAGGCATTCTATCTTTATATCCTTAAAGATCGGCCCCTTCTCGCAGCAGGCGGAGCAGGGAGGCCATGTCCTCCGGCATGGGGGCGGAGAAAGACATCTCCTCTCCTGTCACCGGGTGAAAGAAGGTGAGGGTGTGGGCGTGAAGCATCTGGCCCTCCAGGGCGCTCAATCGCTGGAGGAGGCGGGCCAGCCACCCCCTGTTCCTGCGCCCCGGCCCCCGGATTTCCCGCGCCCCGCCGTAAACCGGGTCGCCGACCACCGGATGGCCGATGTGGGCGGTATGCACCCTGATCTGATGCGTCCTGCCGGTCTGGAGGCGGGCTTCCGCCAGCGCCATGTCGCCGAAACGCTCCAGTATTCGAATCTCTGTCAGGGCCGGGCGGGAGCGCAGGCGGCCCAACTCCGGGAGAACGGCCATCTTCTTGCGGTCCACCGGATGCCGCCCGATAGCGGCTTCCACCGTCCGGGTTTCGAAAGCCGGGTCGCCCCAGAGGAGGGCGTGATAGCGCCTTTTGGCGGACCGGGCCTGAATCTGCCGGGCCAGATCCCGATGCGCCCGGTCCGATTTGGCGACCACCATCACCCCGGAGGTGTCCTTATCGAGCCTGTGGACGATGCCGGGCCGTTCTTCGCCCCCGATACCGGAAAGATCGTCGCAGTGGGCCAGAACGGCGTTCACCAGGGTTCCCGAATGCGCCCCGGCGGCAGGATGAACCACCATCCCCCGGGGCTTGTTGATCACCACAAGATCGCTGTCCTCGTAAAGAATATCGAGGGGAATGGCTTCCGGCAGGATCTCGGTCGGTTCGGGCGGGGGAACGCTGACCGTAACGCGCTCCCCGGGACGCACCTTGTAGGAAGGTTTCGCCGGGCGGCCGCCGATCAGGATATGACCCGATGCTACCAGGCGCTCCGCAGCGGAGCGCGACAGTTCCGGTATCTGGGCAGCGACAAAGGCATCGAGCCGCCTGCCCGCCTCCTGCTGAGACACCTCGATCTCCGATACCGCCGGATGCATCTATAGAACTCCTCATTCCTTCAGGACGGCGAGCAGAGGCGGAGGCGGATCCTGCCAGAGCCATCCGATTTTCAGCCAGAAGCCTTCCAGAATCTGGCTGCGGAAGATGCCTTCTTCGATGGGGGCCGGGCTATAACGGCCCTCTTCGGACAGTTTGAAAAAGCGAGCCTCTTTTTGCTGCGGGTCGATCAACCAGTACTCGCGGATGCCCCCTGCTCGTATTCCCTAAATTTCACGATGGCGTCCTGCTCGGCGCTGCCCGGGCTGACGAACGCACCTGCAAGGCCGGCAGGGCCTTGCAGGTGCGTTCGCTTCTGGCGGAAAAGATGTTCCCTGGCTAGAAACATAACATCAGGCGACCGGCCCGGCAGCCCGGGACCGGTTTTCATCTGAAAAGGCTCGTAGAACAAGGCTCCTGAGCGGTTATTTTCAATGTATGTGTTGAGAATAACGACAAGAAACCGACCGATGCGATTGCGCTCCGCCGTAACCGGGGGCAATTCGATCACCTCTCCGTTGACCCATTCGACATGCCGATTCTCTCCCGGCCCGTCGAGGAACTCCACATAGGATATAGCCCCGGGCCATGCTGTCCATACGGTTGCGCTGCGCGCCATCGGGATCACCTCGCCGTTCAAGAAATCCAATAAATATTTCAACAGAGCCGCAAGCATCTCCTACCGTAATCGAGATGACGCTATTTTTGCAGAAAAAATAGGATGTGTGGAGGGCCTCTTTTTCGCCATCGATGCACACCGATCAGAGCGGATGAATACGGATGAATACAGATGAATACAGATTGAAAATCATCGGTGTCCATCCTGCTTTTATCCGTATTCATCGGTGGCGAAAAATTATATAGAACAAATGTTTGATTTTCTAGGCGCATTGTGCTATAATAAGGTCATGAAAGCCTTTCTGTTGCGAGAGCCGGTTTGCGAATGAATCGTCACAGCGGAGAAAGGAGCAGAGCATGACCGCCCTGAGAGAGATTCTTTCATCTATCAAGGCAGACAGCCCGGATGTGGAGCCTGTCAGCCTTGCGTGCGGGCCAAAGAGCGGCGGCGTCCCGGTTCGGCCAGGGAGCGATTCGGCGGTGGTGCGGGCGCTTATCGAAGCGATGGCGCTCTGTCCGGAGCATCATCGGCGGGAACCGTCCAAAGACGACCCCTCTGTTTCCGGTGCAATTTTCTGAGGGCAGGGGCAGACCTGCGTGTCTGCCCCTTTTGAAAGGGCGCGCACATCGGTGCGCCCCTACGATTTTTGATAGGCTATCTCCGTTTTCCCGTCCTTCAGGTCGAAGGCGATATATGTCCGGTGGCCTTCGGTCATAAAGGCACCGCTTCGGAAGTCGAGGCGGGAGCGGGCCGGTTTCAGTTCAGCGCCATTCACCCGGACAAACCGGGCCGGGGCGTCCATTGCAAGGGTGAATCGTTCAGACGGAAAGCGGGTGTTGACCTCGACAACGCCTTCACCGTTTTCCCCTTCGCGGGGCGTGATATCGCTCAACTCTTTTGCCATCCAGTAGTGGCCGATTTCGCTGTTTTTCATCCAGAGCGTTTTCGTGCCGTCCGGGTCGTAGGCGTCCAGCCTGCGCTTGACCTCTTTCAGCACATTCAGGCCGACCTCCTCCCCTCCGAAATAGAAGCCGGGCCAGTGGCCGACCAGGACGCAAGGGGCCTCCTGGGCCAGCACCTGTGGCAACCGCCCTCCCTGCAAATCCTCGGTGATGAAGAGGTCGGGGTCGCCTGCGTCGTAGCCCGTCCAACTGCCGAACCAGTCGCCCGCACACCCGAAGATGCTGGCGATAGCGATCCCTTTCTCCTTCTGCGCGTGCCAGATGGGAATTTCCGGCATTTCCTCCCCGCGGGTCATCCGCAAAAAGTAGAAGGGGCGGGGATTGTCGTTGACGGCCAGGGCCGCTTCCAGGGTGGCGCGGGCGTGGGCTTCCTCCTTCTTTCCCCCGAACGCGCCGGGACTGGTCACGCCCTCGCAGGGGATGCCTGCGTTTTTTAGAAGCTGCATGGCGGCGGTGATATAAGCAGTCAGCAGCTCCACGGGCGGGTCTACCCATTCACCCTGTTCCCAGAGATCGGTCAACTGCCAGGTTTTCAGGTCCACCACGCGGGTATGGGTCAGCATCTCCGGGGTCAGGTCGAAATTGGGCCAGATGATCTCTTTGGTCACCTTCATCCACCGCTCCATATCGACAGCCGGGTAGTCCTTGAACCCCTGGTCCACCCTCCCGACGCCCGCCGGGAAGGGGATGAAGCTGAACTTTCCCTTGATCCCGTTCTCCCCGCACCACTCGCCCCACTTCCGGGCGAAATCGGCGGGGATAGTGCGGGGAAGAGAGGCGATTTTGTCCGGGTCTCCCTCCCAGGCGTCGGGCGGCGTTCCGGGGTGGTATTTGGCCTTCCACTCATGCCGCTGCGTGATCCAGTAGTAGGTCAGATTGATCACCGGGCAGGAATCATCGATAATGAGCGAAAGGGGTGTCCGGCATAAGGGATTGCAGACGGTTACTCGGGTCATGACAGCCTCCGCTTGCGGTCGTTTGGGCTTATATTCGGGGGAATCGGCCTGATCCCCTGTTCCATACGAGCGACAGCGTTTATTTTCAAGATCGGTCGCCATTCGATACACGGTCGTAGGGGCGAACCTTGTGTTCGCCCTTTCAAATAAAGTTCCATGAATAAAACTTTTGTTTGACAGCTTCGTTCGTTTGTGCTATGATGGAGTGGTGGTCAAAACAGGCAGACAGAGGAGATGATCGGAGTGGAGAACGGTTCGAGAAAAAACAGGCGGGCGGCGGCACTCCTGGCTTTTATCTTGTTGCTTGCCATAAGCGTACCGGGAAGCGGGAAAACGGCAAAGAAAGGGCAGGTTATGGGAGAGGTGGCGATCAAAGGGGTGGACCGCTATCGTGTGACGGAGCCGGTCTTCGAGGGAGTGCGGGTCGTTTTGTCTTACCGGGGCGAGAAATATACGCCGGAGTATTTGCAGGGGATATCCGGGGCCGCGTTTCGCATCGCCGGGCCGTGTCTCTGCGCCCCCACCTGCTCCTGCGCCATGTCGACAGAGGACCTTGTCCGGTTGATGGGCTATGAAGCGACGGCGCTCGATCTCAGCCAGAAAGAAGCCGCGGAGCCGGGCAGGCTGGAAGCCGTTCTGAAGAAGGTCAGAGCGGCGATACAGGCAGGCAGGCCGGCGCTTGTCTGGAGCGCCTTTACTTATTACGAATGGGATGTCGTCTGCGGCTATGATCCTTCGGCAAAGGCGCTGCTGGGACGCGGCTCCTATGAGGCCATGAGCAAGCCCGGAGCCGCTTACGCCCGCGCCCCGGAAACGCATCCGATCCCTTTCCTGGATGTGATGAGCAGGCCGGTCATCCTGGTCGGTAAAAAGGTCGGGACTTTCGACGCCCGCGGCGCCGAAATCGCCGCCCTGCAAGAAGCGGTCGCCCATGCCCGCAAGCAGAACGAGAAGGGGCTGGCGGAAGGGCTACAAGCCTACGACCGATGGGCCGCGATCTTCCGGGGAGAGGATGAATGGAAACCCGACCCTGCCGGGCTGTCCTACTGCCTGTCCATCTATCCCAACACTCACCGGGCGGCCTCCCGCTTTATGCTGGAGATGGCTGCTAAGCATCCGAAGGCCGGGGCGCGATTTCGAAATGCGGCCCGCCACTTCAGCCAGGAAGTCGGTTTTCTGGAGGACTGCCGCAGCCTGTTTCCGCGCCGCAGCCCCGAGGAGTTCGCCGACCCCGGCCTGCGCGCCCGCGCGGCGAACTGCATCGCCCGGGCGCGGGACGAGTATGCGAAGGCCATAGATGAGATCGCCGGGGCGCTGCCGGAAATGGCCTCTACGAAATCCCGCTGAAGGCCGGATAGCCCACCCGGGTGATTACGCCGACGATGGACCAGAAGGAGGCGACCAGACCGTCCCCCAGGATCATGCCGATGAAAAAGGGGCGCAGCAGCAGGAAGCCCTTCATGCCGCCGTAGCGGGTGACGAGCAGCTTGCAGAACCATCCCAGCAGGAAGGAAAACCAGACGGTGTACATCGCATAGCTGCCCGCGAAGGCGAAGCCGATGGGGTGGAGAGGGAACCAGAGGTGCCGCGCTCGCATCGCCAGCAGGAAGACCGTCAGCAGCGCCCCTCCGGCCATCGTGAAAAAGGCTCCCAGGCCGGGGCACACCGGGTTGAGCAGGGCGGCGGCGATCTGCTGGGAGGGAAGCTGCGGGGCGTCCAGGTAGAGCCAGGTGCCGAGCTTGAGGCCGGAGTAGTGGTTGACGTACCACACCTGCTGCGCCAGCCCGAAGATCAGGGTCACAAAGGCGGACAGAGTCATCGCCCGCAGCATATAGGAACGGGCCACCCCTCCGGCGTCGGCGGCCTTGTAGCCGTGCAGCAGGGTGGGCATCGCCTGGGCGCGGACATCGAATACGAAGATCATCTGGGTTATCCGCAGCATGGTCTGGCTCCTTGCGCCGACCGCGAGCGAGCCGAGTCCCTTGTTCATCACCTCCAGAGGGGCGAAGGTGTTCTGGAGGAAGAACTGCCCGCCTCCCGTGACCGCCCAGGCGCACACCACCCCGACCAGGACGGACAGCAGGAGGAATAGGGCCGCCATCAGGGGCGCGACGCCTGCGGCCCACAGCCAGACTCCCATCCCCGCCAGGCTGAAGGCCAGGCCCAGGAAGGCGGAACGGTAGCGCATCGGCTCCCCGGCGTCTTCCGGCGACTTCGGGCGCAGGGCGGCTCGCCAGGCTTCCTTCAGATGAAGCCGGGCGGCGTAGAGGATCCCCCCGAAGAGGGCTATCGAGGCCCCGATCTCCTGGTTCTGACAGAACTCTCGGGAGATATACCCCTGCGCCCACGGCATCTCCAGTCCCCAGACGCCTCCGAAATAGCACTCCACCTTGTAAAAAAGATAAAAGAAGGCGAACGAAAAGGAGATCTCCAGGGGCAATAAAAAGCCGAACCCGATCACCGCAAAGACGATATAGAGAGACATCGGCTGAAGCTCCGTCCAGGGGCGGTTGTGGAAGAGCGGATCGAGGGGAATGACCAGCCTCAGAGACGGCACGGCGGGAATATGCATCGCGAGGCCGTTCAGGAGGTGAAGGCCCAGGGGGACGCTCATCCCTGTCCAGAAGATGGGTAAAGCGAGCAGGCTGCCGGATCGGTTCTCCCCGGCGGCGGCGACCTCCACCGGGATCTGGACGATGGGAAAGCTGAAGTGTTCCCGGTCCGTCCACTGCCGCCGCAGGAGCGTGGTCACGCAGAACATCATCATATAGAACAGGGCCGCGAAAACGAACCAGGGCGTCAGGGCGGCGGCCCAGTCGGCCCAGGGGATCATTTGGCCCTGCGGGATGCCCTCGAAGAACCAGCGGATCGTTTCAGGGCGGCGCGGAAAGAGCCAGGGGGGAAGATAGGGATGAATCAGAGTGGCCCACTGGTTGGCGGGTTTGGCGTAATAGAACGGCCCGGCCAGGCTGAGGGGCAGATACACCCAGATATTGTCCGTCAGGGCGACGGCAAGCATGGCCCAGATGACCAGCAGCTCCCCGGCGGAGAAGGGCCGCCGGCGCATCCGCCTCAGAAGCGGGTTGACCCCGACCGCCATCAAGAACACTACTACCAGCGCGCCCGGGGCCAGGTGATACCCTCCGACCCCTCCCGGCCCGCCTGCCCGGAAATAGGCGACGAACGCCAGGCCGACCAGAATCGCTCTGATGGATGTGCGGCTTTTCGGCCCTGTCGTCCGGGCGGCTCCCACAACCGGGCTTCCGACTTTCATGCCATCGCCTCGCTTTGCATAAGTGCATCCCTCTTCACCGCATAAAGGCAGAATCCTGCTGCCCGCGCCGGGCAGGAATATCGGACGCCGGTGCGAATGCATGGTAGGCATACTCTGAGAGCTTTCGCCTGCCGGAAATGATATTCATCGATGCCGCCTGCGAGGAGCGCAGCGATGTCGCAATCTTCAGCCTAACAGATGACGAAAGCTCTCTCCGTTATTGATGAGTCTGGAGATGGCTTTGCCTCGCTCTCAATAACACCGATATTCTACACATCGTGACGGATTCACCCCATGGAGGAGGAAACATCGTGAATCGGATTTATCGGGCGGAGGATTGGGACAGCTACCGGATGGATTATAGCGACCCACACCGGGCAGTCGAGCCGCTGGAGAAAGAAATTGCCGTGGTAGACGGCGCTTTGGAGATGCTCTGGGAGTTGGGTACTCTGCCGCACATCCGCTACAGCCATGAAAAGCTGCTGGCCCACCGCCAAGCGGTCGCAGAGCTGTTCGAGATTCCCTGGACGGCGATCACCCACCGGATGCAACGGCTGATCTATGCCGTCAATGCAATCACCCAGCCGAAGAATATGATCGCCGCCGGGGTCTTCTGCGGCAACACCTTTATCTCCAACGCCGGAGCCGGCGTGGGGCCGGGAGCCTGCTATACGGCGGACAATCTGATCGGGGTGGAGATCAAGCCGGAGGAGGCGGAACGGGCCGAGCGCAATGCGCGGCGCATCGATCCGACCGGCGTGGCCCGCGTGGTGGCCGCGGATGCGGTGGATGTCGTCCGGGACTTTCCAGGCCCTATCGACCTCCTCTATCTGGACGCCGACGGCGACGCGAGGCGCGGCAAAGGCATTTATCTGGATATCCTGGAGTCTGGCTTGGACAAAATGCATCCGGGAACCCTGGTTCTGGCCCACAACAGCGTCAACTGCGCCGACCGCCTGAAAGACTATCTCGATTACGTGCGCGACCCGAGGCGCATAAAAGCCAGCGTGAACGTCATCTTCGATGTGGAAGGGCTGGAGGTTTCGGTGCTATAGAGTTGCTCTTCTTCACTGGTTTATTGAGAGGAGCGATAGCGACATCGATGCCGCCTGCGAGGGCGAAGCCCGAAGCAATCTCCAGGGTCACGCCGACGAGTAGAGCTTTCTTGTGACTTTGGGACATTGGGGATTGCCCTTAATCCGGGCAGTTTTCCTCGTCTCCCAGGCGGGTGGGGAGCAGCCAGCTCCGGCCATCGCGGGCAATCAAGATTTCCGCGGATTCTGGGCCCCAGGTTCCGGCAGGGTGGTTGGGGAAGTCCACCGGCGGGTTTTCCTGCCAGACCTCCAGGACGGGCATCAGAAGGGACCAGGCGGCCTCCACCTGGTCTTCGCGCATAAAGAGGGTGGCGTCTCCGGTCATGACATCCCAGAGGAGGGTTTCGTAGGCGTCGGGCGAGGGCTTTTGAAAGGTCTCGCAATAGCTGAAGCGCATGCCCACCTGGCGCAGCCGCATCCGCGGACCGGGCTGCTTGGCCTGGAATTTGATGACGATGCCCTCCTCCGGCTGGATGCAGATGACCAGCCGCGCAGGCTGACCGTCCGGAGCGGACTCGGCGGGGAAAGAGTTGTGCGGAACGGAGCGGAAGCGGACGGATATCTCCGATGCCTGAAAAGGAAGCCTTTTTCCGGTGCGGAGATAAAAAGGCACGCCCTGCCACCGCCAGTTGTCCACCAGAAGCTTCAGGGCGGCAAAGGTCTCCGTGCGCGAATCGGGGGCCACCTCCGGCTCCTGACGATAGCCTGCCGCCTGCTGCCCCGAGATCCAGCCCGGCCCGTACTGGCCGCGGGCCGTATAGAGGTGGACATCCTCGTGGCGGATAGGCCGGATGGCGCGAAGCACATCCGCTTTTTTGCTGCGGATTTCGTCGGCGTCGAAGGCGACCGGAGGCTCCATCGCGGTCAGGCAGAGCAGTTGGAGCAGATGATTCTGCACCATATCCCGAAGCGCCCCCGTATGTTCGTAATACCCGCCCCGATGCTCCACCCCCACCGCCTCCGCTACCGTGATGGTCATATGGTCCACATAGCGCCGGTTCCATATCGGCTCGAAGATCGGGTTGGCGAACCGGAAGGCGAGGATGTTCTGGACGGTTTCCTTGCCCAGATAGTGATCGATGCGGAAGATTTGCCGCTCCTCGAAGTGGACGCCCAGGGTGCGGTTCAGGGCGCGGGCGGATCCCAGATCATATCCGATGGGCTTTTCCACCACCACGCGGGCCCGCTCCCGGTCCTGTGAGAGGTTGGCCGCTCCGATCTGCCCGGTGATGGCCCCGATGGCGGATGGGGGAACCGCCATATAAAAAATGCGCCGGGCCGGCACGCCCCAGGTTTTATCGATCTCTTCGAGGCGTTCGGTCAGAGTTTGGAGGCCGCCCGCGCCGTCGGTGCCGGTTTCGACGAACGACAGGTGGGAGGCGAAATCGCCCCAATCGGTTTCGCTCGTTTTGTCCTGCCGGGAGAACCGACCTATTCCGTCCCGCAGGTGGCTGCGGAAGACGTCATCGCTCATGGCCTTCCGGTCCGCCCCGATGATGGCGAACCTGCCTGGCAGCCATCCATCCAGGTGGAGATTGTAGAGCGCAGGCCCCAACTTGCGCCAGGCCAGGTCTCCGGAGGCCCCGAAGATGATAAAGGCGGTCGGTTCCATGCTCGTGGTGGATTCCATCATGCCTCCTCGGTCCAGCGCGTGTGGAAAACGCCCTTTGCGTCCACACGCTCATAGGTATGCGCCCCGAAGTAGTCTCTCTGGGCCTGGATGAGATTGGCGGACAGGCATTTACTCCGGTATCCGTCCAGATAGGCCAGCGACGCCGCCATTGCGGGAACCGGGATGCCTGCCGCCGTCGCCTGGCAGACGGCGCTTCTGAGGGCTTCGTCGCGGGCGGCCAGCTTCCCGGCGATATGCGCGTCCAGCAGCAGGTTGGGCAGGTCGGGCCGGGCGCGGAAGGCGCTGCGGATGTCGTTCAGGAGCGCGGATCGGATGATGCAGCCCCCGCGCCAGATGCGGGCGACCTCCTCCAGCTTCAGCCCGAAACCGTAGATGTGGGAGGCGGCCTGAAGAAGGGCCATCCCCTGGGCGAATGTGAGCATAAAACCGGCGTAAAGCGCCTGGCGAAGCTGTCCCAAGAAGGTATCCCGATCCCCGGCAAACCGGATCGGCCTGGCGTATATCTCGCTGGCCCGGATGCGCTCTTCTTCTAGGCCGGAAAGATGGCGGGCCGATACGGCGGTATCGATGGTGGGAACGGGCGCTTGCAGGTCCATCGCGTCCTGGGAGGCCCACATGCCGGTGCCTTTCTGCCGGGCCACATCCAGGATCAGATCGATCAGCCTTTTGCCGGTCCGCTCGTCCACATATAAAAAGATATCCGCCGTGATCTCCAGGAGGAAGCTTTCCAGCTCACCCCGGTTCCACTCCGCATAGATATCGTGGAGGGCGTCGTCGGAGAGGCCCAGGCCGCGCTTCATCAGGTCGTAGCTTTCGGCGATCAACTGCATCAGGCCGTATTCGATCCCGTTGTGCGCCATCTTGACATAGTGCCCCGTGAACCCCGGCCCCAGGTAGGCCACGCATGGCTCGCCGTCGGCGCGGGCGGCGATGGCCTCCATCACCGGGCGCACCTGCTCATAGGCCGCCTCCGGCCCGCCGGGCATGAGGCTGGGGCCGCGCCGCGCCCCCTCTTCCCCACCGGAAACCCCCATCCCCAGAAAGGCGATCTCGCCTCCCTCCAGCGTCTTGGCCCTCAGTTCGGTATCCTTGAAGTGGGAGTTGCCCCCGTCGATGATCAGGTCGCCAGGCGACAGGAAGGGCAATAGGTCCCGGATGACCGCATCCACCGGCGGCCCGGCGGGAACCATCGTCATCACCGCCCGCGGCGTCCGCAGCGCCCTGACCATCTCTTCAAGGGTTTCCGCGCCGAAGATATCCTGACCCTGCGCTTCGGCCCGCAGCGCCTCCAACTGTCGGGCGTCCCGGTCGTAACCGGCCACCCTGTAGCCGCGGTCGGCCATGTTGAGCAGCAGGTTCCGGCCCATTACCCCCAGGCCGACCATCCCGATCTCATATTCCTGTTGCATCCCTTCCACCCTTCCCGGCCTTTCGCCGGTTGGCATACTTTGATATACATAACGAGGTAAAATCAAAAGGTGTGTAAATTGAAAACATGAGCAAGGCGGTGGTATCCTTTCAGTGAGAAAGACAGACCGGTGGAGACCGGAGAAAGGACACCCCTATAGACAAAGATACCATAAAGGGGACAGAAGCGCAAGGGGTGTGTGGGGAGAGTCTGGAAGGGGTAGTGCGAGAGCGCATTCAGGGGTGGCGGCAAGACCTGTTGGAAGCGGAAGTGACGGAGTTTCTGGGACGGGTGAAGTATGAACGGCGAGAGGTGGGGGAAGAGCAGGCTGGCTACCGCAACGGGTATGGGAAAGCACGGCAGGTCAGTCTCTCCTGCGGGAGTGTGACAGTGCGCTGGCCCCGGGTACGGGGGATCGACGAGAAGCTGGAGAGTCGGGGATTGCCGTTGTGGGCCCAGCGGACGCGAGCGGTGGCGGAGTGGTTGCCGCAGTTATACTTGCATGGATGGGCACCTGTGGATTGCGACCTGGCCCTGCGGGGGCTTTTGGGAGAGGAGGCCCCCTGTCGCCCGCGACGATTCAGCGCCTGAAGGCGGGCTGGCAGGGGGAATATGCCGCCTGGCAGCAACGACGTCTGGACGGGCTGGAAGTGGTCTCTGTGTGGGCGGGCGGGATCTATATCCAGGCGGGGCTGGACCAGGACAAAAGTTGTGTGTTGGTCTTGGGGGGAGCCTTGTCGGATGGGCGTAACGTGGTCTTGGGATTGGAGAGCGGGCATCGGGAGCGCAAGGAAAGTTGGGCCAGGCGGCTGCGGAGCCTGCGAGACCGCGGGCTGGCCTGCCCGAAGCTGGTGGTCGGAGACGGGGCGCTAGGGCTGTGGGGGGCGCTGCGGGAGGTCTATCCTTCCGCCACCGAACAGCGCTGCTGGAACCATCGCATGGTGAACGTGCTGGATCGGCTCCAGCAGAAGGACCAGGAGACGGGCAAGCGCTTGCTGCGCCAGAGGGTCTATGCTGACAGCCGCCAGGACGCGGAGAAGGCGAAGCGCACCTGCCAGGGGTGGTGTCAGACGCAGAGCTATGGGCAAGCCGCCGCGCTGCTGGACGAGGACTGGGAGCGGAGGGTCGCCTTCTATGCCTTCCCGAAAGCGCATTGGGGCCATCTGCGGACCACCAACCCGGTCGAGTCGCCCTTGGCCGCCCTGCGCCTGCGTACGGAGGCGGCCCAACGCTTCCAGAAGGTGGAAAACGCGACCGCGGTGGTCTGGAAGCTGCTGTGGGTGGCGGAGCAGCGGTTCCGGCGGCTGAATGCCCCGGGGTTGTTGACCGCGGTGTGGCAAGGGGCCGTCTTTGTGGACGGCCTACCTGCTCCGATAGGAAAGGAGACGGCTCAGGAAGGAGCCAAAACCGCCGCCTGAGCCGTTCAATTTACACACCTTTTGACAAAAGCTCATACATAACCGCTCTCGATGCGAAGGGGTTCCAGGAGGATGGAAG
>JADLDR010000077.1 GCA_020846535.1 Armatimonadota bacterium | reverse complement strand
ACCCAAGGGATGCGCCGGAGCGCCTCCGGGGAGAGGGGGAGAGAGGGTGCGGTACTTGACCCCCCCATCCCCTCCCCCTGCCCGTTTCGGGAAGGGGGAGGGAGGGTTAGGTAACCATCTATCAAAGGCCCGCCCCCCGCCCCGGCGGGACAGTCACCCTGATCGGGATACCTATGGGGTTTCTTCCTGGGTATCCCCGTCTCCGGGGAGATATTGGGACATGAGTTTTTTTAGCGGTTCCGGCATATTGCCCAGCAGGCCGTTCAGGGCGCTGCCGATGGACTGGCCGTTCATGAAGGCTCCGGTGATCTTATCGACGGTTTCCTTGTCGCCCCAGATGGTCAGGTTGGCAGCGGCCAGCGCCCTGCCCATCGCTTCGGCGGCGGCGATGCGGGCCTCTTTTTCGGCCTCGATCCGGGCGAGATCCACCTGGAGGGTGCGGGCGATCTCCTGGAATTCGGCCTGGGCCGCCAGTTCCTGGCGCTTCACGGTCACGCGGGCCTGATCGATGGAGACCTGCTCGCGGGAGACGTTGACCGGGACCATTTGGATGGCCTGCTCGCCTTCCGCGGTCAGGGTTTTGGACTGCCGTTCGGCCTGGGCCAGGGTGATCTGAGCCTGGGATTTCCTTTCCGCCGCCAGTTGCTCGCCTTCCGCCTGCTTCTGGAGGGCATAGGCTTTGACCTCCGCCTCCATCTGCGCCTTGATCCGCTCCTGCTCGACCGCAGCCTGCTGAGCGATCAGCCTTTGCTGCTTATCCCGTTCGGCGGTGGCGACAACCCGGGTGGTTTCCACGGCCTGATCCGCGGCTTCCCGCTCGTTCTGGGCTGCGAGCTGCAAGGCTTCCGTCTCGGCCCGCTGCTTTTCCGCTTCGGCGATGGCGATCTGCCGCTGCCGCTCGGCAAGCTCGACAGCCCGCTGCTTTTCGACCAGGGCGACCTGCATGGCCTGCTCGCGCTGCTGGTTGGCGACCTCCAAAGATCGCTGCTGCTCCACTTGGGCCAGCTTGACCGCCTGATCGGACTGCACTTTCGCCAGATTCGCGATCCGCTGCTGTTCGGCGGCCACCGTTTCCGCCTGCTGCTGGGCTTCGGCGGCGGCGATCTGCTTTTCGGATTCCAGCATGGAGATTCGTTGAGAGGCGTCCCGCTCGGCCTCGGCCTGCGATATTTTCTTTTTGGCGTCCGTTCCGGCCAGCACCTGGGCCTGGGTCATCTCCTGGTCGGCGATGAATTTGGCGGTGGTGACATCCTGCTCCTTCACCTTCTGGTCCGCCTCGCGTTCGATCTGGTTGCGGGCGACGCGCTGCGCCTGGACCAGTTCCGCGATGGTTCTGGCTCCCTGGGCGTCGAAGACGTTCGTGTCGGCCTGCATGGTCTGGAGCGGCGACTGGTCGAGCCTGGAGATGGTGACGCTTTCCAGGGAAAGCCCGTTTGCCTTCAGGTCGTCCAGGAGAGCGTTGAGGACGCCTTCCGCGAAATCGGCGCGCTTGGAGTTTAGGTCGTGAAGGGTCTGCTGGGCGGCCACAGTTCTCAGGGCCGAGACCAGTTTGTCCCCGACCAGGTTCAGGACGCCCTCCGCGCTCATGTCGGGCAGGCTGCTGGCGGCCTGGAGGATGTTTTCCTCCTCCTTCGGGACGCGGACGTAGAAAACCGCTTCCACATCGGCCCTCAGGAAGTCTTTGGTAATCAGGGCATCCTGCCCCTGACGGTCCACCGAAAGCTTGAAGGTCGTAAGCGGCACGTACTTCACCTGATGGAGGAACGGAATGACCAGCGCTCCCCCGTCGATGATGCACTTCGCGCCGCCCCCGCCGGTGCGGACAAAGGATTCGTCCGCCCGGGTGCGGATGAAAAGATTCATCACGACAATCAGGATAAAGCTCAATATAAAGAGAACGCTCCCGACGCCAGCAATGATCATCTGGCTCGATGGAGGAATCTGGCTGATAAACCACGGCCCGACCATCGCGCACAGCCCGATGAGCATGGCAAAGACCAGAATAAACGAACTACCGCCGCTGCGCTGCATGGCTGCAACTCCTTTCATCCAAACGCCCTGCTACGACTCCAGCCTTTTAAAGACTTCCTCGCGCCGCCGCACCAGCCATATTCCCCGCAGGCTGTCGTATTCGCAGAGTACCACATCCGAACCCGCGGAGATCGGGGTATCCCCTTCATAGGTGCGACATTCCAGATCCCGCATCGTTTTGAGCGGGTCGATCACCCGGACGATCCCCCCTTTTTCGTGAATCGTGTAAAGCGCCTTGCCCACCTCCCCGGCAAGCTCGGAGCGCCTGACATGGTAGGTCTGGACATTGGGTATGAGTCGGGCGAATCCTTCCGCCAGCAGTCGAGTCCCCACCATGCAGAGGACCCCCGCCCCCACGAAATTGACCGCCATTGCGCCGGTCCCCAGAACCCGGTTGATCGTCAGCCCTCCTGCTCCCCACAGGAAGGAACCACTCACCATCAGCAAAGAAATCGGCGCTCTCCCGATCCCGAGAATTGCCAACAGGCTGCTGACGTACGAGGTATCGTGGTCGCCGTGGATATCCCCGTGGTCGCCGGCGGCCTCCGCATGGATATCATGCCCGGACATTTCCGCATGGATGTCGTGGCCGGACATATCGAGATGGCTCTCCAGCGCCGGATGGGCTATCTCGCCGATGGAATGATCCGGTCCGTGATGTCCCAGAGTGCCTGTGGCGGTCAGCAAGGCCAGCAAGATCGAGGCCGCCAGAGGCGCGAGAAAAATCATATACTGCCAATCGAGCCATCCCGGAGACATCGGGCATTCCTCCTTACGAAAAAGCGAACGCACGAATCCGAACCAAATATATGTCCCTTTACTTCGCTGTGATTCCGAATCCTCCTGCATCCCGTCCCCTCCTTTCAGGCAGGAAGTTCCCGTCGAGCAGCGAATCGAATCTTGCAATATATTAAACGGAAAACCGTTCAAATAGTGACGCACTTTTCAGTTTCATACCCCCGTGACAGTATAATCTGCACCCTATCGATGCAGTCTGCGAGGAGCTTTAGCTTGGCGGCAATCTCCAGCGTAGCGATGACACGAGAAGGCGCTACTCGTAGGCGATAGTTTGGAGATTGCTTCGTCGCTTGCGCTCCTCGCAGACTGCATCGATGTCAAAAGCTCTGGATAGATAAGCTCTCAGGATATAGCGATGCGGGTCATCAAAAGGTATCTGAGCGGAATATGGAATCTGCGGCGTAGTAAGAGCCGGGCGGTGAGGGCCGTCTGGTGGCTCGCCCTTGCCGGGCTGGCAGCGCGTTTTTTGCCGTTCGCTTTCTATGAGGTCGGAATCCCTTTCGCCTGGATGACTTTCAATATCGCCCTGTTGGCCGTGTCGGCGGTGTGGGGCCTTTTGCACCCGCGCTCCCTCTTTGCGGGCAGGGAGCCGGGGCTGAAGTGGGCCTTCTGGCTGGCGCTCCTGTCGGCGCTGGCGGCGCTTTCCAGCACGGATACCCTGATGGCCCAGGAAGCCGATCTCCAGGCGATCCCCCTTTCGGCGCTCTTCCTGGTGGTGACGCTGCTCCTCCTGCCGATGGCGTTTCTCTTGCTGTTGAGCGTAAGCTGGCTGGGGGCCGCCGTCTGCGCCTTCTCCGGGCGCAAGGGAGGCGATGAGGAGCGGCTTGCCCGCCTGGGAACGGGTGTCTGGTGGCTGAGCCTGCTGCTGTCTTCTCTGACCGCCCGGGCCGCCTATAAAATGGGGGCCGCGCCGTTGTCCGTGATCGCTCTCGTCCTGAGCGCCCCGGCCCTGGCATGGGCATTCGGCAAGCTGATGTGCGTTCCTGCGCTCGACCCCCAGCGCCGTCTCCGGCAGATCCTGGCCCGGATCACCCGGCGTCTGGTCTGGCGCTGGCGGCGGAAGGGCGGCGTCAGAGTGATCGATCTGCGCGGCGCGGTGCTGGGCCTGCTGGCTGCGGGGATGGCCCTGGGGGCCGGCGGCTCGCACCTGCTGGTGACGGCCCAAAGCGCGGCTCTCGTCTCCCTGATGCGGGCCAGAAGCGGGCCTCTGCTCATGGTCTTCAATCCCAACGGCCCGCAAACCATCAGCGCCCGGCGGGGCAGGATCGTCATTCTGGAGATGGACGCCTCCACCCGGCACGACGCCCTCTCCCGGCGCTCCGAGGCGGCGGTCCAGGCGGCGGTGATCCGCAAGCTGACCGCGTGGAACGCCGCCTCGGTGGCGCTGCCGGTTCCGTTCCTCTACCCGAAAAATCAGGAGATGTGGCATGCCCGGATGATGGGCGGCCTGGATATCCCGCTTCCCGGCCCGGAGGATATCAGCCGCAACACACGCGATGCGGCGCTGCTGGCCGATGCCATGCGCTCCGCAGGCAATGTGCTGCTGACTCTGCCTTCCGAAGCCCCCGGCTACTTTCAGGCCGCCAAAGCGGAAGACCCGGCGCTCCGGAGTTTTCGGAGGCTGCAAAAAGCCGCCCTGAGAGTGGCTTCCGCAGAGCTTCCCTCCTTCGAGACGGTCAAGCTGCCGGCCATCCCGGCAGAATCCCGGCCCCATCCCTCCCTGCCCGCGGTGCTGTGCCAGTCGGCCCGAATCGCTTCCAAAGGGAAGGCCGTGCCTGCGATTCCTCCCGGGGACGCGCCGCAGGCCGCCCCGGGCAAAATCCTGGTCAGCTTCCTGAGCGTCCAGCCGGGCCGCGATTTCGTGACCCTTCCCTACAACAGCGTCCTGAGCGGGGCCGCCCTTTACCAGCCCGAAACGCCGATTGCCCCTATCCGGCGCATCGAACTCTATCGCGGCGATGCGCTCGCGCCTGTCGGCATCAAGGGCCGGTGGATCCCCCCGGAAGCCTTTTTCAAGGGCAAGATCGTTTTCCTCGATTCCCTCACCCCGTACTCTCGCCTGACGCCTGTGGGAGCCGTCTCTCAGTCGGAGGTGATGGCAAACGCCGTCGCTACCCTTCTGGCAGGCGATTATATCGTCCGACCCGAACCCAAGTATATCGTCCTCGGAATCCTCCTGCTGGGCGCTCTGATCGGCCACCTCTGCCTGAAAAGAGACCCCTTTCACACGATATGGCTGCTGGGGGTGGCGGTCCTGCTGATCATGGGCGGCATCCTGCTCGCCTGTATCTTCGGGAACCTGTGGCTCGATCCGGTGATCCCCTCGCTGACCGTCCTGCTGGCTTACCTGCTGGTGACGGAGTTTACCTACTCGATGGAGCGGACCGAACGGGAGCGAAACCGCGCCCTGCTCCAGCGGTTCGTGGCCCCGCAGGTGGTGGATGAGCTGCTGGAAGATCCGGAAGCTAAACTCGGCCTGGGAGGAACCCGGCAGCGCGTGTGCGTCCTGTTCGTGGACGCCCGGGGCTTCACCCAGTTTGCCGAACAGCACACCCCGGAACAGGTCATCGAGATCATCAATACCTACATGACTGCTCTGACGGAAGTGCTGCACGCTCACGGGGGCCTGCTGGACAAATATACCGGCGACGGGCTGATGGCGCTCTTCCGGGTCCAGGAGTCGCCCCGGGAGGATATCGAGCGGGCCGTCCGGGCGGCCCTGGCGATGCGGGACGCGGCGGAGGTCATGTCCAGGGATCGGGCGGCGCAGGGCCAGCCCGCCCTGAAGATCGGAATCGGGATGCACTACGGGGAGGCGGTGGTCGGCCTGGTGGGAAATCCCAACCAGTTCAACTACACGGCCCTGGGCTATACGGTGGTCGTCAGCCAGCGTCTCCAGAGCATCGCCGCCGCCAGCGAGGTCATCATCAGCGAAAGCATCTATGAAGAGATCTCCGGCCTTTTCCGGGTGGAGGAGGGCCAGTTGATGCGCGTCAAGGGCATCTCCGCGCCCGTCCGTCCTTACCGGGTCGTGGGCGCGGACGGGAGAGGGCTGGAGGGGTAGATTTTAACGCCCCATGACTATCAAAATGCAGAGGCAACGTCGCTTTCGAGAAGACTCCGCAATGGAACCAATGCGCCTCTCCGGATCCCATGAAGAACCTCTTAGCGTCACCACAAAGAGGTTCGCATCATAGGGAAGGAAAAGGAAATTCGAGACAGAACCAGAATGCCGTAAGCGTTGTGGTGAAGAGGCTTCCACTTGGAGCCTTTGAGGTCGGATTTATTGCAGGGTGTTCTATACGCGGCCCGTCGAGGTCGTTTGATAACATCTATCCGGAAGGAGATAACCAACCAATGGCAGGTACCGTTCGATTCGCGATTGTGGGGACCGGCATGGGATCGGACCGCGCCCGGAAAGCGGCCAGCACGCCGGGGGCCGCCCTGGCAGCGGTCTGCACCCTGGACACCGAGCGCGGCCCGAAGCTGGCCGAGGAGTTCGGCTGCGACCTGGTGAGCGATTATGACGAGCTGCTCCGGCGCAGCGATATCGATGCGGTCGGGGTGATGACTCCCAGCGGCCTGCACTGCGATTTCGCTATCAGGGCGCTGAAAGCCGGAAAGCATGTCTTCACCACCAAGCCGATGGATATCCGGGTGGATAAATGCGATGGGGCCATCCAGTCGGCTGAAGAGGCGGGCAGGGTGCTGGCCGTGGATTTCGACTGCCGCTATGTGCCGGTCAACCACCGCATCCGGCAGGCCGTCCGGAGCGGGAAGCTGGGGAATATCTTCCTGAGCGACCTGCGGATGAAATGGTACCGCGCCCAGAGCTATTACGACGGCGGCGTTCCGGCAGGATGGCGCAGCCGCCTGGAGACCGAGGGCGGCTCCGCCGCGAACCAGGCCGTCCACTTTATCGACCTGTTGCAGTGGTGGCTGGGGCCGGTCAAATCGGTGCAGGGGCGGATGGGAACCTTCGCCCACAAAATCGAAACCGAGGACAACACCAATGCCCTCATCGCCTTCGCGAACGGCGGGTGGGGCATGATCCAGACCTCCACCTCCGCTTATCCGGACATGGGAACCGTCATCGAGATCAACGGGGACAAGGGAACCCTGGCCTGGAAGGACGACAAAATCACTCTCTACCAGACTATGGAGGAGGAGTTCCCTTCCCTGGAAGACTTCCCGGTCGATCCCGACTTGCCCAAAAATATCATCGAGGACATGGTAGGGGCCATCACCACCGGCAGAACTCCCATGTGCCCTCCCGAAGAGGGCCGGAAATCGGTCGCCATCTTCTGCGCCATCTACGAATCGGCCCGAACGGGGAAAGCGATAGAGCTTTAAGGCTGTCAACCGCGGCATCAGAGGCTTGTCGGAAGTGGGGAGGCATGTGGCTGTGGTAGCCGGGTTACCTCTCTCCCCTGGCCCCCCTTCCCGAAATGGAAGGGGGGCCAGGTAACCGGCCTAACAAAGTCTGATTTCAATAAAGGAGCGCAACGCTGCGACAACTGCAAGGTTTCCCCGAATCCGTGAAGGGGCGGATGGAAAATTGGCATGTCCCGGGGTGCGCGGTGGCTGTCGTCAGGGAGAAAGAGGTCGTTTTGGCCGAGGGCTTCGGGGTGAGAAGCCTGGAGGCCCGGCAGCCGGTCACGCTCGATACGCTCTTTGCCATCGGCTCCTGCACGAAGGCGTTCACCGCGGCCACGGCGGGCATCCTGGTGGATGAAGGCAATCTGGCCTGGGATACGCCGTCAGGGCCTCAAAGCCAGCCGCAAGCGTATGAATTTCACGGTGGCCCACTACCACTACGGCACCTTCGAAATCAAAAACGACATCTGGAACTACAACTTCAAAGCAACCTTTATCACGGACGCGAAAGGCGACATCTCCGGCCTTTCCGCGCCCATTGAAGCAGGGGTAAAGGATATCCGATTCACAAGGAGGACGGTAAAAATGGCGGAAGGATTGATCGAAAGCGTTATCGGCGAGTACGATGTGGAAGGCATGACGGGCCGCGTCTACAAGCGCGGCGAGAACACCCTCATGGCCTACGTCTCCGGACAGCCAGAGTTCGAACTTGTTCCCTTCAAGGACAACAAGTTCACTATAAAAGGCTGGCCCGGCTATTCGGTGGAGTTCAAGGTAGACGATTCCGGCAAAGTCACCGGAGCCGTCGCCAGCCATCCGGGCGGCGTGATGGTGGCAAGAAAGCGGTAGAGAGTACGGGTTGTCGTAGGGGCGCGATTGATAGCGCCCAGATTCGCATAGACGAATAAGCAAGTGAGCGTGATAAATCGCGCCCCTACATCCTGTATAACAACACAAAATCCTGGAATGAAATTTACGCTTTCCTCAGAATGCTAAGAACACCTGTTCTTAGCAGCTATCGGCCTGCTGGTGACTGTTCTTGTCGTCTGGGGTGTCAATGATATAAGAAGCCGATATAAATCTATAACATGCATATGGAATCTCATGGGTCTCACCGCCGGTTTGCCCACGTACCTTGAAGATTATGATGGCCGCTTGCCCCTGAAAGAAAACTGGAACGATGCGCTGCTCTTGAATTATTCGACAGAGCCATTTCGCTGCCCGGCTCTTCCGGGCCAGCGGTACGCCTGCGGTTATAATGCTTATCTGAGCGGGAAGCCGTATTCCAAAATAGCCTCTCCGGCCTGAACGGTCGTTTTTTTGAAAACGGCGGGCGGATGGAACCGGGCCGGAGGCTCTGAACTGGCGGCCTACCGACACCGCGGGGGAATGAATGTCGGCTTCCTTGATGGTCATGCATTCTGGTTCAGCCCTGCCGGCAGGATGAAATGGAAGCCCTGAAAAAAGGCCGCATCTCATCTTGCGTTCTGAAAGGACAGGCGTTATGCTTCTACGATTCTGTCTTGTAATGCTTCTGGCCGCCTTCCTTCCCTCCGCTCATGCCGACACCCTGATCGTCGACAACAATCACCCCGGGGCTTCGGACGAGAACCCCGGCGTTGCGGATCGGCCTTTGAAAACCATAAACAGGGCGGCCCGGCTTGCCAAAGCCGGCGATACCGTGATCATCAAGGCCGGAACATATCGGGAATCGGTGCGCCTGGAGTACAGCGGAACCGCACAGGCCCCGATTTCTTTTGTGGCCGACCCGGCAGGTTCGGTTGTGGTGACCGGCGCGGATGTCATCACCGGATGGAAAAAAGTGGATGGAGAGGCCCCGATTTACCGCGCCCCCTGGGCGCACCAGTTCGCCATCGATATAAGGGACGGCAAGCCGGTGGAACACCACCCCGCCGACGATCCCCTCTGGGGCCGGGCGGAACAGGTGATCGCGGACGGCAGGCAGCTTTTGCATGTGCTGAACCTCGCCGACCTGAAAAAGAAGTGGAAGGAGCATTCCGAAGCCCCCGCCAAAGGCCAGCCGTCTCCGGTTCTCAAACAGCCGGTGGCAGGGCTGGGAGGGCCTTTTGAGGGCATGTTCTGGGCCGATACGGCGGGGAAGTATCTCTATCTTTGGCTGTCTGACGGCTCCGACCCGTCGCAGCGCCGGGTGGAGGCAGCGACCCGGGGGCAGATTTTCGGCGTGAATCCCTGGGAGAGCGAGCGCGGCGTGGAGAATGTCCATGTCAGGGGCCTGATATTTCGCTGCGGGGCCACCTTTCCGCAGAGGGCGGCGGTCTGGCTGCACGGGAAAAACAATCTGCTGGAAGGCTGCCTCATCGAACAGATGTCGGGGGCCGGCGTCAGCGTCGGCGGAAGCATGCGCCGATGTATCGTGCGCGGGTGCGGGCAGGTGGGCGGCGGTGCGGGCGGCAGCGGCTTTGTGAACGAAGAATGCCTCTGGGAAGGAAACTGCTGGAAGCCCATCAATCGCGGCTGGGACGCGGGCGGCTTTAAGATCACCGACGTGGACGGCGGCCTCTTCCGGCGGTGCGTGTTCCGCCACAACGGCGGGCCGGGCCTCTGGCTCGATATCGATGTCCGAAACGTGGTCATCACCGAATGCGTTTTCCAGGGCAACGAGGGCAGCGGGCTTTTCGTGGAGATCAGCCGGGATATCACCGTCACGCGCAACCTGGCCGTGGAAAACGCCCTGGCCGTGGGGCCTGAGGGCTGGGCCAGCTCCGGCATCCTCATCGCCGAAAGCATGAACTGCGTGGTGGCCTCCAACACCTGTGTGGGCAACAAGGACGGCATCACCTTCCGGGAGCAGGGGCCTCGCTCTCTCAAGACGCCGGACAGAGGCGAACTGCCCTACCATAACAAAGGCAACACCGTGATCGCCAATGTCTGCGCCTTCAACCGGGGCTATCAGCTGGGGCTTTGGTACGACAACGCCTTTTTTGGCTGGCATCCCGCCGAAAAAGAAAAATACAAAACCGAAGCAGCCTACGGCCGCTACCTGAAAACCATCCCCGGCGAAATCTACGATCCCACGTGCCAGTCCATGACCATCGACCGGAACCTCTATTATTCCGATAAAGGGCAATCCCTGGTTCTTTACGGCGTCGGCTGGCGGCCCAAACACCTCATATTTCAGGACTTGAAGGCATTTGCCCGTCACACCGGCTTCGACGCCCTCAGCCGGACGGCAGACCCGCTCCTGCAAAACCCCAAGGCCGGCAACTTCCGGTTCCAAAAAAGCAGCCCCGCCTGGCAATCTGAATCTGGCTGGCAAGGAGCGCCCGCAAATGTGAACGCCTGGGCATCCGAATTTCTGCCGGCGTTTTAGAGGCTCGAACTTCATAGCGACCATCACGCAGAGATCGCTTCCCGGTGTGCTGAAACGAAACACCATCCACTCCCCCCTACACCAAAGGAGAAACCCATGAGCAAACGCTATCGCGCCGGGCTGATCGGGTGCGGCGCTATGTCGCAGCCCCATCTGGCAGCCCTTCAATCCGTTTCGACTATTGAGATCGTTGCGCTGGCCGATATCGCGGATGAGAAATTACAGGCAGCCGGGAAGCAGTGGAACGTTTCGCATCTCTACACGAATTTCGAGGAGATGCTGGCCCGGGAATCACTCGATTGGGTGACGATATCGACCCAGGCTCCCGTCCACTGTCCGGCCACCCTGGCCGCTGCGGAGTCAGGGGTCAAAGCTGTCCTCTGTGAAAAACCGATGGCCCTAGACCTGGTGGAAGCCGATCAAATGGTGGCCGCCTGTCAGGAAAAGCAGGTCACTTTGGCGGTCAACCATCAGATGCGAGTCAGCCCGGGGAGCTGGGAAATGACGCGGCTCCTGAAGGAAGGCGCTATCGGCCACCTGAAGATGGTTTGCGCCCACGACAAGGGCGGGCGGCCCGCAGGCAACTCCCTGATGGAGATCGGAACCCATCTTTTCGACCTGATGCGCCTCTATGCCGGAGATACCGAATGGGTTTACGGCGACTTGGTGACCACCGATGGCCGCCCGGCCACATCGGTGGACATCATGCACAGCCAGCAGGCGTACTCCCGCGACCGGGACTGCGGCCTGGTAGCCGGGGAGCGGGCCTTCGCCCTCTTCGGCTTTGTGGGGGGAGTGCGGGGAACCTATGAAATGCTGGGTAGCAAGCCCGCCAGCGGTATGATGTACGGCATCGACCTTATCGGGGACGAGGGAAGGCTTGTGCGGAGGGGTGGGTTCGACGCTTCTCTCTGGCTCTATCGGGGCAATGACTGGAATCCAGACCGCCCGATGGAGATTGTCTGGCGCAATGCCGATAGGCGCGACTATTCGCAGGATGCCGGCATCGCTTTTATGGTGGCCGATGTGCTGGAGTCCATGGAGGAAGGCCGGGAGCCTGCGTGCAGCGGCCTGGATGGCCGGGCCGCCCTCGAAATGGTGATGGGCATCTACGAATCCCACCGCCTGAACGCCCGCATCATGCTGCCTCCGGAAGACCGCAGCCACCCCTTGAGCCGGTGGCGCGAGCAGGAGGTCACAGTCGGATGGTAGCAGACAAGCCGGTTCCGCGCTACAGGGCGGCGGTCATCGGGCGGACGGACCGCGGCGGCTACGGCCACGGCCTGGATATCTGCTGGCTGGCAGTGCCTGAAGTCGAATTGGTTGCCGTTGCCGATGACGACCCCCGCGGCCTGGAACGGGCCGGGAAGCGGCTCGGAGTCCGCGGGCGCTACCGCGATTATAGGGAGATGCTTCTCCGGGAGAGGCCCGATTTCGTCAGCATCGGCCCGCGTTGGGTGGGCTGCCATGCGGAGATGGCAGTCGCCTGCGCGGAAGCCGGGGTGAAGGGCATTTACTGCGAGAAGCCTTTCGCCCGCTCTCCAGCCGAGGCGGATGCCGTTTTGTCGGCCTGCGCCCGCGCCGGTTCGAAAGTGGCTGTCGCCCATTCCAACCGGGCCTTTGAACCCACCGGGCAGGTCGTCCGGATGGTGAGGGAGGGAGCTATCGGGAAGCTGTACGCCGTCTGCGGGCGCGGCAAGGAGGACACGCGGGGCGGCGGGGAGGATTTGTGGGTGCTGGGAGTCCACATCCTGGATATGTTCCGTCTCTTCGCCGGGGAACCGTTGTGGGTGATGGGCCAGGTCTGGGCCGAGGGGCAGGACGCCGGGCCGGAGGATATCGTCGAAGGGCCGGAGGAACTCGGCCCCATTACCGGGGATGCTGTCTCCGCCATATACGGCTTTCCAGGCGGCATTCACGGCCACTTCGAATCCAGGCGCAACCTGGGCCTCGGCAAGATCCGCATGGGACTGACTCTGATGGGTTCGGAAGGCATCATCACGATGCCGCTGGTGGGCCAGCGCGAAATGTGGCTCTATCCGAGAGGCGAATGGCCTCCCGCCGACCCGTCTCTCTGGCAGCGCATCCCCACCCCGGGCTGGGACCCGGCCTCGGGAATGAACTCGGTCGAATATGCCAATGCCCTCATCGCCGCCGATCTGGTCAAAGCCGTGGAGGATAACCGCGAGCCGATAGCCAGCGGAAGAGATGGCCGTGCCTCTATCGAAATGGTGCTGGGAGTCTATGTCTCGCACCGCCTGAAAGCGCGAGCTAGCCTTCCTCTGGCGGAAAGGGATCATCCGCTGATACGCTGGCAGGAAGAAGTGGGGCTGAGGTAGACGGGAGGCGCATCCCGACAACAAAAAGCAGCCGATAGGAAACGATCCCTGTCGGCTGCTCTCTCAACATCAACTTCTATTAATACTGGGGCGCGAGCCTTTTCATACGCCTCATCCAGTCCTGGCCCAGAGCTTTACGGGTTGTCCCGTTGGCGCGGGCATTGTTCTCATCTAGCGTCACGATCATCTGGTTGCGGATGAAAAGGCCGAGGTCGGGGCTGGCCCGATGGACTTTGATGTCGCCGGGCTTGACCTGCGGGTCGCCCAGCACCTTCACCAGGCGCTCGTTAATTCTATCGACGCGCTCCTGAATTGTCAACCCGCCACTGGGGACACGGACGCGGAAAAGAAGGTCGCCACCGACCGTCACATCACCTCTCGCCGCATAGAGGGGGCCGGTCGCCAACAGCGCCATCATGCCCCCGACTACCAGCGCCAATATCATTTTCTTGCCCATGGTTTCCCTCCTTCGACTGAGCAATACCACCGGATATGCCAACCTGCCAGGCAGGGCTTTCTATATCATTAGAACAAGCATCCTCAAAAAATGTTCCCCAAAAATATAGTCACACTGTATGGCCGGACGGTTGCGAAGCGGACAGAGATTGTGAAAGATAGTTTAATACCTCGTTCATGCTGATAGCAGCCATATCGGTGCTGCATGTGCTGGTCTCGCATTATGCGGTGGGAGGAGGCTTCTTCCTGGCGGTGGAAACCGGCCACGCCTACCGGACCGGCAACCAGGACTACCTGGGATATATCCGGCAGCACGCCTGATCTTTTATCCTGGTGACCGTGGTTTGCGGGGCGATCACCGGGGTGGGCATCTGGTGGACTATCGGCCTGGCCTCTCCCCTGGCAACGGAAACCCTGATCCATATCTTCGTCTTCGGGTGGGCGATGGAGTATATCGCCTTCATCCTGGAGATAACCTCCGGCTTCATGTTCTTTTATTTCTGGGGCCGGCCCGATGAGAAGACGCATGTGCGGATGGCCTGGATGTATGCTGTGTGGGCCTGGATCAGCCTCTTTGGAGGCGGAACTGCTCGCCGAATACCTGTACAGCATTGCCCTGCCCCAGCCGGGCGGCATGAATTATGGGGAGGGGAGATAAATATGGACCCGAAAATGCTGATCGGTCCGTCGATCCCCATGGGATTTCCGGCCCCATTCTGGTTTCTGATGGCCTTTAAGGTGCTGGGCTTCACGCTCCACATGGCACCCATACATGTCTGGTTTTCCGGCATCCTTCTGTCGATGTGGATGCGGGGGCGCGGCGGGCGACCACGCCCGGCGGCTCGGAACCCGGCTCATGAAGCAGAGGCCCCTCATCATGGCCTATGGGGTGAACTTCGGCATCTTCCTTTGCTCTTTACCCAGGTCGTCTATCACCGGGTCTTCTATCCGGACACCATTTTGATGGCATGGCCGTGGTTCTCCATCGTCATCCTGCCGACCTTCGCCTATTACGGCGTCTATGTCTACAGCCTGGAACTGTGGAAGAGCAGCCCCCGGGCCTACCTGAAGGATTACATCGGGTGGGCCGCCGCAGGATTGTTCCTGGTGATCGGCTTCATTTTCTCCAGCAGCTTCAGCCTGATGACCAATGCGGGCGCATGGCCCGAGACCTGGCAAAAAACGAGCGTGGCGGGAGCGCCGCTCGGGATCGGCCACAATCTGGGCGATCCGACGCTTCTTCCCCGATGGCTGATGATGTTCGGCCTGGCCCTGACCACTACCGCCGCCTATATCGTGCTGGATACCGCCTATTTCGCCATCGGTGAAAAGCCCGAATACAAGCAGTGGGCCGGCGGATTCGCCCCCAGGCTCTGCGCCCTGGGCGTCATCTGGTTCATGGTTGCCGGAGTCTGGTATTACCTGAGTTGGACGCCGGAGACGTGACAGGAGATCATAAGCGGAACGAACGCCGTCTTCTCCGTGCTGGCGATGGCCCTGGTCTTCATGCCCTTTATGCTGATCTGGCTCCAGAGCGAGAGAATCACCAAGCCGCTGGCGCTCCTGACGGTCATCGCGCAGTATGCGGTGTTGGCAATGAACGCCGTCGCCCGCCAGATCAAGCAAAACGCCGAGATCAGCCGCTTTCTGGATGCGAATGCGGAGCCCGTCAATACCCAGTAGATCTCCCTGATTCCCTTCCTCCTCATCGCCGTGGCCGGGGTTGTTTTGATGATCTGGATGATCCGAAAAGCCTGCAAGCCGCCCGGCAGTCGACAAAGGCGAAGGCGAAAGGCCATCAATAAAAAATGCGGAAGGAGTTTTACTCCTTCCGCAACATCATAAAATGACAGAGGGATCGTTGGGACGGTTAATTCTTAACAGCCTTGACGACTTTCACGGACTTGGCTGACTTGACGGCTTTCACGGTCTTGACGGACTTGTCAGAGAAAAGAGGCGTACCGTTCGCAACGGTCTGCTTCGCGCTGCCGGAACCGCAGCCGCCACCGGAGCCACAGCCACCACCGGCGCTTGCAGTCTTGGCGCTGCCAGCGCCGCAGCCGCCACCAGTGCTTGCAGTCTTGGCGCTGCCAGCGCCGCAGCCACCGCCGGAGGTCGCTTGAAGCTTCGCTCCTTTGCCGCTGGCCTGAGCCTCATTGAGAGTATTCATCTTCAGTGAAAAATAGGCCCCGACCAGGAGAATCAAAACCACTGCCAGCGGAGCGACGATCTGCCCTTTCTCGTTCAGCCACGTTCGAATGCTTGCCATAACGATGGTCCTTCCTTTCTTATGGGTTCCCTTGCGGGCGGAAGTGATAGCGTGTCATACCAAGATAACATTCGATGCCTTCCGAAAAGTTCCCTGCTTCAAAGAAATTTGTTGGAATTCTGAAAAAATATAATCAGCGTTTTCTCCTCGATAAGTGGCTACTGCATCGATGTCAATATCGCTGTCATTGCGAGGATCTTTAGCTTTGCGGCAATCTCCAGCGTAACAAATATACGAGAAGGCTCTGCTCATGGACGTTGCCCTGGAGATTGCTTCGTCGCTTCGCTCCTCGCAATGACAGCGACTGCTCGATCCTGACCGCCAAGCGGAAGTCATGAAATAACGGTTCCTTCTCGTCATTCCCTCTGTCCTGAACTCTATCGCGTGGCGTCGGGCCGGACGAACGGGGGATCGACCTGTTCGGAAGTCAGAAGCCCGTACAGGCGGGGGCGGCGGTAGGCGTTTCCCCAGGCTTCATGCTCCCGGTACGCCCTGAGCCGGTCCAGGTCGAAGGATGCCATATACACCCCCTCACTTTCCCCGGCCTCCACGATGAGGAGATCGAGCGGTTTCTCGTCCTGCCCGAAGGCGACCGCATCGTAAGCCACGGAATGGCCGTTGCAGTCCGGGGCCGCATAGTTGGTCATGGCGATGCCAACCATATTTTCGTAGGCCCGGGTGCGAAGCTGGCATCGGCGGTGTTTCTCCCAGCCGCAGGCATTCGGCACCAGAATGATCTCTGCCCCGGCCAGCATCAGGATGCGGGCGCTCTCCGGGAACTCCCGGTCATAGCAGATCATCGCCCCGATTTTGACCTCTCCCTGCCCGGTGTCGAGCGGGCAGACCGGGAAGCCGTCCCCGGGCGTCAGATGGGCCTCGATGTCGAACTCGCAGGTATGCACTTTGGCATAGGTCAGCCGGATCTCGCCGCGCCGGTCTATGAGGGAAACGGTGTTGCGCGGCCTGCCCTCCCACCGCTCCAGGTAGGTCAGGGCTATCGCCATCTCCAGCTCGCGGGCAAGCTCCCGGAAATGGAGGATGAAGGGATCTTCCTGTCCGACCGCCTCCGCCGCCCACGCCTCCCGCGCTCCGGGCAGGGCCGGATCGAAGAAACGATAGCCGTTGCTCCACATCTCGGGAAAGAGCGCGATATCCGCCCCGGTCCGGTGGGCCTCCCGGCAAAACCGCTCTCCTTTTTCCCGGTTCGCCTCCCTGTCCGTCCTGCAAGAGGCCATCTGAAGCAATGCGATTTTCAAAAGGCTCATATTCACCTCGGTTGTTGTAACGGTTTGAAAGATCATCCGGTGATGGGGGATGGGCAACCCGCTATCAACGGCCGGCAGGATCCCGAGCGTGGCCCGGTTGATGTTTCAATTTCGATAAGAAATCACCAGATACCCGACTTTCATGGCGTTACCTTGATCCGCACCGAAGCCAGGTATAGCCCGTGCGGGTCGGTTTCTCGGGCGGTGGAGCGGAGGCGGAGATAACAGACGCCCGGAGCGCGGACATGCTGCTCGATGCGGGCGATTTCCGTTCCGTCCAGCCTGAGAACCGCCTGTCCGCGGGCGCAATTCCACTTCAGGCGCAGCTCATGCCGCTTCTCGGGGAGCAGGTCGCCGGGCGTGTCCAGCCAGGAGCCGCCGCTGCCGATGATCTGAATCCTTCCGGAAGGCAGCGCCCGGAAGGGGAAACTGCCCTCGCGCTCCAGGCCGGGCAGGTCGTAGTGGTCGGTGAGGGTGAAATGCGCTCCCTGGAAACCAGGGGTGGTTCTGAGGGAAAGCGCGATCTCGCCGGTGCGCCCGTAGGGGAAACTCAGGCAGGCCCCGGAGGGTCTGCCTGTGGAGGGCTTCAGAAGGAGGAGGGCTTGGCGGAAAGCGCCGTCGGGATCTGAAGCCGCTTTCGTTCCGGGGGCAGCCAGGGTGGACCATCTTCGCAGGCCCCGGGAGAAATCTTCCGTCATTTGCGTGCGGGCCAGAAAGTCAGGCTCCAGGCGGACGAGGCTGCCTCCGGCGGAGAGGAGTACCGAGCCGTCGCGGGCCTGGGTGATATAGGGGTAGGAGACCTGGGCGTCGGTGACGGCGCGACCCACCTCGCGGTAGCCTTTCCAGGTTTTGCCCTCGTCCGGGCTGACAGCGGCAGTGAGAACGGCGCGTTCGGCGTTTCCCCAGTTCACTTCGCCCAGGCCCTCCGCGCCGCAGTTGTTCCAGATCAGGAGGAGCCGCCCGTCGCGGAGGCGCATGACCGCCATGGCGGACTGGTTGCTGATAAAACGGGTGTGCCGGGCGGGAGACCAGCGCAGGCCGCCGTCCCGGGAGAAGCTTTCCCACTGGTAGCCGTCCTGGGAGCGTGGCAGGAGCCACACGCGCCCGTCGCGAAGCTCCACCCCCACCGGCTCTGCGGCTCCGGATTCGTACCAGTCGGCGGCCCCGGTCGGGACGGGGATTAGCTGGCGCGGTTTGTGCCAGGTGGCCCCGTCGTCATCGGAATAGGGGGCCAGGCTGACCCAGGGGCTGATCCTGCGGCGGGAGAGGCCGCTGACCGGGGCGATGATGCGCCCCGAACGAAGTTGGAAGGCGTTGTTGGAGGCTCCCGTGTATTCCAGGCCGAAGTCCACCTTCTGAACAGGTTCCCATGTCTTGCCGCCGTCCCGGGATCGGGCGTGCCAGAGATAGCTTTTCGATTTTTCCCGGTGATCGAAGTCGAAGCCGTAGTAGTCCAGCCCGAACAGGTGAATCGTGCCCTGGTGAGAGACCAGCGCCGCCCCGGAAGTGAAGATTCCCCGGTCTTGGGGGAAGGAGAAAAGGGGCTTCGGCTCAGTCCAGGTGTGCCCGTTGTCTTTCGAGAAGCTGGCAATCGCCTGCTGGCGGCGCTCTTCGCCGGAAACACCCCACAGCAGGATGCGGCCATCGGGCAGCGCCAGAGGGACGCCGTAGGGCACTTTCATCTCCAGGCGCTGCACATCGCCTGGCTGGTCACCCAGAAAAGGCGCTTCCACTTGCGCCTCGGTCGCTTCGTTATTCATGGCCGTTTGCTCCCCGGCAGCCTTCGTGGGCTGCCCCCATCCACAGATCCATACCGCCAGCAAGAATGCCGGCGCGGGCCGGAGTTTCATGGTCGTCTGCCTCCCTGCGCGACATTACGGGTTGCCGTGTCCCCACCGCCGCCGGTACGCCTCCCGGTGTGTTTTAACCGCCGATTCGACCAGTTCTGGATATGGGGTGTTGGTAGTGGTGATAAAGCCGATATTATAGTTCTCGCCGTCGAAATAGCGGCCTGTGAGCGGTTCGTCTATATACTGGAACCAGTGGCACCCGACAAAAGCGGGATTATCCAGTACGCTCCGGACATAGCTGCGGTACATCGCTGCCCTCTCTTCCTGGCTGGCTGCTCCAACCAGGCCGGTGTGGAACATTCCCCTGTCCAGCGCCCCGAAGTGGAACTCTCCGATGATGCAAGGCTTGTTCAGCTGATCACAGAAGGCATAGCGACGTGGATCTACCGCAGGGGCGTAGATATTGAAACTGACGACATCGCAGTATTCGGAAGCAGCCTGCACTGCCTCGGGCGTGTGGCCAGCGAAGCGGCATCCCAGGTACAGGTGGTGGGGGGCCACCTTCCGGATCGCGCTGCGAACCGCTCTGAAGTAGCGGCGGGCCATATCGAGGGCGAACGCCCGCAAGTCCTCACGGCGATCCCCGCTGCTCACTGCCGGAGCCCGGAAAGGCGGCTCCAGTTCGGCCCATGTGGAAAGACAGGTTCCCCAGGCGGCATTAAAGCGCCCGATATCCCCGTATTTACGCCGCAGGACGGCGAGGAAGGAGCGTTTGGCAGGGGAAGCGGAGGCATCGGCGGATAGTGCGCCGAAGGCCAGGGCATAACGGCTTTCGTCTCCGCTGCCATCCCCCCAGTTCAGTTCGTTGTCCACGAAGTAGCCGATGCACCAGGGATCGTCTCCCACGCTGGCCGCCAGTCCCTGGAGGGAGCGCACTGCATTGCCTGCGAACCGGGGATCGAAGGGATCGGGCATATAAGTCCAGGCATCCGGCCCCACCCCGACTCGGGCGTGATCTCCGGCAATCCCGCCGGAGGCCACATAGGGGATGCGCCCGTTGCGGTGGAGCTTCCAGTCCGACCAGTTGCCCAGTGTGTTGAACCCCCAGGCAATGAGCCTGCGGATGGTCAGGTCGTACCACGGCTTCTCAAACCCGGGACCGTAGATGCGCTCCAGATTGGCGGCGAAGAAGTCGTAGGCGGCACCTTCCCGGACCGGGCCGGAGCGTATATCACTCACAGGGGCATAATATTGTGCCAGGGGAGTACCGGGGCCGGGCAGCCATTCGAACATCGCCTCCCGCCCGGTGACCAGGGTGGGGTTTCGCGTGCCGACGCAGTCCATCCCCACCGAGAAAAAAAGACGGCCCTCGGGTGTTACCAGCCACCACTTGCCGCCGACCTTCTCGGTGCGGAAATACCCGGTGACATCCTGTTGCGGGCCTGACGCCCAGCCTCCGAATCGGTCCCGGTCCTTCCATACGCTGGAAGCCGCCAGCGCCCCCATCTCTTTAAGGACACGCTCTTTTAAATCCTCGATAGACCGGACTTTGCCAGGCCAGTCTCTGAGAGCGTACTGGCCGAATTCATCCACTATCTTTTCCAGGGAAAGAGTCCAGGGGATCAGGCGGATATTATCCAGGATGAGCCTCCGAGGGGCTGTCGGCCGGCTCAGGAAGATCTGAAAGGCGACGATATGCTCCAGGTGCAGGGGCCCGGGGCGGTCGATGCCGACGCCCTGCATGCGGCTGTCCTCGACAGGAACCCCGCGCATCCCGTAATCCATAGGGTTGGCTCCCAGAGGCATCACGAAAGTGGTTTTCTTGCCCGGAGCGAGCGACGCCCCACCCTGGCGGCAGAAGCGCAGGCCGTCGGCGCGGGGATCATCATCAACCCGGACGCCGAACTGGATAGGTTCCCTGCCCGGGTTGTGAATATCCATTGCCAGCCCGCCGAACCCGCGCCAATCCATTGGCTTTTCGGGAGCGACCGTCACATTGGGCCAATCCCCGTGCAGGAAAACGACCTCCAGCGCCCGGCCTCCCGCTAGCGTCCGGTCGGCAATCTGCTTCACTCGTGAACCGTTGGCCTTCAGAGTCGCCATATCCGCTTGAGTGTCGAAAGAAAGGATCTGCTTCGATTCGGCCCTGGCGGAGATGGCAAGCCAACCCGCCAGCAGCAAGGACAGGTGTTTGAACATGTTGTGGCCTTTCTGAGAGTTATTGGCTGCCCCGTCGGACATCCACCGCAATCTGGGCAGCGGAGCGGTTGTAGGTGCTGTCGACAGCGTGAACGGTGATGAAGTGAATGCCGTTTTCCTCTCCTCGCAGATTCCAGGCATACTTCGGCTCTTCGGTTTCGGCCATCAGGCAGTTGTCGATGAACCATCGGAACCGGCGGAGGGCGCGCCCGTCCTTCGGTTTCGCCTCCGCGCATACGGCCGCATGAGGCGTGTCCAGGAGGACCTGGAAGGACGGCTCGGAGATGGCGACTTCGGGGGCGGGGTTCACGAAGAGCTTTTTCGCCAGCCGGTCGCAGGCCCGGGCCAGCTCGGGATCACCGCTGGCATAAAAGGCCGCGCCGGGCATCTCCGGGGCATAGGCTCTCATCTCTGCCATCTGTCGCTCGATCATGTCCGGGGTCAGGTGGTCTCCGGGATGGTAATTCCCCGGGGCCAGTATCATGCCGTACCAGGGGATGGTGCGCTCGATAGCCCCCAGCTTCCGGGCCGTGTCGATCCGCGCTTTCGGGCCGGTCAGGTCGCCGCAGGTTCCCCATTCGCGAG
Source organism: Armatimonadota bacterium (assembly GCA_020846535.1). Taxonomy (GTDB): domain Bacteria; phylum Armatimonadota; class JADLDR01; order JADLDR01; family JADLDR01; genus JADLDR01. Next base: position 13,429 of record JADLDR010000077.1, on the reverse strand, counting down.
GGAACTGGCGGGACTATGAGCCTCGGAAGCTATCAGCCGGAGGACGACCCTTGCCAGTCGGCCAAAGCACCCGGACCAGATCGCCCTCAGATCAAACCGGATCAGAACCCGGTCGTAGCTTTCCCAGGGCTCCCCGCGCATTCTCAGAACCCGGTCATTGAAGGAGCCTTCCCCCGCTGAACCGACCCACCCGTCGGCCACTCTGCCAGCCCCCGCGATCACGAACCGGGCGCTCCTTTCGGCTCTGCCCTCCGGGCAGGCGACAAGGAGGGCGGCCAGAAGAAAAAGGGTTGGTGACTGCTTCATCCCGCCAACCGTCTCAACTGCTTCCAAGCCGCTTCCGGGCAGTCGCTTTCGAGCAGGAAGGCGGCCTCGTGGATGATTGCCCCATCGATCCGGCTGGAAAGGAAGGCGTCCGCATAGCCTTCGATCTCGGCAGGGGAAACTCTCGTCCCGCCCCCTCCGTCGGAGACGAAAAAATCGTTGAGCCAGGCGGTCAGTTGGTGACCGTTCCTCCGAACATGCTCGAAGCGCGGCAGGAGGAGGGCGTCGAAGGCGAACCGTTCGCTGCGGTAGTTGCGGGAGATGGAGAACTCGTCCACGACCCCGTCGGCGCACAGCCCTTCCAGAATCGATGCGGCAGCGAGCCTGGCCCATCTCCTCCGGCCCGCCCCCGCCCTCGAAAAGACCGGCCTGAACCGCGATATAAAAACCGGGGTGCCGCCTCCTGACTTCCCGGAAAAAGAGGTCGAAGCCTTCCCCGATCAGCCTGCGGTGCAGCCAGGGGTCATAAGGCTGCGCCCCGGCCCATCGGAACTCGTAGGTGAAGGGCAGGCCGCTGTGTCCGGCGCTGGCCCCGTCCTCCAGGATATCGTAGTGCGCCAGGTTCGCGCCGTAGTGGGCTTCGGATTCGGCCACCACGGGATCATTGAAGCCGAAGGCGTCGGCCTCCCCGCGGTAGGGGATGAAATAGGGGATGTGTGTTCTCGCCAGATCGAAGAGCGCCCCTTCCACGCCCTGCTCCACCAGGTCGTCCACCCGTTCCAGCATGTGCGCCCGCACCTCGGGATAACTGTAGCAGGGCCACCCGACCATGCGGTACAGGCCGCAACGCGACCGCCACCAGTATTGCGGGTCGCTGCGGAAGAACTTGTTTCCGTCGAAAGGGGCATACGCCTCTTTCAGCAGGCGGAAGTAGGGCAGCACCGCGATGCCGCGCTCTTTCCCGAGCCGGAGGGCGCAGGCCAACGGGGCCCACTCCCGGAGGACTTCCGCCAGGGCGCAGGCCGATTTCCACCGGGCCGCATTGGTGAAAACCGGGAAGCGTTCGCTATGGTAGAGGGCCGTCCCGCACCAGAAATGGTCCCAGGTGGTGGCCGCAAAGCCCGCCTCCGCCATCCGGTCGAAAAGCCGTTCCAGGTCTTCCGGCGACCCGCGCCCGAAATAGGCGAGATCATGATAATCGCTGTCCATCGTCAGGCGGGCGGCTTGCATGGGCGCTCTCTCCTCGAAAAGCGGGCGGCGGCGCGTTCGCCGCGCTTCCGTCCGGCGGTCCGATGTCAGGGACGGAAACGGATTCAACAGGGGAGGGGAGATTCCTGCCGGGCCGGGCGCTCTATATGTGGAGGATAGATTCCAATTACGGCGAAAATTCACGGCAGGAATCCGGCGAAGCGGAGCCAATTACATGAGGAAACGAACCGGCTTTCCCGGAACGCCCGTCGGGAAATGGGAGGCCAGCAAGGAGATATAGATGCGCTTTTTCAGGAACGCCTGCTTGACCCTGGTTTGGCTGCTGATCGTTCCGGCTCTGGCAGGGGCATCGCCGAGGGTCCGGGGCAACTCATGCCGCCTGATCCTGCCGCTTCAGATCCAGGCCGTGGTGGGGCGGGAGATGAACCTCTATTTTGACAACGTGGTTCTGGCTGCCAGCGAGCGCGGCCTGCTCTTCGATGTGACCTGCGACAAGGGCGCTCAGCAGGAGGAGCGGTGGACATTCACCCCGCAGGCAGGGGATACAGGCAGCCACCCGCTGCGGCTGGATGTGTACGACTCGGCCAATCGGCTGATCGCTTCGGCGGAAACCGCTGTCAGGGTCGTTCCTGCGGATGCGGGGGCAGGGCGGGAAGTCACATTTCTGATGATCGGGGACAGCCTGACGCACGCCTCGGTCTACCCGGCGGAGGCGCTGGCCCTGAGCCAGGGGCCGGGGAACCCGAAGGTCACCCTGGTAGGGACGCACAGCCCGCTCCCCGGAGACCCTGCCGTGCGGCACGAGGGCTACGGCGGGTGGACGTTCGAGCGGTTCGTGACCCGCTACGCTCCTCCCGCCGAGGGAGCCGAGATCCGCCAGCGCGGCAGCCCCTTTGTCTTCCTGGAAGACAAAGGGGCTGCGTTCGATTTCCCCCGCTATGTGCAGGAGCAGTGCGGGGGAAGAGCGCCGGATTTCGTGAGCATCGCCTTGGGCTGCAACGATATCTTCGGGGCGAAGGAGGAGGCGGCGCCCCAGGCGGTGCGGAATATTCTCGGGTTCGCCGACCGGCTCATCGCGGGCATTCGAGCAGGCGGCCCCGGCACACGCATCGGGGTGATCCCGCCGGTCCCGCCCGCCGCCTCGCAGGACGCCTTCGGGGCGAGTTACGGCTGCGGGCAGACCCGCTGGCAGTACCGGCGCAACCAGCACGCGCTGGTGGAGGCGATGCAGCGTCGCTACGGAGGGCGAGAGGGGGAGGGAATCTATCTGGTTCCCGCCTATGTCAGCCTGGATACCGTTCGCGGCTTCCCCACCCGGCCTGGCCCGGCCAGCGCCCGTATGGAGGATATGGTTGCCCGCCAGAACGACGGGGTACACCCTTCCGCCGCCGGATACCGGCAGATGGGCGATGCGCTCTATGCCTGGATGAAATCTCTGCTCGCGCCCGAACGCTGAGTTCGCCGGAAAGCGCCCGGATCAGAAGGAGAAGAGCGATGAAGATCACACGCATCCGGGGGTACAGGCCCCCGGGAGCCAACCCGCTGTTCAACCAGAGCAACCTGGTGGTCGCCATCGAGACGGACGCCGGGCTGACGGGGATCGGGGACGGCGGCTCAAGGGATACGCTGGCCCAGTGCGGCGCGATGCTGATCGGGCAGGACCCGGCCCGCATCCAGCACCTCTGGCAGTTCATGTACCGGGGGTGGTTCTACCCGCCGGGGCGGGAAAAGCTGCACGCTCTGGGGGCGCTCGATCTGGCCCTGTGGGATCTCAAGGGGAAGGCACTGGGCGTTCCGGTCTACGAACTGCTGGGCGGCCTGACGCGCGATTATATCGAGTGTTATTCCGGGTTCCCCTGGCAGGGCACATTCCGGGAGACGGCCCGCGCCTGCATCGAGGCAGGCTTCCGGGCCTACCGCACCGCGGTGGCCGACCCCGAAGGCGGCATCTTCGACGCCCGCCGGATGATTCGCCTCACCGCCGACCGTTGCGCCGAGATCGCCGAAGGCGTCGGCCCGGACGGGGACTGGATGATCGATTTTCACACCCGGCTGGACCTTGCGGATGCCGTCCGGCTCTGTACCCTGCTGGAGCCGATGGAGCCGCTCTTCGTGGAAGACCCTTTGCGCTCCGAGAACCAGGAGGCGCTCGCCTCCCTGCGAGGCCAGGTGCGCTGCCCCATCGCCGCAGGGGAGCAGTACGGCGACCGCTGGGACAGCAATACCCTGATCGAGCGCCGCCTGCTCGATTATACCCGCGTGACCCTGCCCAATGTCGGCGGCCTGAGCGAGTGGGTGAAACTGGCCGCCCTCTGCGAGACGCATTATGTCGGCATGGTTCCCCATTTCACCGGCCCGGTCGCCACCGCCGCGCTGGTTCACGCCCTGGCGGCCTTCCCCGGTCCGGCCCTGATGGAATACGCCTACGGCGGGCGGCCATTTCCCTATCTGCTTTCCGGCTTCGAGTTCCGCCAGGGGAAGTTCTGGCCTGCCCGCCGCCCCGGCCTGGGCGTGGAGTTCGATCCCTTCGGAACCGAGCAGGCGCTGGAAGTGACAGAATACGACGCCCCCATCCCCATCTATCGTCGTCCCGACGGCTCGCTGACGAACTGGTAGAGGGGATGGCAGGGGAATTGCCGCCGCTTAAGGCTATTTCCCCAGCCATCCCAGCAATTCCGTATCGAAGAGGTCAGGCTCCTCATCGCGGTCTCGGAGACAGGGCTTTCTTATAGAGAGCATCCCGCCATGATCCGATCTTCCAAAAACAAAGGGCCTCCGGGATAACCCGGAGGCCCTCATGCTGTAAAAACTTGATTCCTACGATGCCAGCGCCTTGTCCAGCATCCCGGCAAGGTGCTGTTTGGGGACGGCACCGATGGCCTGGTCGACCAGTTGGCCGCCCTTGAAAACCATCAGGGTGGGGATGGAGCGAATGCCGTATTTGGCGGCGATCTGAGGCTCCTGGTCCACATCCACTTTGACAACTTTGACTTTTCCGGCATATTCGGCGGCAAGGGCGTCCACCGTCGGGGCGACAGCCTTGCACGGCCCGCACCAGACGGCCCAGAAATCGACCAGCACCGGAACGCCGGAATCGAGTACTTCGCTCTGAAATGTGGCGGTAGTCACTGCCTGCGCGCTGCTCATGAAGTTATCCTCCTTTTTGTACCGACTAAGCATTCATTTTTATCGTTCTAACAGCGGGAATGGGAAAAAGTTCCCTGTGATATTACCCTTTCAACGCTCCCATCGTAATTCCCTTTGTCAGTTTTTCCTGAAGGATTATATAGACCGCGAGGGTGGGGAGCATCACGATCACCAGACCGGCGAACATCAGGCCGAAATCGCTCTTATATTGGGCCTGGATGCTGATGCTGGCAAGCCCCAGGGGGAGCGTTTTTAAGACATCGTTATTGATGAATACGAGGGCGAAGAGATATTCGTTCCACAGGCCCAAGAAATTGAAGATCGCCACGGTAACGATGCCCGGCTTGGCGAGAGGCAGCATGACCTGCCAGAAGGCGGTCGCTTCGCTGGCCCCGTCGATCACGGCGGCCTCCTTGAGTTCATTGGGCAGCGTTCTGAAGAAACTGGTCAGGATGAAGATGGTGAAGGGCAGGGAGGCGGCCACATAAATCAGGATCAGCCCGGCGTGGGTGTCGTGGAGAGAAACGGTAACCTTGCCGATGTGGAGGGCATCGCCCAGAGGCCGCGCCAGCGAGGTCAGGGCGTCCGAAAGCCAGGTGAACTGGAAAAAAAGGGGAATCAGGGTCAGTTGCATCGGGATCATCAGGCCCGATAAGAAGAGATAAAAGAGAAAGCGGTTCCCCTTGAAATCGAAACGGGCCAGGATGTAGGCGGCCATCGCGGAGAGAAGGAGGATCAGGACCAGGCTGATGGCGACTACCTTGACGCTATTCAAAAAATAGCTGCTGAAGTGGGATTTGACCCACGCCTTTTCATAGTTCCGGGCCAGGGTGAGCCAGCTTTCCGGATCGGGCGAGGTGACCAGCTTGGGAAGGCCGAAGGGATTCCGGTAGATCTCCTCAGTGGACTTGGCGCTGGTGTACAGCACCCAGAACATCGGGAAGATCACCAGGGCCAGGTAGGTGACCAGAATGATATACTTGATTGCGCCTGAAATATAGGCGAGAGGCGAGCGTTCTGTCATTTTAATACTCCAGCCGTTCCCGCTGAAGAAGGCGGAACGAAACGATGGTCGCCAGCAGAATCAGCACAAAAAGAAGAACTGCGATGGCCGTGCCGTATCCGATGCGGTACTCCTGAAAGACCGTCTGGTACATCAGGGTGGCGATGGTGTGGGATTCGTTTTTGGGCCGTCCGTTTTCCATGACCCAGATGTAATCGAATATTTTCAGGCCGCCGATCACCAGGTAGACGATGCCGGTGGTCAGGACATCCCAGATGAGGGGAAAGGTGATGTGCCAGAAGTTGCGCCAGTTCCCGGCCCCGTCCAGGCGGGCCGCCTCATAGAGCGATTCAGGGATGTTTTGCATGGCAGCCAGGAACAGAACCATATAAAAGCCTGTCGCCCCCCAGACCATCATCGGCATAAGCGATTTGACCAGCCGGGAGGATTCGGTAAAAGGGATAGGATTGTCCGCCGGGTAGCCGAACCAGTGCTGGAGGAGGTAATTCAGAAGCCCCACTTTGGTGGTGCTGTAGATAAGGGTCCACAGGAGCGAGATCGCCACAAAAGAGATGACGTTCGGGAAGAAGTAGGTGACCCGGAAAAGCCTGGCTCCTGCCGTGCCCCGGTGCAGCACATAGGCGAAATAGAGCGAGATCGTCAGGATAAAGATCCCCGGCACGAATATCAGGAAGAGATTGTTCTTCAGGGCCTGCACGAACTCCGCCCGCTGGGTGGCGATCATCCGGAAATTCTTCAATCCCGCCCACTGCGGCGCTGTCAGTCCGTCCCAGTTGGTCAGGCTGTACCACAGCGCATTGACCGCTGGTAGCAGCACGAACAGCCCGTACATCACCACTGCCGGGGCCAGGAAAAAGAAGATGAGAACTTTTTGCTCTTTCGTACGCATGAGCGATCCTTTACCTGTCAGGGCTTGCGCTTGGAATAGGAATCGAACTGTGCCGCTGTGCGTACATCCATGTCATGGCGAGCGAAGCAATTGCCAGGGATGTAACGACCAGAGCCGTTTCAGTCTTTAGTTACGCCGGAGATTGCCGCGGAGCTTTCGCTCCTCGCAGACGGCATCGACGGGGCTCCTGGCGGATGGCATGGATCAATTATACTTGATCGGCGGCGGTTTGTAGATGTCCGGGTCCTTGCGGATTTGCTCTGCGGCGTCCTCCATGTGCTGGGCGAACTCTCCCGGGGTGATGGTTTTCTGGATGAGCTGGGCCAGTTTGGTGGGCATGGTGCGGGAGGCCCATTCCAGATAGAGGATGCCCAGACGGTCGGCATACGTGCGGCTGGCGTTCAGGACGATGTTGACCGCCCCTTTGAGTTCCGGGGAGACGGTATCGGGGGCGAAGGTTCCCTGGATGGTGGAGAGAGTGTCCAGCGTCTTGACATAGCTTTTGCCGCTCTGCCGGGACATCATGAATTTCAGGAAATCGGCGGCCTCTTTAGGATGCTTGGCCTCGGAGAAGACGAAGAAATATTCGCCGCCTCCTCCGTTGCAGGCGTTGGGGTCGCCTTTGCCGCCCGCCGGGGGCGGGATAGCGAAGCAGTCCATCTCGAAGCCCTTCGGGATGGCTTCCTTCATCTCGTTTTTCAGCCAGAGGCCACAGGGAACCATGGCCGCCCGCCCGTTCACATATTCGAGCTGGCTTTCCGTGTGGGTCATTGCCATGCAGCCCTTCTGGAAATACTTGACCGCCAGGTCTTGAAGCATCTGCGCGGCCCGGATAAAGTCCGGGTTTTTGAAAGCGTCCGGCTCCAGGTTCTGGATGGCGGCGAACCTGTCCCAGGTGGTGATGCGCTGGTAGATGGAAAGAAGGGTTCCCCAGGCATAGGACGGGTATTTCCCCTGAAAGGCGATGGGGGCGATGCCTGATGCCTTCATTTTATCGCACAGGGCCAGCATCTCCTCCCAGGTTTTCGGGATTTCCCAGCCTCGCTCCCGGAACATCCGCCGGTCGTACCACATCACCCATGCCCCGAAAGCGAGCGGCAGGCCGTAGACCTTGCCCCGATACTCGTAGTTTTGAAGGATGCCGGGGAAGAAGGTCTGCCGCCACGTTTTATCCGGCTGACCGTAGGCCGGGGAATTGAGCGCCTCATCGAGCGGGTAGAGCTTGCCGCTGACGATCAGCTTCCAGATGGGAAGGATGGCGGAGGCGGCGTCCGGCGGAGAGCCTCTCAAGATGCGGGGCTTGAGTTTTTCATCCACGCGAGGGTCTCCCCACAGGTTGATCTTGATGCCCGGGTGCGTTTTTTCGTATTCCCGGGCGATCCCTTTATGCCACTCGATACCGAATCCCCCTTCGAAGACAGCCACTTCGAGGGTGATATTCTTCTCGTCCTCCGGCTTTTCGACTGAACATCCGGCAAGAAGCAGCGCCAGAGCGGCGACTATATAGCATAACCGTTTCATGCAGGCTCCCTTGAAAATCGAAATGTGGCAGCCACATTATCATAAACTATCCCGGCCACCGGATGCAAGCCGGTAGACATAACAGAGCGTTCGCTTGGATGGCAAATTCCATGCCGAGGTAAGCTACGTTCATTTGCGAGGCTGGAGATGGCTTCGTCGATGCGCTTCTGGCAAGGACAGGCAACCTGCATCCATAAAAAGACAAGATGATTTCACGCCTTCTACCTTGCAGCCTTTAATGAAAGATAGTATAAAATAAAAAGGAGTAAGTTTTGAAATCCGACTGAAAATAACGGAGGCGCGTTTTGCCATGTCCTTCAAGAAACCCATACAACTGATTCTTGCTGCGGCTGCGGTTGCCCTGCTGGTGTCGGGTATCAATAGGGCGCAGTCCGGCTCGCCCGCCCGGGAAGGCAAGCCCATCGATTTCACCCTGACCGATGTGAACGGCAAGACCGTGAATCTTTCCGATTTCAAGAGCAAGCCGGTCCTGCTCGATGTGTTCGCGCACTGGTGCCCGCCCTGCAACGAGGAAGCCCCTCATCTGGAGAACGAAATCCACCGGAAATACGGAGAGAAGATTCAGGTGATCGGGGTCGCCACCTTCGCCCGGGGCGATGCCGTTGAGCTTGCCAAAGAGTTCAAAGACAAGCACGGCCTGACCTATCCGATGCTGGTGGACAGGGACAACAAGATCGCCGAACAACTCGGCGTCCAGGTCGTTCCGACCAACTTCATCCTGGATGAAAATCACAACATCGTCGCCACCATCGTCGGCTTCGATGCCGATGCCATCGAGCAGCAGGTCAGCAATCTGGCGAAAAAATAATCCTGTCCCCTCCAAGAAAGTACACTGCCGCCGCTCCTTAACCGGAGCGGCTTTTTTTGCAGGGCTGCATCTGCTTGTCATCGCAAGGAGCCTTCGCTTCGAGGGATTCGCGCTGATGGCGATAGCCTGGAGATTGCTTCGTCGCTTCGCTCCTCGCAATGACATCCACAACGCCTATTTTCACGCCAAGCGAGCGTCCTATTTTGCGGCCAATCCCACAAGCACGGCCTTCCCGGAAATCCTGCTCGTCAGCTTTCCGTCGGCCTCCCGGCGCACCCAGGCAAAGCGATACAGGGCCACCTCGTCGCCCGGGCCGAAATCGTAAACGCTCATCACTCGCCTGCTGTCGCCGTCTGCGTCCGGAAAGTCCTTGGGGTCCGGCTGCCTGTTCGTGTAGAAGCGGTTGCCCTCCACTCTCGTCACCCGATAGGCTCCTTTCAATGGCTCTCCGCTCAGGAACGCGCCGTCATAGTATCCGGGCGTGAAGCGAGGGGCTTCCAGGTTGGCGTCCAGTTCGCAGACAAGATGGTCTTTCTCGAACTTGTCTACCCTGGAACGGAAAATGATGGGGCTGTAGTCCACACGAAGGGTATAGTCATCCACTACCCCTACAATATGGTAGGCGCTGGGATGTCGCCCCCCGATATAGAGGAGTTGGCCTGCATAACTGCCTTTGGGCAAACGGCGGTTCAGGCGTATCGTTTTGCGGTAAGGATCAGCCGCTGCGATTTTCGCCTGAAAAGGCGCTTCGAGTTCCTGTATGCCTTTTCTACCTTTGGTGAGGCGGCGACCATTCGCCAGATGGAGGCAGCGCAACCGACCGTTCGTTTCGGAATAATAGCCGAATGTGCCCTCGAACTCGATATCGCCTGCTTTGAACCGGGTCGGATTGGCCGCATACAAAATCGTGTCTATCTGGCCTCCTTTGAGCGTCACCCGGAGGGCCACCGGACGGAACCCCTCCGGCTCTTTCCCGGCGGACACGGGCAGCCGTTCGATTTTCTCGATGGCGCTTTCTCCCTCGTGCGGCTCCCATAGGGCGACAAATTCGCTGGCCCCGTCCTCCCGGTCGTCCTCCGCCATCAGGAAGCGGACAGGAGGCGAGTCCGGCTTGCCGAAGGCGGCGGTGATGTATCGCCTGCCGGGCTGTGGCAGAAGATGAACCGATAGGTAGAGATTCTTTCGCAGGTATTTCCAGTCGGCCCGGACCGGCCCGTCGCTTCGGGCGGTCTGAGGCTCGATCAGGTTGTCATAATAGGCTTCCGGCTCTTTGGAGCCGAACGAAAGGCCGGTCCGGAAATCGTCATAAGGAGGGCCGTGAAGGCTGTATGTCCGCACCTTGCCGCCCGCCATGCGGAATACATCCAGAAGATAGGCATTGCCGCCCGGAGCATCCAGAAGGGCCGCCGCCCGCCGGTAATAGCGGTTCGGGAAGTTGTCGGGCCGGGCCAAAATCTCCGTAAAAGAGGCTTCCGGCGCTCCGGCGAACAGGTTCAGGGTTCCCCGGGCGGTACTCCCTTGATACTGGGTCTTCCGGTCGATCATGCCGGTATTGTGGTGGGCTGTCCGGGTGGTCGAACCCATAGGATGCGCCCAGGTAGGATAGCCCAGCTCGGGAGCGATGGGAACGCCTTTGGCCCACATCTCGATATTCAGGTTGTCGTGATGGGTATGGCCCCAGCCGTAGCCGTACCGCAGGCAGGCCGCCGCCCTGTCTTCCGGGGCGGTTGCCTCCGGGCGCGATTCCAGAAAGGCCATTCCGACCCCGTCCATGACCCGGCTTTCCATCGGCGGTGAAGGCCCCAGCTTTTTGCCTTTCGCCTCGATCTCGGGCCAGATGTCCTCCTCGAACGGCTCGGGGCCGGTTCTGCCGCGAGCGTAGAGATACCGGGCCAGTTCATCGCTTTTCATCGCCCGGTAGGCCACCCGGAACGCCCGGTCGAACTCCCCGCCCAGGTCGGAGCGCCGGTCTCCCAATGCGTTGCTGTGGTCGCCGTAGCAGGGGAAGAACTGGCCGGCGGCCTGCATCTGCTGGTAGGCGGTAAAGACCGCGGATACCCGCGGGTATAGCGCGGGATCCCAGAGATTGCAGCGAGCGGCCCACCTGGGGGATTTGTAGAGACTGAGGGCTTCGGCCAGGTCCGCATACATATTGAGGTTGCCGGTGCTGTAGCCGAAGGCCCCGATCCAGGTCGGCCCCTCCCTGGTTTCGTAGTTCAGAAGGCTGACATCGTCCACGCCGCCTTTTTTCATGCCGCTGTTGTAGCCGTGCGTGAAGATGCCCTCGATCCACCGGTCGCTGACCGGCCCCATATCGGCAAGAAGAGCGATCCAGGCGAGGATCGTTTCGGCCCACCCGTTGTCTCCTGTCCCGAAGAAGTTATGGCTCGAATTCCAGCCCGCCGTCTGGATGAGGTAGGTTTCGATGAGCGCCCGCACATCGTCCGGGGCTTTGATCTCAGGGTCTTTGCCGCGCAGAAACTCGGCAAGCCGCCTGTCCTGCCCGATATAGTCGTAGAGGGCGTCATAAGCCTTGATCGCCGGAAGGATGGAGACGCTGTATTCCCAGTTCTGGTCCAGCTCCACCTTGCCGGGGCGAAGATACCCCGGAAGCACCTGCTGCCATCGCGTATCCATGCCGGGATAGACATAGGCGATGCGGGCCAGAAGCAGGGCGGCGCGGTGGGCGGCGTTGTTGTCGTCCAGAAGCAGATAGCGCAGGGCCAGCCGGTGAATCTTTTCGCCGACCCTATGCCAGACGGCGAACTGATTGGCATTGGCGACCCAACCGGCGCGATCCTCACGCTTTCCACTGCCGGTCAGGTCACAGCCCCAGCCGTCGTCCGGAAATTCGCCGCCGGTGAAGTCATCCCGGGTGATGTCGTTGGAAGGGAAGGATCGTTTGCATTCCGGGCAGACGGCCTTGAAGCGCGTGAGCTGATCGCCCCACGGATAGAAGGCGCTGTGGGTGTAGACTTTCGTGCCGCAGTAAGGGCAGGGCCAGTTGCTGTAGGTCTGGCGCGGCATATTCCAGGAAGGCAGCCAATCGAAAAGCTGCGAATCGCTCAGCGTATCGAAAGCCGTCGGGCGCAGGAGGTCGTCCTTCATGCCGGAAAAGCGGCTCAAATTCGCTTTCGCCAGGCCGATGCGCTCATCGGTATAATAGGCTCGCCCGCGCTTGCGAACGGACGGATCGACACCGGAAACCGCCTTGATGTGGGTCTCGATATCCTCCCGGTAGGTGCGGATGTTCAAAGGAACCCGTATGGGGGCTGCCCCTTCCGGGGTCAGGACGATGGCTGCGCCCTTGAGGCCCCGGTCCGAACGGAAATAAAAGCGCGTCCACTGCGATTCGCGCCCGGGCAGGGGCCTGGTTTGATCGAGCAGCCGGACTCCTTCCGGGGCGCTGACATTGACAGGATCCCAGGGTGAAAGCTGTACCTGCACCCAGAAGACCTGTTCCATCACCGGCACAGGGGCCGGACCGACAACCGGCTGGTCGGAGCGCCGGTAAGGGTCGGGCATATCGGCAGCCGGAAGGCTCCCAGCCAGCCAAAAAAACGTGCCTGCCAGAATGAGAGGTTTGATCATCATGATACGGCTCCTGTCGATAGTCGGTCTTGAAGGTCATTCTCTTTGTTCATTACCCCTGCCGGAAATCCTTCTCGGCTGGCCGCCGGGGGGCGGGCGGCAAGAAGGAGCGTGACACCGTATGGAGAACTATACAATAAGCTGCCCGATAAGGAGGATTCGTCCGATGCGCTTTCAACCGCTTCAAATCGGGGATATGGAGTCCCAGGAGTTGCAGGATATACTGCGGCGCGCCCAGGAGATCGACCTGCGCCGATTCCAGGGGGCGGAGATGCCGGGCGATGCAGAGGCTTTATTGCGTGCGGCGGAGGCAGCCGGGATCAGCCGCGAGGCCGTCGAGCAATCCCTCAGAGAGCATTTCGGGATGCCGCTCGAAGACATCAAGCCGGGGGAGCGCGTTTTCGCCAAGTCTGCGGACGGGGCTTTCTATATTGCCGACGTTCTGGAAGTGATGGAAAACAGGGCGCGAGTTCGTTTCCTGACCGGGGGCGATCACGCCCTGCCCCTGACGGATTTACGTGTTTTTTCGATCCTGCCCGGCCAGAAACTTCAGTGCTACTGGGCCGGATGGGGATGGTGTACGGTCAGGGTCGAACGGTTCGACCCTGAAAAAGGGATGGTCAGGGTGAGTGACGGCTTGGGCTACGAAAAGACACTTGATCTGACCCTGATCCGCATCCGCGCCGAGAAATCCCGCAGCAGTCGCTCACTTGCGGTCTTGATTACCCGCACCGCCATCGGTTCGGCGCTCTTCGGCGGCTTCCTGGGAGCGATTCTCATACGCCTCTTGTCTTGAGGCCCGATTTCAAGTTGTCGTCTGCAAATCGAGGCATGATGCCGCCCTATCTCCTGCAAGGGTATCCCCTCGGGCTGTATCGGTTGGGACAGGGGCTATATTGACCGGACCTCGCGAGCAGGAACCTTCGATACAGCGTCGAATATTGCTCTTAATCTT
>JADLDR010000076.1 GCA_020846535.1 Armatimonadota bacterium | reverse complement strand
TGGACTTGCCCCGGTTTAGTGGACACACGGGTTAGGCAGCTTGTCCCCTGGCCTGGGCCTCGAACTGGGCCGGGCTGACGTAGCCTAACGCACTGTGCAGCCGCTGCCGGTTGTAGAACCCTTCGATATACTCAAAGATCTCCCTTCTGGCTTGGGAACGGGTGGTAAAGTGGCGGTGATGGATCAACTCCGTCTTCAAAGTGGCAAAGAAGCTCTCCATCGGGGCGTTGTCCCAGCAGTCTCCTTTGCGGCTCATGCTGGGCGTGATCCCATAGACCGAGAGCATCTGTTGGTAGTCCCCGCTGGCATACTGCACTCCCCGATCACTGTGATGTAGCAGCCCAGTGCCCGGATGCCGCGCTTTCAGGGCCATCTGGCAGGCATCCAATACCAGCACCCGCTCCAGAGAAGCCCCCATCGACCAGCCAATGATCTTGCGCGAGGCCAAGTCCATGACAGCGGCCAGATACAGCCAGCCTTCGTCGGTGGGCACATAGGTGATGTCTCCCAGCCAGACCCGATTGATCGTTTCAATCTGGAACTGACGCGCCAGCCGGTTCTCGGCGACCGGCCACTCATGCCTTGAATCGGTTGTCCGGGTCCTTTTGCCGGGACGCTTCGCCTTAATCCGGTGTACCTTCATCAAGCGGGCCACCCGATGCCGCCCACATCGCTCCCCGGATGCCTGCAACGCCCGCCACACCCTCGGCGACCCATAGGTTCCGCGACTCTGCCGATGGATCACTTGGATCTTTGACAACAAGGCGTCATTGGCCTGCGCCCGACCACTCTCAGGCCGGTCGCGCCAGGCATAGTAGCCGCTCCGGGATACCCGAAGCACCCGGCACAAAGTCGCAACTGGGAACTGATTGTGTCGCTGAATAAACTGGTATCGGCTCACAGTTCCCTCGAAACGATACCCATCGCTTTTTTTAGAATCTCATGCTCCATCTTCAGTTGTCGGTTCTCCCGCCGCAGCCGGGCCAACTCCGCATGCGGAGCCTCTTCCCCCGCTTGCATCACCGAGGGGTCTCCCTGCCACCGCAGATACGTCTTCTTCCAAGTGGAGAGCGTGTTGTGGTTGATCCCTAAGGTACGGGCCACCTGGGCCAGACTCTCGGGACCCTCCAGCACGCGGCGGACCGCTTCCTCTTTGAATGCTTGCGTGTATTGCGGACTCTTCATCGGACACCTCCCTGAGCGTATGATACGCCCTCTTCTCTCTCATGTCCGTGTGTCCGTTTTTTCGGGGGAAGTCCACAAGGGCTGGACCGCCGGCAGGTCTCCTTCGTCAACCAGCGTCATATCACCGAGGAGCGTCTCAACCAGGCGATCGCGGCGGTGGTCAACGCCTACGCCCAATGGCCGCTGCAGAAAGTGTGGGGCTCGGGCAAGTCGGCCTCCGCCGACGGTACCCAGTGGGACATGAATGCCGAAAGCCTGATGGCCGAGCATCACGTCCGCTACGGCGGGTACGGGGGGATCGGCTACTACCTGATCGCCGACTCTTACATCGCCCTGTATTCGCGCTTCTCTACCTGCGGCGCGTGGGAGGGTCACTACATCCTCGACTTCATCGAGGAGAACACCTCCGAGGTGCAGCCCGATACCGTTCATGCCGACACTCAGGGTCAGAGTACAGCCATCTTCGGCCTGGCGTACCTGCGGGGCATCCAGTTGATGCCCCGGATCCGCCACGGGAAGGATCTGACGCTGTTTCGTCCCAGCAGTCAGCATCGCTACACCCACATCGATACGCTCTTTCGGGAGCAGGTAGGCTGGGAGCTGATCCGTACGATGCTGCCCGACATGCTGCGCGTCGCGCTGTCAGTCCGGGCCGGCAAGATCATGCCCTCCACCATCCTGCGTCGGCTCGCGACCTACAGCCGCAAGAACAAGATCTACTTCGCGTTCCGCGAACTGGGCCGGGTCGTGCGTGCGATCTTCCTGCTCCAGTATGTGTCCAGCGTGGAGATGCGCCACTTGATCCAGGCGGCGACCAACAAGAGCGAGGCGTTCAACAAGTATGTGGACTGGGTCAGCTTCGGAGGGGCAGGCCTGCTCTCCCAGGGCACGCGGGACGAGCAGCGCAAGTTCATCAAGTACAACCATCTGGTGGCCAACCTGCTGGCGTTCCACACGCTGGTGAACATGACGCAGGCGCTGCAGCAGATCCAGCAGGCGGGTTATCCTATGGACCTGGCGGCGTTAGCCACCTTCAGCCCCTACGGCACGGAGCCATACAATCGGTTCGGCGACTATGCGCTCAACCCCAACCGCCTACCGGAGCCGTTGGAGCGGTATCTGGCCTTCCAGATCGCCGCCCTTTCCGACTGAGGCGGCAAAGTGTGTGTTTTTTACTCGAATCCTTACCTCTGTCCATCCAGGCTGGGATCAGTTTCGCAGCCTGGCCGAAAGGCCGGTGTTTGTCTCCTGGAAAGATGGGACCGGCCTGTTCTGGGATCGGAGCTATGCGGCGGAGTGGGTGACACGGTTAGGAGCGCTGGGCATCGATTACCGCCAGGCCCGGACCCGGACGAAAACTGCTCCTCTCCTGCGCTGGCTCAGCGCGTTCTATGGCCATCTGACGGATCAGGACGTTGGCCGGCTGACTCACACCTACAAAATCGATTACTGGGTCGTGCCCAAGCACCATCCTTCGCGCTTCCCAGTACAGTATCGGGACCACTCCTGGAAGGTACTCCGGATCGGAGCCAGGTGATCAAAGGCCCAGACGCTCCTGGCCCAGGCGGAAGCGGACCTGCGCGCCAGCCGTCTGTTCTTTTATGAAACGCTCCGCGAAGCCTGGGAACGGACGCAGGCCGATGAAGCCGCCTCGCTGGAACAACGGGCCGACTTGCTACTGGCGGGGGTGCATGCCGTGAGCGGCGCCGTCCGGGCTGTGGAGCGCCTGTTTCGGGCGGCGGGCACCAGCGCGATCTACACAAGGAGCCCGCTGGAGCGGCACTTCCGGGATATTCAAACGCTCCGGCACCACGGATTCGTGTCCGAGAGCCGCTATGAGACCGTCGGGCAGGTCTATCTGGGGGTCCCCCCGGAATTCGGGTTGGTGGCCTTTTAGCTCGCGGCGGCCCTGGATCTGGGGGCCCGACAAAGCGATTGGCCTTGCGGCCCGCAGCCACCCGCGTCCGTGTACCCCCTGTGCCCCCCGGATCGGTTCGCCGGGGGGCACGGCAGAACCAGGAGACGGGGGAGTTCGCGCCTCAGGGCGCTGGACCGGAGCACGCCTGGACGACGGCCTGGAGGACCGGCGCGATGCGGCCGTGGGCCCGGTAGAGACCGACACGATACTGATCGGATGGGTCATCGGAGCGCCGGGCGTCACCGAGTGACCTGCATCCCTCTTTGCACACCGGGAGGCCCTCATGGCGCATCCACTCGCGGGGAAAGTCATCGTCATTACCGGCGCCAGTTCCGGGATCGGCGCGGCCACGGCACGCGTCCTGGCGCGCCTGGGCTGCCAGTTGGTGCTGGCGGCGCGTTCGGCCGACAAGCTGCAAGCTCTGGCCGCCGAACTGGGGGAGGCCTCCCTGGCCGTGCCGACGGATCTCACCCTCGCGGCGGACGTGACCCGCCTGGCGGGCCAAACCCTGGCCCGCTTTGGCCGGGTGGACGCGCTGTTCGCCAATGCCGGCCTCTATCTGCCCGGGCCGGTGGCGGAGGGCGACCCGGACGCCTGGGACCGGCTGCTACAGGTGAATGTCGCGGGGATGATGCGCTGCGTGCATGCGGTGCTACCGTCCATGCTGGCGCAGCGTTCGGGCGACATCCTGGTCACCAGTTCCATCTCCGGGGTCATCGATATTCCCTGGGAGCCGGTCTACAGCGCCTCCAAGCACGCCGTTCAGGCGTTTGTCCACACCCTGCGCCGACAGGTCGCGCCTTCCGGCCTGCGCGTGGGGGCGATTGCGCCCGGCATGGTCGCCAACGAATTGTGGGGATTTACCACCGCCGCAGCCATCGACCGGCAGGTCGCCGACCATGCCAGCCTGCGCTCGGAGGATGTGGCGGAGGCGGTCGTCTTCATGCTCTCCCAGCCGCCGCATGCCACCATACGGGACCTGGTGATGCTGCCCCAAAATCAAGACCTGTGAGCGGGGCGGCCGGACGGGTTGCCCGAAATGCGCTGTCGGCCCAGGGTTTCACACAGGAGGGATGGCATGTCCGAGTTGTATCACGAAGGCCAGCGCCGACTTCAGGATCAGTTCGACACCCGGCGGCTGGCCGACCGCATTGAGGCGCGGCTTGTTGCGGAGGCGATCGATCCGGAAAGCTGGGCCTTTATCGAGCGGCGGGATATGTTCTTTTTGGCCACCGTGGATGCACAAGGCCGCCCCAACTGCTCCTATAAGGGTGGCGATCCCGGCTTTGTCCGGGTACTCGATGCCCGGACGATCGCCTTCCCCTGCTATGATGGCAATGGGATGTATCTGTCCATGGGCAATGTATTGGTGAATCCGAATGTAGGGCTGCTGTTTGTCGATTGGGAAGGCCAGGAGCGCTTACGGCTCAACGGGGAGGCCACCATCACCCCGGAGGATCCGCTGGAAGCGGGGTGGCCCCAGTGTCAGTTCGTGGTGCGCGTCCGGGTCCGGGAGGTGTTCCCGAACTGCTCCCGCTACATCCATCAGTACCGGCTGGTGGAGCTGTCTGGCTTTGTGCCCCGCCCGGAGAGTCCGCCGCCCGTGCCGAACTGGAAGCGGGCCGACTGGGCCCAGGCGGTGCTGCCGGAGCAGGATCCGGCGCGGGGCGAGCGGGCATCGGGGGAACCGGAGAACCAGAACCGTTCGGCCTCCGAGTAGGCATGCCGAGGAGTGGGACCTGCCACGAGAAGCTCAAGACGACGAGCGCCGTGCCGCGGGTCGCCCTGCTGCGGAGACCCACAACCCGTTGCGGCAGAGCCTACAGGGGCGGCAGACAGGGCCGTGGGTCGCTACGGCCTTTCGAGGGGCAACTGAACCTGGGCCCCCCGGAGTTGGCTCATTGTCAGGGCATGGGCCTGCAGGAACGCCTCGATCTCCCGGTCCTGAACGACATGCGGCACCCGTGCGCCCTGCGCATCCACCCCGATGACGGCCAGGCTGCGGCCCCATGCGCACTGCCGGGTAAAGGCGAATCGCACCCGAATCATGAGCACCTCCTGCAGGCTCACGCCCTCAGAAAAGGGATGATTGCGGCACCGAGGAAACAGAGTGGCCCCGGACATGGCGGCCAGGGTAGGGTGCAGAGAGACGCCCTTAAACGACTGCGTCGGGGTGGCCACCGCACGGATCAGCAGGCCCTCCTCGCGCCGCCCAGGGCTCCCGCCGTAGCGTGCGATGGCGCGTGCATGCAGCCGCACGACATCGGCGACCGACAGAAACGGAGGCTCATTGGCGGGCAAGGTTTTGCAAAGCCTCCCCGTATTTGCGGTCGACGGCCGCGAAGGTGGCCTCGATCCAGGCACCTCGGTCTGCCTCCGTCGGTTCGCGGAAGGTCTGTTCCAGGAGCCGCTCGAGATACGTTTCCACCGGGGTGCCGTGCTGTTGGGCTAAGGCACTCAGTTTGGTTTCGACCTCGGCCGACAGGTTCAACGTGACCGTCATCAGCCACCCTCCAGGGGAGCGTTTCGTATACCTGATGGACCGGCAGAGCGCCAGAGTGCCGTTTTGGAGGCAAGCGAATCGGACCCGTTCCCGATTCGGCTCCACCGCTCCAAGGTTCTGCCGATCGGTGGGGATCCCCGCCGTCCCCCAGGGGTGGCAGCCGATCGTGGCCTTCCCGTCGGCATTCCGGATATGGGGCTTCCCCCGATGCATCACTCGAGACTTCCATGCACGCTACAGCGGGGTAACCCATCCCGCTCTCGGAGGGCGTAGTTCCCCTGGGAGGGACACGCTCCCACCCCTGGGGGCAGATACCGCGCCAGCGCCCCGAGTGTGAGCGCAGTCCTCGGCGTATGGGGGTGCGCCCGCTGCCACTGCTGGGCGGCGGCCGCGATCGCCTGGAGATGGCGGGTACAATCGCGCCGATGGCGCAATTCCCGGGTCAGGACCCCATTGGGAACCACAATGGCTAACAGGAAGGTCATCATGATCGCCGTGAAACAGGACATCAACAGCCCGGACACGGCCGAAGGCGTGCCCTGAAGGCGCCGCCCCCGGAACTGGATCTGGCCTTGGACCAGGATCCCCAGCACGACGCCGATCACGAGACCCAGCCCCAAAGCGGCGACGGCGGTGATAAATACGGGGAGCATCCGCTCCACCTCCCTTTCCGCCCCGGCAAGCCACGCGGTGAAACGGCGCGCCTGCGCCTGCAAGCCTTGCCGCTCGGAGGCCCCTGCAGGGTCCCCGGGGACGCGGGCTTCGATCCCCGCTGCGCGTCAAAACAACGCAGGCCAGCGTGGCTTGGTTCTCCCATGCCTCCTGCCGGGGCGTTGGGGGAAAGCGGCTCCGGGAGACCGGTCAGGCTACAAACCGACTTTGCTGGCGGCATTCTCCTGGAACAGCGACCCTTGGCGGATATAGCGGCGCAAGATGAGCAGGCTCTTGTGCCCCGTCTGCTCCTGAATCACCCGCTCCGGCACCCCGTTCTCGGCGGCCTGGGTGGCTAGTCCCGCCCGAAGCGAGTGCCCGGCAAATCGGTCGGCCTCCCGGCCTGCGGCCTTGAGCGCTCGCTTGACCACTTTGGCGACCACCTGATCGCTCAGCCGATTCGAGATCAAGTGCCCATGCCGATTCATCCCGCGAAACAGTGGCCCCGTCTCAATGCCGGAGGCCGCCCGCCAGTCCCGGTAGGCCCGCACCGGGCAGGTCAGCGGTGTGGACCCATAGGGAATGCCGATCTGGCGGCCCGCCCCTTCCGGGTCGGTCTTGCTGCGCCGGATCGTGACCACCAGGCCGGCCTGGGTATCGGCGATATCCTCGACATCCAGCCCCACCAGTTCGCTGCGGCGCATCGCCCCGGCAAAGCCCAGCAAGAGCAGACACCGGTCCCGGATCGCGATGAGCTTGCCTTCGGGGAGGTACTCGATCATACACCGGATATCGGCGGTGAGGGCCGGCTCCTTGCCCTGCATGGCCACCCCTTTCTCCCGCTTGATCCCTTGCCAGACCGCCCGCACGGCCGGATGCTGGGTCGGGGTATCGAACTCAGCCGTTTGGTGGGCCTGAGAGATGGAAGCGAGCCGCCGCTGTAGGGTGCTGGTCTTGAGCCCGATGGCGCAGTCGGTCAGATACAGGACAATCGTTTCCGGGGTGGCCGGCAGCGATTCCACCTGGTGATGCCGGCACCAGCCCACGAAGTCCTCCCAGTCGCTTCGATAGGCCCGCCGGGTGTTCTTCGCCTTGCTGTGCTTCAGGTACTCGCGGGCTTGCTCCGTCAGGGCGCTCCAGCGCTCTGGCAGTGCCTGTTCGCCCTCTGGTCGAATGATCTGGATCGCAGGGGTCTGGGGAGTTGGGGCTTCGGGCATCGTGACTCCTTGAAAGCGTCTCATCGCTGTGCCAACGGGGTCGGCAATAGGATGAAACGCTGAGTTTTCTCGGTGCAACCATTCGCCGTCGGACCTTCATTTCCCTTTCCCTCAAAGTACCGATAAAGTGCCCTTATCAGTACTTAGAATGGGAGGAATTTTGCTGCCTTTTCCGGGAGTTATGAGGCAACTGCACGGCTTTGTCGCGCCATGGACCCAGGTGCTTGGGTATGGCGCCCAGCCTTCCCAGTACGGAGGGAGCCTGTCCGTTCTGGGAAGGCTGGCGACCTCCTTATCGCTTCGGCGTCAGCAAAACCGTACGAAATTCCCCGTTCGCAATCGAGCCCGCGACAATTTGTCCCCGCTCATTGATTCCGCCTGCCCCAGTCAGCACCCGTCCGGAGCCGGGTGGGATCAGATCGTTGAGGTCATACATTACCCCGTTTTCAACCAGTATCGCATGGTCAACCCCGTCCGGGTCATACGCTTCGCCGACCGCTTGACCTTGATTATTGATATCCCACAGGCAGGCAAAGGCCCCGCCCAGCGAGCCCCGATAGAGAATCTTTCCCTTTGCCCAGAGTACCATCTCAATGGCTCCGGCTGCCGTGCTCGCCATACCGGTCACCTGGCCTTGGTCATTGAGGTGCCAGGCAAAGCCAAAATCCCCGCCCAGCGTCTCTAACACTTGGACGGTGCCGTGCGGGTCCCACACGACCGGAACCGCATGCAACTGATCGGCCGGGTCCCCGGTTTGTAAGAACCCCGCGATCCGGCCGGACGCATTAATACTGTTGGCCTGCCCGCCTGAGTAGCCATCCATCGGCAGCAGGTGGATTTGCCCCTTGTCCCACAGCACAGGGCGGCTCCGGCCCAGGGTCGTTTCATCCACAAACAGGGCCGAGACGCCTGCGATCTGGCCGCGATTGTTGATCGCTTGTGGGTAGGCGGTCGTGTCGTCCGACAGGGGACCGAAGGTGTGGACCGTCCCGCCTTCCCATAGGACGCCCTGCATATCCAGATAACTGCTGCCGGCCAGCCCGATGATCTGGCCCCGGTCGTTGAGGGAATACCCCGAGGCGTTGGCAGCACCCGGCGGCAGCGGCAAGGCTTGGATTCCAGACTGCTTGGACCACCGGAACGCGACGTTTTCCGAGAACCAGTCCCCGTAGAGGCCGCTGGACAGGTCCCCGAGGTTGCAGTGGCCCACGACCTGACCGGCGTTGTTGATCGAGTGGTTGCCGAATGCCACGGTGCTTGTCTTGCCGGGCAGGCTGCCCAGGACCGCCACCGTATAGCGCGGGGCGGCCCGCAGCGCGCCCACCGTCCCGCTGAGCAGAACCAGCGTCAGCCATAGACCCCAACGTTTGCATCCTGGCATAGAGAGTCTCCTTTGCTTCATGACTTGCTCCTTTTCCTTGTGGGAATAGAGTGTTGGTACGATACCTCTCCGCAGAGATCGTATACCGACCCTCATCAGGGCTTGGGAGTCAGAAGAAAACCTGTGACCTGCTCCTGTCCATTGGCATCCTTACGGAAGCCGACACCGACGATGGCCCCGCGGTTGTTAATCGAGTAGGCCCAATCGAGTCTCCATTCATCCTGTGGATCCTCGAACGCAGCATTCAGATCCACCATCTGGCCCCTCTCCCAAAGAAAGGGACGGCCATTGGGGGCGCCTTCCGGCCCAGACGAAAAGCCAACCACCTGGCCCTTATCGTTGATCGACATCGCCCAGTTCCATACATCGTTTTCCAGGACGCCTAAAGAAGTCACTCTTCCCTTTTCCCAGAGAAATGCGCCGATACTTGACGAATTGACGACTACCTGGCCCTGGTTATTGATGCCCGCGGCATCACTGTACACCAGTTCTCCGGGCGTCAGGTCGGTCACCTTCCCCCTGTCCCAGAGGGCCGCGTGTATCACCCCAAGATCCGGCGCACTGGAAGCCCCGATGATCTGCCCGGCATCATTGATGTTAAAGGCCACACTGGGTCCGCTACCGGCAAGACCCGGCAGCACCCTTGTCTTTCCATCCTTATCCCACAGGACAGCCGCTTCCCATATCCCTGTCATCCAGAACTCGACAGGGGCGTTCAGGCCCAGGTCGTTACCCGCCCATCCCACCACCTGACCCCGATTGTTGATCGCCCAGGCCGACCCTTCCATATAGCCAGCCGGTAACGGGAGGAGAGTCGGTGTTCCCTGGCGATTCCAGAGGACGGGATTTTTCCCAATCAACAGCGGATGCCCCTGCCAACCAGGTTCACCGGTCCGGTCAAAATCCACCTGCGCCACTGTCCCCACGACAAGGCCATTCTCATTGATCGTGCGGGCCACATATGCCCATGATCCCTGATAGCCAGTCGGGGGCAGGAGCGGAGTCAGGATACCTCGATCCCAAACGAAGGCCAGCGTAGTATCGGGCAGAGGAGGCCATTGAGGCCAAATCATTCCTCCCGCCGTAAAAGACAGACCGGCAATTCGCCCTGATTCACTGATAGCGGAAGCCGAAGACCTGGTATCCCCCGCCAGCGGCCCAATCGCCGTAATGGTATACCGCGGTGCGGTCAGGGCCGTACTGGCAAGCAGCGCCAGCAAGACAAGGACGGCCAGCATTTCCATCCATTTTCTCATGATGATTCGCTCCTTTTGCGCAAGGGGAGAGGGCGTGTGCCTGCCGCCCTCTCCCGGATAGGTCCCTGCCCGGTTATTTACTTCGTCGGGGTCAGCAGGAAGCCACGAACAGAGTCTGCTTGCGGCGGCGATCCGAGACGCAAAGCATGCTGGCTCCATTATACTCAGCTCCCGTTACGAAAACGTTAAATGATCCATCGTCATGCAATGAATCACAAAACCGCTGAAAATTCGTTTGGATATCCGGGGTGCGAATGAAATCCCCCGCTTCGAAGCGGTACATCACCCTGGACAGGCGACTTTGAGGACTCAAACGCATCCGGTCGGGGAGAGGCTGAGCTGAGGAAAGAGGTGTCCTGCCTGTGATGTTGACCCAGGCAGGTGAAGCGGTCCGAAAATTCAGGCGGGCATCCAATAATCGGGATCAGAGATTGATGGGAACGTCCAGCAGTCCTGCCTGACGCATCCGCTCGAAGACGCCGGCTCGGCGCCATTTTTGGTAGAGGGCGTGTACGGTGCTGGCCTTGCCGAAGCGCGAGGGCAGGGCTTTCCACGGGCAACCCGTGCGCAAGACATACAGGATCGCCCGCATGACCGGGCGAGCCTCCGAGGCAGGACGGCCCGCTCTCTTGGGTTGCGGAGGCGGCAGCAACGGCTGAATCTTTACCCAGAGCGCATCGGGCAGAGAGGCCGCGGCCAGATCGTAGTCGGGCGAGAGGGCCGTCAGCGCACGGGCGAGGGCTTCCGCTGTCGTCATGGCGCTTCCCTGGGACCAAGCGTTGGCCAAGGCGGAGGCACCCAGGGCCTCTTGCACAGAAGCGACCTGAAGCCGGTAGCGAGCCTCCTCGACCGGCGCCATCGGGACGCCTTCAGCCTCCCGCAGCGCTGCTGCTGCCCCATACCAGCAGGCGGCCTGCTCCGGCCAGCCCTCCGCATGAAGGATCCCGGCCAGGCACGCCAGCGCCCCGGCAAAGACGTGGGTCCATTCGACCGACATCACCGCGAAGGCTTCCCTCAGCCGCTCCCTGGCCAAAACCGTCTCGCCCCGGCCCAGGGCCACGCAGGCTAACCCAAACTGGGCGAGCGATATCCCGCCCTGATACGCCTGCGCCTGAAGATCCGTCAGGGCCGTTTCCAGATCAGCCTGGGCCCGGCGATCGTCGCCCTGCTGCAGGGCCACATAGCCCAATGTGCACACCGTGAACGCCGCGCCCCCCCGGTTGCCCACCTCCCGAAAGAGCGCCAGGCCCCGTTCCAGCTGCTCCCGGGCCTGCCTCAATTCGCCCTGTTCGGCCCCTTTACTCCCCAGGCAAAGCAGCGTCCGGGCCACGGCGCCCTTATCGCCCAGCGCCTCGAACTGTGCTAGACTCTCCTCCATCAGCCTCCGGCCCTGCGAATAATCCCCGTGTTCGGCCGTGCGCCATCCGATCCCCAACTGCGCCCATGCCATGCCGTTCCGATTTTCCAGCCGGCGATATAGGGCTAAAGATTCATCACTCTCGCCGGTATCATGGAGTACCTGAGCCAGGCCGTCCGGGTCGTTGATCGCTTCAAATAACGCCCGACTTTCCTGATAACAGGGGTGGGCTGCCGTTCCCAGCACGCTCTTCACAAAGCCCAGGCGGTACAGAGCCCAGGCCAGGCCAGCCGTGTCCCCCCTCGCTCGATGCAGCCCTATGCTCTCCTCCAAACGGGCTTGAGCAAGGCGATGCTCGCCCTGCCAGGCGGCGAAGTGCCCAACCCAGGAGAGCGCCTTCGCGCGCTCAGCCGTTGGTGCTTGGCCTTCAGGTACATTCAAAAGCTGTTCCAGCCAACCCCGTCCCTCGGTCCAGTCGCCCCGATAAACCCAGAACCAGCCCAGCGCCCCGGCCAGCCGCAATCCCCAGGCCGCTCCTCCGGCGCTCCTCTGGCTCCAGGCCAGGGCGGCCCGCAGATTGCCTTGCTCCTGCTGCAGCCGGGCCATCCACAGCGCCTGCTCCGCTCCCTTCAGGCCCGGCTCCGCCTGTTCGGCCAGCTCGGTATAATACCGGGCATGTTCTGCGTTCAGCGCGGACCGTTCCTCGAGGGTCAGATGCGCCTGACCATACTCGCGAACGGATTCGAGCATCTGGTAACGTATACCCTGCGGGGTGTCTTCCATCTGCACCAGAGACGAAGCTATCAGATCGCTTATGGCCTCGTCGATCTCGGATATCGCCCCCATGAATCGCGCCGCCTGAAGATCCCAGCCGCCCCGGAAGACCGACAGCCGCCGCCAGAGGCGCTGCAGCTCCGAGGCCAGCCGCTGATCGCTCCACTCCAGGGCCGCTCGTAACGACCGATGCCGGGCTTCACCGGTCCACCGGGACTGGCGCAACCAGTCGAGGCGCTGGTCCATCGCCTGCAGCATCTGCTCCGGCGTGAAGGCCTGCACCCGAGCCGCCGCCAGTTCCAGGGCCAGCGGGATCCCCTCCAACCGCTGGCACAACTGGGCCACGGCCGGCGCGTTATGGTTGGTCACCTGGAAATCGGGCTTGACCAACTGCGCCCGGTCCACAAAGAGCGACACGCTGGCATTCTGGCAGAGCGTTTCCGGAGGCGACTCTCCAGCCGGCACCGGCAACGGCGCGACCGGATACAGGCGCTCGCCCTCCAGATGCAAGGGCTGGCGCGACGTGACCAAACAGGCCAGCGCAGGCCCCGCCGCCAGTAGGCGCGCCACCAGCCCGGCTCCACCGGCGGCCAGGTACTCGAAATTATCCAGCACCAGCAGGTTCGGATGAGAAGCCAGCGCCTCCATCGTCTGGGCCAGCGGTTCCCGGTGCGCGTCCTTGGGAAGCTGCATCCCGGCCAGCATGGCGTCTGCGATCAGGCGGGGATCGGACAGGTCCGCCAGCGGGATGAACCAGACCGCGCC
This sequence comes from Armatimonadota bacterium, assembly GCA_020846535.1. Classification (GTDB taxonomy): domain Bacteria; phylum Armatimonadota; class JADLDR01; order JADLDR01; family JADLDR01; genus JADLDR01. The sequence goes on along the minus strand of JADLDR010000076.1, from coordinate 3,919 downwards.
CTCAAATACCTGGGCCAGCCGCTGGGCCACCTCCAGGGCCAGGCGAGTTTTGCCACTCCCTGCCGGGCCTGTCAGCGTCACCAGCCGCGCCCCTTCCCTGCCGACCCAGGCCGCCAGGCGCGCGATCTCGGCCTCCCGGCCAAAATAGCGCGTCATCCGCAACGGCAAATGGCTCGGATATTCCGATTCCGCTTGCAGGGGCGGGAAATCGGTCGCCCCCATCGGCGGAGAGTCCACCTGGTACAGCCGGCGCGGGAGGTCCACATCCCGCAGGCGATAGATCCCTAGCCCTTTCAGGCGGATCTCGGCCGGCAGAACGGGGTGCAGCAAGCCGGCCGTTTCTTCGGAGACCAGGACCTGCCCCGGATGGCCCGCCCCCAACATGCGCACTGCCCGGAGCATGAGGGACCCGGACGCAGCTTCGGCGGAGCCGGACACTTCGCCTGTACACAGCACCATGCGCAGGGGGTAGCCTGGTAGGCGCTGGCCCTCGACCGCGCACGCCAGGGCTTCACTGGCGCGGTCAAAGGCGAGGATATGAGGCGGAGGAGCTATCTCGAAAGCATAACCCCCATGCCGACGGGCGCACTCATGCAATATCCCGGTCAAGCGGATGCCTTCAGGAGTCAGGGTGTCGGCGGATGCCTGGGGTCCGCATCCGTTCCCCGCATCGGCGAGGAGCAAGGTTACCGTCCCGGTCGGCGCATTCAGCGGCGTCTGCTCTGAACCGGCCTGCGCCAGCACGGTCCCGGTGGGATGCTCCGCTTTCCGGTCTGTCCAGCGTGCTGCCTCTGCCTCGATATCCGGAGGACGATTCTCTTCCCGGTCCCGAATCCTCTGGTACTGCCTCCGGGTCGCTTCTTGGGGTTCGCTCTCCCCTTCGGCCTGCAGCCGGCGTTTGAGGAGCCGATATTGTCTGAAGGCCAGATCCGGGTGGCCCAGGCGGGCCTGCAGCTGCATCACGGCCCGATGCCCGGCTTCCCAGAGCGGATCGACCCGGAGCGCCCGCTGCGCCACATCCAAAGCCTGCGTCCATGCCTCGACCCCCTCCAAGGCTCGAACCAAGTCCCCGGCAGCCTCCAGGAACAGACCCTCCAGCCGGCGCTGCTCCGGTTCGATCCAGTCCTCATAATAACCGGGCAGGAGTTTCCCCCCGTAGGCTCCAACCGCCTGCTGCAGCACCAGGATGCGTTCCGGCCCTTGACCCGCACGGCGGGCGTCATTGATGGCCGTTTCAAAGACCTGCACATCCGTCGCGATGGCCGCAGGATTCACGCCCACCGCAGACCGATGCGTCTGAAGCACGGTGCCGCGCGCGACTCCCGGAGGCTCCAACTGGTGGCGCAGACTGGAGAGGGCCACCCGAAGACGGAGGCGTCCCTCCTCCCAAGAGGCATCGGGCCAGAGGAGGTCGACCAATACCTCGCGCGGATGCAGGCAGCCCTGGTGGTAGGCCAGATACGCGAGCAGCGCCCCCGTCTTGTGCGTGCGAAAGCGGAGAATCGTCTGCGCGCCGGACTGAAGCGAAAGTGTTCCCAGGAGTCGGATCTGCCAGCGGTTCTCCATAGGGTCACCTCGGATAGGGGTGTTGTGGTCGATTCGTTCCAGACAAGGGCCAAAATTCCTTCTGCCCGCAATGCCGACCAACGAGGCTCCCTCGGGATTGCACCTGGACTGATCAGGATCGGCGATCATGATCTCTGGCGACCATTCCATCATCATGGCACCCCGACCAGCGACCCCGATTGCAGCTATGGCGACCCGCTGAGCTGGCTCCATTTTCTCCGGGACGCTGGCACCGCCACCACGGTATGGGATACACCCACCAGACGGAGGATCCATCGTCATGGACACCCTCAAGGCCAGGCGATCTAATCATATCCGCTCGCTCCCCTGCCCCGTTCCCCTACCCTTTCGGGTTCATCCCCCTCCCGTCTCGCTATGGTCGATGCCATGCCGATTGTCAGGCCTGGCCCGGTCCCTCCTCCTTGTCTATAGGTAGAACCACGATCAGGGAGGCATCAAGGACCCGCACGCCGGCATCGGGAACACACTCCCTGCCAGCGCTGCCTGCCTCGGCGTGATCATCCTACATTCAGGATCAGGCTTCCTCACGCTGGCATAGAATGTCAACCCGGATGCCGGGAGCCAGCGGGACCCCATCTCCTGATCAAGCCAACCCAGCAAAGAGCAAGAGACCCCTGATGCCTTCAGGATCAGGGTCCCTCCTGCCTGCCTCAAGCCCACCCGGATAAGAGAGAGCCACCCTCTTCAATAGGGTCAGGAACCTTACCTCCTGCATCGATAGTCACCCTGAACACACTGATCCACCCTGTTGCCCATTTTACTTACGAGAACCATAAAGCATATTAATATGTTACCACGTTCCATAAATTTTTCTCTCCCCTATTCTTACGGGCTATACTATGCCGCAGGCCCAGGCGGCGGGTAGAGCCATCATGATGAGAAAGGCGGCAAGTTCCACAAAGGCTCCGGCCACCACAACCGGCATGAATCGACACGATGCGATTCGGATGGTCAAGCGCTGGGATCAGGACATGAATCGGACGACGGGATTATATGATCGAAGGGATGAGCGAGTCAACCTAAATGAAATCGAGAAGACCTGCTTCTGACTGGAGGGTCGTGGAAGACGTGTTGGTCTTCACTTTTCACGGATTGAGGCGCTGCTATCTGTGAAAATGGTAGGTGGCGATCCGTAAGCCCGAGGAGGGATCCACCTCCCACCGCTTCAGGGCGGCGACAGCGATTGCGTCGAACACCTGGAAGCCCAGGGCTAAGGGATCCCGAAGCCCATCAGCCGACTGCTAGCAGAGCGAGCGGCTGGCAATGACCAGGATGTTCCGGCTGCCCCGATAGACCACATCCTTGATGATCAACGCTGCCTCGAATTGCTGAGGCCCACCTCATCTGCTAGCCCCACCTTCAGCAGCGGGTTGCTGACCGCGAAATGTGCTGTATGAATCTGGTGGAAGGAGGAGCTGGGTGTCTTGAAAGGATTCCAATGACTCCATACAATCGAAGTCGCTCATGGGGCAGTGTCGTGTCAGTTCCTCAGCCTGGAGACGAAGCCGGAACATTTCTAGTCATACGAGGTCGTAGGTACCAAGGAGACCTCCGATATCGTGCATGGGCATGCGGCAGAACCTCTACGACGGCGAGAAAGGCCGTTGGTAATGATCGGTGTCCGGTTGTGTGGGCGTACCCCCAAAGAACACATCCAGATCTACCAACTCACCGGTCGGCAGGCGCAACTGGATCGTGTGCCCATGAACAAACGTCACCTCGACCGGAAGGGGGTCCGACAATCATTGGAACGAAAATGTACGCTAAGGAAGCTCACTCTCTTCCAGCAGTACCAGCGGGCGCAGTTCCCCTCGTAGCACCGGGTCGGCCAGCACGAATGAGTATCGGCCCAGGAAGTTGATGTACTCGTGCCCCAGCGGGGAGAGCCGTGCGACATCTTCCGGACTGACCATAGTGCCGGCGGCACGCAGGTGGTTGAGCGCGGCTTCCATGTAGAGCGTGTTCCAGAGGACGATGACGTTCACCACCAGGCCCAGCGCACCCAACTGGTCTTCCTGCCCCTCCCGATACCGCTGCCGCAGCTCACCTCGCCGGCCATGAAAGGTGTCGCGCGCCAGCGCGTGGCGGCCCTCATGGCGGTTGAGCTGCAGCAGCACGCGCCGCCGGTAGGCCTCATCGTCGATGTAGGGCAGCAGGTAGAGCGTCTTGTTGATCCGCCCCAGCGCGCCCAGCGCGCGCGCCAGCGGAGCTTTTGTCAAAAGGTGTGTAAAAAGCGTTTAGCTCAGGCGGCGGTTTGCACTCCTTCTTGCGCGGTGGCGTCCTTCATCTGGGGCTTCACGCCATCCACAAACCCAACCCCTTGCCACACCGC
>JADLDR010000075.1 GCA_020846535.1 Armatimonadota bacterium | reverse complement strand
GCGGTGTGGCAAGGGGTTGGGTTTGTGGATGGCGTGAAGCCCCAGATGAAGGACGCCACCGCGCAAGAAGGAGTGCAAACCGCCGCCTGAGCTAAACGCTTTTTACACACCTTTTGACAAAAGCTCCCCCCGCCCCGGCGGGACAGGCACCCTGATCGGGATCGCGATAGGGCGATCCTGGGGTTCGCCCCTACGGATCGGGCTTGGAGTGGCGACCTCGATTACCTCACATCCCAGGCGAACAGTCGGGCTTCTGCTGCGCCCCAGGTGGCTTCCGGGATCAGACGCAGCGCGTCGGTTTCCGCAATTACAGGCAGTCTCACCAGGCGCTGGTGATTGTCTGTCTGTCGAGAGAGAACCGTCCAGTGCCCGTCCGACCCCAGAGATTCGATGCGAAAAGACCGCACAAGGCTGGGGGGAACCCTGTGATAGCGGTCTGCCGGTCTGTGGCAGCAGTGCATGTTCTGCTGGGGGTTCCGGTCGCCCTCGCGGAACGTGCGGTTCAGGTCGCTGTCGAAAACGAGTCGGATTTCCGAGACCGGCCGGGGCGCGTCCCAGGCATACTCGATCCACGCGCCGACCGGCCCGGCCCAACTGTTGGGGGCGTCTCCTACCGGGCGGTCGTGGCCGTTCCGTAATGGTTCGGGATCCCCGCAGGAGGCGGAGAGCCGGGCAATGTGAGACAATTCAGGAACGGCACGGGTATGCCAGGGGAGGTAGCAGTCATCTTTCATCAGCAGTTGCTGCAACTCCGAGATGCGTTTTGCCCCAACCTCGCGGGGTGTCAGGCCGCCCCGGACGGCGATGGCCGCCGCTGTCCCCACCGCCTGACCCAGAATCGAGCAGGTTCCCATCACCCGGGTGGAGCTTAGGGCGGCATGGGTGGCGCTCAGGTTGCGCCCGGCGCACCACAGGTTGGCGATGTTGCGGGAATAGAGGCTCCGGTAGGGGATGCCGTAGGGCGAGGGGGCCGGATGGAAGATGGTCGGCGGCCCGGACCAGCGGATGCCGCCGGGATGGTGGTCGTCCATCGTCCAGCCACCGTAGGCCACCAGATCGTCGAAACGGCCTTCGGCGCGGATGTCGTTCTGCGTCAGGATGTGGTCGCCCACATAGCGGCGGCTCTCCCGCTTGCCGGGCAGGAAGCCCACCCATTCGATGGCCCATCTCTCCGCCCCGTGGTCGCCCCGGTTCTTGATGTGATCCCAAACCCCGAACACCACCTTCAGCAGCTCGTCCCGGATCGCTTCCGTCTCAAGGATGGAATCGTCCTCGCCTCCTGCCTCGATCCACCAGAAATTGTTGCCCGCCACCTCATGCCCCCGGTGCGGCAGGTCGTCATCGGTGGCATAGATATTGGCCCAGGCGGGCGGGATGTAGGGAACCATTCGCTCCGTCTCGCGGGTCTGGATCAGGCAGCTCATGCCCATGGTCTTGCGGTCGGCCTGCGGAGGCTCGATATCCTCTCCGAACTCGCCCGAAGCCTCCCTCCCCACCCGAAACTCCGCTCCCGTCAGGGGAGCCAGCACGCTGTCCCCGGAGCAGTCGGCGAACAGGGAGGCCTGAGCCGTATGCCAGGTCTGGGTGGTGGTCTGCCAGCCGCGAACGGAGACGATGCGGTTCCCTTCCATCTCCGCGTCGTTGCAGGAGCAGTTCAGGAGCAGAACGATATTTGGCTCGAAGCGGGCTTTTTCATAGAGGATGCTGTCCCAGACGGAGTAGTTCTGGGTGGGATTGCGCCAGAAGTTGTCCATCATGATCTCCTCCAGGATGCCCGTTTCCCGGTTGTTCGCCCCGTGCGCCCCGCAGACCCACATCCGCACCTCGGAGGAGGCGTTGCCGCCCAGCACGGGCCTGTCGTGCATCAGGGCCACCCGCGCGCCTCGTCTTGCCGCCGCGATGGCCGCGATCATGCCGGTCAGCCCCCCGCCGACCACGCAGAAGTCTACCGGATGCGTTTCATAGTTCATGGTTGGCTCCGTGGGATAGGATCAAGTTATGTTTTGATAGCAGCCGCAAATCGATGCGGTCTACGAGGAGCTTTAGCTTTGCGGCAATCTCCGGTCTAACAAATACGCGAGAAGGCTCTGTGCGTGGGCGATACTCTGGAGATGGCTTCGTCGCTTCGCTCCTCGTAGACTGCATCGATTTGCGGCTGCTTGATTATTGACACTATGTTAGAGATTGACCCATCCTCGCAATGACAGCGAGAGGAAAACTACCTCCGGCTCCTGTAGAACCATATCGCTCCGCTCCGCCTGGGGAGGGTGAAGGTAAAGCCTTCAGTGAGGAGGGAGGAGCCGGTGAGTTCCAGGGTTTCGCCGGTTTCCGGGTTCTCCAGGGCGTAGGCGGCATCCTGGCAAAGCCCTCTGGGAAAAACGGTGATGCTGTCGTCCGGGCACTGGGGAAGGCGGATGCTCTGGAGGAAGCCTTCTCCGGTTTCGGGGCGGTCGAACTGGCGCGCGACCCATTTCTCGGGGCTGCGGCTGAACGGGGTCAGCGGGTAGTAGTCGCCGAAGAGGAGAAAATCGGCTGCCCTGCGCCAGATGGCGTTCATGCGGACGCAGAGAGCGAAATCGTAATCGTCTCTGCGGATATCGAGGCCGGACATCACCATGGCGGCCATGCCGCAGTGATAGGAAAAGCTGTCGATGACCTTGTTGAAGCGCATATCGTCGCCCGGTTCGTTCATGTCCCAGGAGAGAGTGAATTCCTTGAAATAGGGGATCCAGTCGAAAAGGGTGTGGTGGAAGGCCAGCTTGACCGGGTGAAGGCCGTAGCCGTAGTCGGTGTAGTGGAGAGGAACCGACCGGCGCATGGTCTCCAAATCGTTACGACGACCGCCGGAAGAACAGGAATCGATCCAGAGGCCGGGGTTGCGGGCTAAAAGCTCGTCCCAGTAGCGCAGGTATCCCTGGACGTGAAGGTTTTCGTTCATCCCCTGGCGGTCTTCCGCCTCGCCTGCCTGCCAGTAGCCCAGAGGCGGGAAGTTGAAATCCTGCCGATAGATTTTGATGCCGTTATCCCGCAGCAGGGCGCACACATGGTCGGTAAGCCACTGCCGGCAGCCCTCGTTCCCCAGATTCAGGAGGCGGTTCGTGTCCTGTGGGTCGCCGGAGGTGAGAAGCCATTCGGGATGCTCCCGGGCCAGGCGGCTGCCGCGAGTCACCCGCTCCGGCTCGAACCAGACGAGAAGATCGGCCCCGTTCCGGGCCGCGTGGTCGGAGACAGGCTTCAGGCCGTTCGGGAACCGCTCGGGATCCGGCTCCCAGGAGCCGGTCAGGGGCCAGCGCCTCTCATGATTGGCGTCGTAGCAGGGATACCATCCGGCATCGATCCACCAGACATTGTATTCGAAGCCCGCCTTTTTGAACTTGTCGTTATAACGGAGCTGGTTCTCCTCGGTGGCGGCGGTGAACTCCTCCCCGGGGTCGGTGCCAACGAGGGCCATTTTGGGCCGGAGAGGCTGGCCGTTCGGTCTGGGAAGGACATGGGCCAGATACCAGCGCCGCCAGAGGTTCGCGGCTCGGCCCGGATCGCCCGACCAGGCAAGGAGGGTGATGCGCGGGGTGCGAATGGTTTCTCCGGGCATGAGGCGCAGGTGAGTTTTTTCCTGGCCTGCCTGCACCCTCACCCCTCTATCGCTCCCGATGAAGGATGCCGACCACTGGGCAGGCCAGCCGACGGCTAGGGCCAGGCCGCCGTCCTCGAAGATAATGCGGAAATAGGGGAACGCGCCGTCACAGGGCCGCCCGCCGTTGGGGGCGAAGCGAAGCTCGCGGGCATCGGGGATCGGCTCGATCTCTGGGGTATAGCCTTCCTCGCTGCAGAAATCGCCGTTACAGTGGTAGAGACGGGCCGGGCCGCCGTTGAAAACGGCATCGAGCGCCGACAGTTCGGAGATGATAGGGGTCGGCTCCTGGCCGCGGTGGGTCAGCCAGGCCGTCCACTCCACCACGGGGAAATCCAGGTATTCGAAGCAATCGGCCCGGATGCCGAGGCCGGATGCCGGGTCGGTTCCTTCCAGAACGGTTTCGATGAGGTTGGCATCGATCCGGCGCTTGCGGGTCGAAGGATTCCATTGATCGGGGATGCCGGCGATGGTGTCGGTGCCATCGCGGAAAAGGGTGGGCAGGCTGCCCGGGGAAGCGATCAACCGGGCGGCCCACAGGCGGCTTTTCTCCATATCCTGCGGCGTGGTGGCTGGGGATGTATCCATTCGTCTCTTCTCCTTTGGGCGCTCCGGTAGATGCGTTAAAGCGCCGCGATAACGATCCAGGCGACCTATTCGCTGCCGGGCGGAGGATACCTTTTTCGATCCGGCAAGAAGCTGCCGGACGGAGGAGACAGGAGGAAAGGGGAGAATGGGTAGTGAAACTATCCTCAGAAGAGCTTTGTGCCGATCTGCGGGGGCGGGCTTATGATGGAGCGTATCCGTATCTTTTTATACAGGGCGAGCCTGGGAGTGACCTGCATCTGGGGCCTGATACTGATGCCCCTGCCCCTCTTCATTGCGGACTCACTGCCGGCGAAAAACGTCGCCGTCACCCTCGGCGGGGTATTGTGGATGGGGAAGCTGATTCTGGATACCTTTTTCTACGATCACTATCAGCCGTGAAATCCGCATCCAAAAGGCAGGAGCGCGCCCCGGGGCGCGCTCCTGAAGATACCTCTCACTCGCTGGCGGGCGGAGGGGGCGCTGGCTCGCTCGTTTCCCCCTGGGGCGGGGGAGGCGGGGCCATACCGCCTCCCCCGGGGCCGCCCATCGGCGGGCCACCCATGAATCCGCCCATGCCGCCCATCCCCCGGAAGCCTCCCATCGGGCCCATGCTCAGGCCGACCCCGACGGTATGGGCATAGAGGTTTCCTTCCTCATCCGGCTCTCCGGCGGCGATGAAATTGTCCCTCTGTTTGATGTCCCGGAAAGTGGCGCTCGTGATCTTGACGATCTGGGCGTTTTCCGGGACGGAGACGGCCACCTCCACCTTATCCTGAGTGGTGATCGTCAGCGGGTCGAGTTTGGTGACCTTTCCGGCCACCATCGCGTTCGTCTGCATCCGGGGTCGCGCGGCTCCCCCGCCCGGCCCGCCTCCTTGGGGCATGGGGGAGAAGGAGGGCATCTCCCCGATCTGCATATCCCGGGCCGTGATGGCCGTCGGGACGCCCTGGACGGTGATCTGGTCGCCTTCTTTGAGGTCTTCGACCTTGGATTTGACCTGGCGGTACATCTTCGTCTGGCTTCCGATGACCACCCAGCGCGCCCCGGCCTGGCCGAAGGAGGACTGCACCTGCACCGCCTTGTTGTTGAGGTCTATGGCAACGACTGTTCCCATCGCCATGTTTGCCATCATGTTGCGGAAGCCCCCCGGCCCGCCCGGCCCCGGCTGCTGGGCCACCACGACGGTGACAATCACAGCGGTCAGAAATATCCCTGCCGCAAAGCCTCGCATCCATCTACTTGCCATCTTGATTTCTCCTTTCCCTGCATAACGGTGTTCGCCGGCCTTCTATGCCGCCTGCGTCCGGCGAGTCGATCCTTATCCTAATTGTAACAGGCAATCATGAGAAACTTATGAAGATGGGGGAAATCCGGAAAGCTCAGATATCCCGCGCTAAAGCGCAGGGGCTTGCGCCAGAGGCGACCGCCTGGCTCCGAAGAGCCAGGCGGGATTGGACACGATGGGCTTTCTGACAGCAGCCTTGCCAGAAGGTATCTACCCTTCTGGCTGATTGCATTGGCTTCAGGCCAACGACCTTGAAGATTTTACGCTCCCCAGGATTCCGGGGAGCAACCTCCCTCTTCAGCTCTCAAGGTACTCAAACCGTTGCTCCGGCGAACCGGAGCGCCTTTGCATGGTACAGCAGGGTTTCGAGAGGTGGAGGGCACATTCCTCCCTGGCCTGCGAAGCCAGGTCGCCTTCGCTTTTGAACCTCAGGAGGCTGTTTTTATGATCCTCTGTCAGAGCCCGTGCGCTTTCAAAGTGGCGAGGGCGTCGGCAAGGTAGCCGTTGTCGGTGGCTCGGGAATCGATGACTTCGGTGACGCCCCGGCCCGCGTAGCCGATGGCCTGAAGTTCCTCCAGAACGGCATCGAGCGGCATCCGCTCCAGGGGACGGTCGCCGATGCCTTTGAGATGCACCTGAAAGATGAGGCTGCCGAGTCGGGTAACGGCGGCCACCGGGTCTTCCCCAGCATGCATGGCGTTCCCGATATCGAAATAGACGCCCACCGCCGGGTGGTTGACGGCCCGAGCGATTCTGCCCACTCCGGCGGGGCTGTTCAGGAAGCGGCTGCCCCCGATATGCTCGATAGCCAGCCGGAGGCCCTTCTCCGCCGCTATGTCGGCCAGAGGAGGCAGGTATGTCCGGTAGCGGGCCAGGGCGTCCGGGCCGCCCTCCGGCTCCCAGGAGGCGCAGAGGATCACCTCCGCCCCGCAGCGGCTCGCCAGGGCAATGGCCCGGCGAGCCGTCTCGTATTTGGCGGCCCGGGTCTTCTCCTCCTTACAGGCCGCCGCAAACTCCACGAACGCGCCGAGTGACAGCGACTTGATCGGGAATCCCGCCGATTCCGATGTACGGGCGATCTCATCTATGATTTCATCGTTCAGGGCGTCCGCATCCTCCTGGGAGACGGTCAGTTCCAGAAAATCGTAACCGATAGCTTTCACGGCTTCGAGCTTGTCCCTGAGCGTCTTCCCGACAACGGCCCCTGAATAGCATCCGATCTCCATCCGTTCCTCCTTCAATTGTGCGGTAAGTGGAGATTCTTTTTCGAGAAGGGCAGGGGAAATCCTGCCCGGTCGGGCAGGGAAATGAGAGACCGAGAAGAATGAAGTCAGGGTGTCGCCTGTTTGAGCAGGGGGATACGGCCTATCATGCCTCATACGGAATATGATTATATCGGTCAGGAAAATTCATTCCCATCCGTTCAAGGAGCATTACATGGATATCGAAAATTACGAGGAGATCAACCGGGCGGCCTGGAACGAGGTGGCCCCGATCCACCGGGCGGCCTGGAAGTCGGACCTGTTTGAAGAGGTAAAAAGCGCGTCATTCAATGTACTGGGGGAGGTAGAGCGGAATATTCTTGCGGGAATCGGGGTGGAAGGTAAGCGGGTGGCCCATTTCTGCTGCAACAACGGCAGGGAACTGATCTCCGCCATGAAGATGGGTGCGGCCTCCGGGGTGGGCTTCGATATATCGGATGAGTTCGTGCTAACGGCCCGGGGGCTGGCCGAAGCCGCCCGGGTGGATTGCCGCTTCGTGAGGACAAGCGTTCTCGATATCGCCGGGGAATGGGAGGATACGGCGGACATCGCCCTGTTTACCGTCGGAGGGCTGTGCTGGATCCAGGATTTGAAGCGCCTCTTTGCCATGGTCGCCGGTATCCTGGCCGACGAGGGGCATCTGTTCATTTACGACACCCATCCCTTCACCGACATGTTCGCCATGCCGGGAGAGGCGGAATATGATCCGGGCAGCCCCATGAAGATCGTCTGCTCCTATTTCAGCGGAAAGCCCTGGATCGATTCGTCCGGCCTGGATTATATCGGAGGCACCACCTATGAGGCCAGGCCCGCCGTCTCCTTCCCGCACCGGATTTCCGAACTGCTGGCCGCCATCATCGAGGCCGGATTCACCCTCCGGCGCTTCCAGGAATACCCGCACGACCTCTCCAGCGGCTTCGGCCACCTGGCAAACGAGCGGCTTCTTCCCTTGAGCTATTCTCTGGTGGCGCAGAAAACGGGGCAGGGCGTGCGCTTCAGCGAATAAAGCAAATCGGACAAATTGCAGCTTTGACAAGAGGATAAAATTCGTGGTGAATTGATAACATAGACTATGCAAATGCGTCATGATCCAATAGAAATGATTCCACAATATCACTACCCGGCTCACCGCGTAGATATGCGATCAGAGCGCAGGCGTCAAGAACCACGATCCTCACGTCAATGCTCCCTTTCGATCTGCTCGTTATAGGCCGGAGATTGCCGCGTCGCTCTCGCTCCTCCCAGACTGCATCGCTGTTGCATCATCCAAGGAAAAGTCCTGTATCAAAGGGGCCGTTCACTCTTCCGGCAGAGGATCTTTGAGCCAGGCCAGGTTGAAGCGGTAGTAAAGGGCGCTGGAGACCAGGTGGATCATCCCGTCGGGCGTCTGGGTGGCGGCCAGGTAGCCTTTAGGTTCGGCATGGGAGGCATCGAGGGCGAACGAGCCGGTCCATCCGCCGCCGTCGTAGGCTTTCCCGGTCCTGCCCGGCGAGACGGGGCGAAGGATGGGCCAGGTGGCCCCCTCGTCGAAGGAGAGGGCGGCGTACATCCCGTAAATGCGGCGCTCCTGGCCGGTGAGGTCGCGGCCTATGAGTCCGTGCAGGGAGTCGGTGTCTTCAGGACGCATATCGGTGAAGGAGATGAACAGGATGGGGCCTTCCTGAAGGCGCATGAGTACGAGGCGCTGGCCCCCGCCGATGGGCGGATAAGGGGTCGGGCTGTAAGTCCACGTCCGGCCCATATCGCGGGAGAGGCTCCGGGGCATCCGACCGCCGATGGTGTCCCCGCGTCCGAAGGCCATCAGGGAGCCGTCGTTCAACTGCACTACGCCCGCATGGATCCCGGCGATCCATGCCCCGCTTTTACCGTCTCCGAAATCGGGGGCAGGTTTCCCCTGGCCCGGATCGCGCCACGTTTTGCCGCCGTCCCTGCTGATGTGGACAGCGGTTCCCCCGTTTCCCCCGTATACGGCATCGCAGGGCTGGATCAGGAAGCCCTCGCGGGTGCGGAGTGCCCCGGGAATAACCTGGTTGTGAGGGCGGTGGTTCGGATCGATGAGGCGGGTGCGCCAGGTGACGCCGTTGTCCCGGCTGGTTCGCATGACCAGGGCCAGGTTCGCCCACCCGTGCCCGGCCTCCAGGCCGTTGAAGTGATAGAGGATGCCTTCCCCGTCGTGCCATAGGGCGGAGCCGGTCATGTTCCGGTCAGGGGCCTTGAAGAATTCGGAGGCCGGGTCCCATTCCTTGCTGTCCTGGCGGAGCCTGCTGGCGGCGATGGTCATTTCCCTGCCGCGCTCCGTCCGGGTGGAAAACCAGACGGCCAGCAGGTCGCCGTTGGGACAGGCGATCAGGGAGGGGCAGTGGTTGTGCTGCGAATAGAGCGGGCCTTCGGAGCCGGGTGGGATATGGATATAACGCTGCGGCCCTTCGAAGGCGGGCGTTTCAAGAGGGGCGGGCCAGGTATGCTTGCCCTGCCGGACGCCGCTTGCCCATAACGGGAGATCGGGCCGGGGCAGGGGCCGTGTCTTCGGGGCTTCGCCCATCACGACCCGGAAGCCGATCAGCCAGTGCTTGTCCCGGGGCGGAGCGCCCAGGCGGTTGGCGGAGCGGAGATAACCGGGGAGGGCGTTGTGGCTGCCTCCCCGCGCCACCTTCATCTCGCCGACGACGCGGCCCACCGGATCGGACCGGGGGAACGGCTCGTAGGGGCCATACCAGTCGGCGCACCATTCTTCCACCAAGCCGTGCATGTCGTGAAGGCCCCAGGGATTGGGCGGCGTCTGCCCGACCTTCAGGGAGACCGGCGACGGATCCCAGGCGAATTCCTGGTGACGGTATTCGCTTTCGGGCAGGGATGCGCCTGTCCAGTAGTCTCCGGTCGTCCCGGCGCGGCAGGCGTATTCCCATTCGGCCTCGGAAGGCAGGCGGCAGGGCCTGCCTTCCTTACGGGAGAGCCACGCGCAGAACCGGGAGGCGTCGTACCATCTCACGAATACGACCGCCTCATCGTCTCCGGCGGAAAGGCCCCGCTCGCCCCGGTAGCGGCGGTGGCCGAGGTCAAATCGCTCGTACTGGGCGTTGGTGACCGCGGTGGCGGCCATCAGGAAGGGGCGGCTGATCGTCACCGGATGAGCCGGCCTTTCATCGAAATCGCCTCCCTGCGAGCTGCCCATTATGAACTCGCCCGCCTCGATCCGCACGAACCGCATTCCGATAGAATTGGTATAGGCTTCCATAGCATCTCCCTAAACCGGCAGCGCGGCCCCGTACAGAACCGCTGCCCGAAATATGAACCGCACCTATTTTGCCGGATAAATGGCAATCATTGCCGCTTTATTCGGCAACCGTCTCTTCCACCAGATAGCGCCGCAAAACCTCTTCATCGAGATGCACCCCCAGCCCCGGACCCTGAGGCAGTGCGACCAGGCCGTTCTCCACCGGGAAGGTTTCGTGTGTCATCTCCTCGCGGATAGCCGAGGGGGCCATCGAATATTCCAGGAACGGGGCCTCCGGAAGAGTCGCCAGGACATGCAGGGAAGCCGCGATATTGATGTATGTGGTGAACGAGTGGTTGATCACGATCCGGCGTCGGTCGGCGGCATCCCGGGCGATGCGCTTCATTTCGGTGATACCGCCCGCCCGCGTCACGTCGGGCTGGACGATATCGATTCTGGCCCGATCCATGAAGTCCCGGAAGGCGAGCCGTCCGCACTCCTCCTCGCCGGCGGCTATCGGGATATCCACCGCATCGGTCAGGCGGGCGTAGCCGTCCCAGTCGTCGGCAGGCAGAGGCTCCTCGATGAAGGCAGGGCGGTATTCGGACAGGCGGCGGACCCGGCGGATTGCGGTTTTGACATCCCAGGCCCATCCCACATCGATGATCAGGTCGGCCTCATCCCCCAGCCCTTCGCGGGCGGCGCGGGCGAAGGCGATATCCCCCGCCTCGCTCTGACCGAACGGCCCCCAGCCGAACTTCACCGCCGTAAAACCCTGCTCCACAAGGGATGCGCCGATGCGGGCCGTCTCCTCCGGCGTCTCCCCGAAAAGAACGCTCCCATAGGGCCGAAGATGCGTCCGCCTGGCCCCGCCCAGCAGCGCATAGACCGGCTGGCCGGTCGCCTGTCCCAGGATATCCCAGAGCGCGATATCCGCCCCGCTGATCGCCTGGATCGCGGCCCCCTGCCGACCGTAGTAGATCGTGCCGCGGTACATTTTATCCCAGAGCCGCTCCACATCGAGCGGATTTTCCCCCAGAAGAAGCCGGGAAAGGCCGTAGCAGAGGGTGTGCGACATCGGGGCCTCATAGATGGCTTTCATCACATGGGGCGAGGAATCCACCTCTCCGATGCCGACCAAGCCGTCATCGGTATGGATTCGCACGATGAAGGCATCCTGCGTCCCGTCGCACCGCTCCTCTACCACCGGCAGGCGCAGGTGAAACCCTTCGACTTTCGTGATCTTCATGGCGCTACGCTCCTTCCGCGGCCTCAGCCCAATTCCTGGCGCTGGCCTGTCTCCCCGGCGCGGATCGCTCCGAAGGACATCGCCAGGCTGTTCAAGTTGTTCCGACCGGAAATGCCCGGCTCTTTCCCGCCTGATCTGTAGGCCATGAACTGCTCCATCACCACCTTTTGAAGCTGGGGCAGGCGACGGTTGTTGAAGGAATCGCCGTCCTCCCAGCAGGAGAGGGCTTCTTCGCCGTTCAGGTAGAGGCGGCAGTCTCTGGATTCAACCAGCCCCTTCGAACCTTCGATGCGCCAATCGCACAGCCAGCTATGGTGGTCGGACTGCGAGGGAACCGACCGGTAGCAGGCCCGCACGCCGTTTGCCATCTCGAAGACCGCATAGGCGGCCCGGACGCCGTGGCCCGTGATCCAGGTGGGGTTGAAATTCTCCGCCCACACCCGCCGGGCGTCCGACCCCAGCACCCAGCGCAGGAAATCGAAGTGGTGGATGGATCCCTGAACCAGAAGGGGGTAATCCTGCGGATAACTGCCCTGGTAGCCTTCTTTCGAATAGAAGAAATCCAGGTGGACGTAGCCGATCTCCCCCAGTGCGCCCGATTGCGCCCATTCGCGCAATTGCAGGATGAGCGGATGCCAGCGCATCTGCTGAGCCACCACCAGCTTGCGGCCCAGGCGGGCGGCCTCCCCGGCCATCTCGACCGCCGTCTCGAAGCGGTCGCTCATCGGCTTGACCATCAGGACATCCTTGCCCGCCCCCAGAGCGCGCATGATGTGGGCGTAGCGAAAGTTCTGCGGGGTGCTGTGAACCACCGCGTCGGCCTCGAAACGCTCCCAGGGGAGGCTGTCGCTGGCAAAGCAGCATTTCTCCGGCACGCCGAAGAAGCCCGCCGCCTCCTTGAGATTGTCAGGATCGATATCCACCAGGGCGGCCACCTCCACGCCCGGGGTTGTCGTCAGCGCGGGCCGCCAGGACTTTCCGAATCCTCCGACCCCGACCTGTATGATACGCATGGGCTGCTCCTTTCAGGAACGGACGGTTGTATGTGGCTTTTATTGCCTTCTTCACGGGCCGAGATTCTCCTTGTTTCCGAGCGTCACCGGCTTTTTGTAAGTGGCGGCAAAGTTCGGGTTTCGGCAATGCTTATGGGATGCTTCGGTAGGAGGAGATTTCACAAGAATGGAGAAACAGGCTCTTCGATGAATCAACGACTGGATTGTCCCAAAAAGGATGCCGGGGAAACCGAGAAGGATTCATGGAAACTGACTATCCGGCGACTGGCAGCGATGGGCGGTCGAAACCGAGCCGTCTTCCGGACGAGTTCTGTCAAGGCGGCAGGACGATTTGCAGGGAACTCATTGCGCTTCCCCATCGGTATCCAGTTCAAGGGAATAAACCGGCTACAGCATCGCCGGGCATTGAAAATATCCGGCCCCTCCAAAACGTGATCTGGATACCGATGGAGGCTCATCACGCTTTCCCACAGCAGAGGAGAGAGCATCACTGAATTCCACGAAAAGGAGGCTTCCATGAACTGGCGGTTCGGCCATAAGCCATCGGGCAGCGTTCCGCGGGTCGAGAAAAAAATCGATCTGCTTCTGAAGCATTTAGGCATCTCCACCGAGGCGGCAGGCGTGTCGCCAGCGCCCGACCCGATCCGGGAACTGACGCGGGCCGGGCGGAAAATCGAAGCCATCAAGCTGTACCGCGAGCGGACCGGGGCAGGCTTGAAAGAAGCCAAAGATGCGGTGGATGCGACGGAAACCGGTGCAGGCATCGGTCTGGAGCAGAAGGTTGACCATCTGCTGGCGCACTTCGGGCTGGAGTTCGAGGGGTAGAGAACACCTTCGGTTGCTCATGCAGGAATATAAGGCTGCACTATCGAAATGAATGCTATCCTCAATCGCATGAGGTCTTCGGACGAAATGAGGAGGCCCGTTCATGTTACGTGCCCGCGCGCCCAAACAGCCCTGCAATACTCGAACGCAATTTGCCACGCTACCGAGCCGCGCAGCTCAGGATATAGCCGCCGCTCCGCAGGCCGTGTGCGATTTCCACGATTTCAGCAAGGCCCCGATTTTTCCGGTTGCCCCTCCCGCGGCCCAGCCGGGGTTGAGGGTCAGCCAGCCGGAGGATTCCGAGGAGCGGGAGGCCCGATCTCTGGCAGACATTGTTTTGCATACCCCGTTATCGGCAGATACAACGCCCCGCGCCCCGGCTGCCTCCTCATCCGTTACTCAGCCGCCCCCCGCTGTCCGTAGACCCGGTCGATTCCTCGATACGAATGTCCGGGCGGAGATGGAGGGGAGGTTCGGGCACGATTTCGCGCATGTCCGCATTCATACCGGAGGGGAGGCGGAGGAGTCGGCCCGGAGGCTTCGCGCCCGGGCCTACACCCTGGGCAGCCACATCGTCTTCGGGGCCGGGCAGTACGCTCCGGGCAGCGGCTCGGGCCGGGGCCTGCTGGCGCACGAGCTGGCCCATGTCATGCAGCAGGACGGGGGGCGCGGCAGAGGGGTCGTCATGCGGGCCGAGGTGGACGACCGATCCTGTGCGGGCCTGACCGATATCGAGACCGATATCGATGCCAAAGTCAACAGCGAAATTGCCGCCGCCCGGACAGCCGCCGGATCCCCGATGAGCGTCCCGACCTTTTTGAAGGATGTGCGAGACCGCCTCGGCAAAGGGGCCGTCACCCCGATGGAAGATTTTATCGAGGCCATGCCCACGAGCAAGCGCAATTTGCCCGGCTCCAATCTCTCCAGCACGAAATACAGCGGTGTCAGCGCGGTGAACAGGTTCTACGACCTCCAGACGCTCGGGCTAGCCCATGTGGTCGGCTCCGCGGCCAAGGCACACGGCATCTGCATCGGCGCGGACAAGCTTGGGCATTTCTTCGGTGAGGGATTCATTTATTTCCAGGTGGCTTCCGCGCCGGGCCTCACCACCGCCGACGCCCAGAGTACGGGCCGCGCCCTGGAGATCGGGATTCAGGGATTGGGAACCACCGGCGTCTTTTCCAACGCCGATCAGGCCGCCAATCTGGCGGGGATGCAGTTCTACAAGGACCTGGAGGCGGACCCCGCCGGCTTCAAGTTCGCGATCAAGAACTATATCTCCAACCGGTGGAACGAGCAGTCCAATCCCAGCTTTTACGAATCGAGCGTGGGGGGGATCGTCTGGAGCAACCTCCTGACCGGAAATTGGAACGGAACCTTCACGACCGGAGGACCTCTGATGGTGGGCGGGATTTCCTCCATCCCCATGCCGGCCAAGGTGTCCCTTTTCGTCACCCCCGCCGGGGCCGTGACCGGAACTTATGAGTGGCCTGCCGGCGCGGCCAAGCCTTTCAAGGGTAAGATCAAAAACGGGAAGATTACCCAGAAAACCACTTCGGTTTCGGGAACCATCCCTGGACAGCCCTCCGTGTCCGCCACGCCCGTAATCGGCATTGCGATTGAATTCGACTGGGAACTGGGCAAGGCGACCGGCAAAGGCCAGTGGGATTCCGTTGACGAGCAGACACTTACCGGAACCTGGGGCAACGGCGCATCCCGCACCAACGGCGGGGCGTGGAATCAGAAGAAGGTGTAACCGGATCCAATGTAATTACAATGCCCCGCAATGCGCTCGCTTTATAGCGTTATGGCCCCTTGCGCTTCCTCCACGATCTCTTTTTCTATCAACCCACAGGGCAGCTACCGTTTTTTCTGGGAATAAGAAGATCATTCTCATTGAATTGACATTGTCAGATTATAAGTCATATTTTATATTGACAATGTTGGGAAAACGTGGTATCGTTTGATAAAGGAACCGGAGGTAGCCAAAGGAGGAGATATACGTGGACGCTAATGTGCTTGATACAATAAACCTTCAACAACTGGGTGATGAGCTTCAGCGGGCACGCAAGAGGCAGGGGATGACTCAAGCGGAGGCTGCCCGAATCATTGACGTGGCCCGCACCACTATTGTCGCTATCGAGAAAGGAGAACGGCGGCTCAAAGCTACCGAGCTTCTCAAGCTGGCGCAAGCGTACGGCCGCCCGGTCAGTGATTTTGTGGCAGAACGTCCCAAAATCGAATCCTTTGAGGTTCAGTTTCTAAGCGCGTACCGGCGTGTCGAGGCGGAAGATAATATCCAGTATTATATCATTGAGTTTGAAGAATTATGTCGTGATTATCTACAAATCGAATATCTCTTGAAAGCGCCCCTTAACCGCAAATATCCGGCAGAGTATGCCGTTCAGGGCCATCCTATCGAGCGGACGGCGGAGAGCATCGCCCTGGAGGAGCGAAACCGGCTGGACATGGGAGACGGCCCTATCCCGATGCTGCGGGATATCCTGGAGCATGATGTAGGGCTGCGCGTTTTCTATATGGATTTGCCGTTGCAGTTTACTGAGATGTATATTTACACTGACTCGCTAGGCGGCTGTATGGCGATCAACCGAAATCACCCCGACGAACAGCGGCGATGGTTCATGGCCCAAGCCTATGCTCATTTCCTGACCAGCCGCTATAAACCTTTTCTGAGCGCCGTACAGCGGAACCCGCGTATACCGGAAAGCGAACGGTTTGCCGATGCCTTCCGCCTCTTTTTTCTGATGCCCGCCAGCGGTCTGACACGCCGTTTTCACGATCTCCGCCGGATAAAGTCACAAGTGACCCTCGGAGACCTATATGCACTGTCGCACTACTATGGGGTCTCCCTGGAAGCACTGATCCGCCGACTGGAGGATATGAAACTCATCAAGGCCGGTATCTCCAGCACCCTCCGACAGGACGGATCCAGGATGGATGAAGCCCAGAAGCAACTGGGACTGCCTGATATCGGAGGGAGGGCCAGCCTGCTGCCGACCCGCTACCAGTACCTGGCCCTTGACGCTTTCTACCAGGAGTTGATTGGGGAAGGGCAGTTTGCTCGGCTTTTGCGGGTCGATAGGCTGGAAGCGCGGCGCATCGCTAGGGTGATGAAAGCAAAGGCAGGCTTCCTCGATGCAACCGCTCAGAGCCAGCAGGATATTGCGGCTCCGGCGGGCGCGTAGGGGAAGGCCGTTGATACCGAAAGTGAGTTTCCTTCATGATGCCGTTATCCTTGACGCCTGCTGCATCATCAACTTGTGCGCTTCCGGTCAGGTTGATGCGATTTTGCGAGCGATACCCGTTCCTGTAATGGTTGCAGCTTACGTGGCAGCGGAGGAGATCCATCGCTATGACCTGAACTCGCTGGTTGAGCAAGGGCTGCTCCGAGTGGTGGAGCCGGAAACAGAAGACGAAGCGAATGATGTTCTCAACTTCGCGGCAGCGCTGGGCGGCGACGGAGAGGCATACACCGGGGCCATCGCAGTGTACCGCCACTGGGCTATCGCGACGGATGAAAGGCGAGTGCTGAACTTTTATGAGCGAATCTCTCCGCAGTTGCAGCGATTGACCACACCCGAACTGCTGAAATTCTGGGCCGATACCACCGGCCCCGAAAAGGGCATCATTCGCCAAGCACTGCAACAGGTTGCTATTGAAGGGAGCTATACCATCAGCCAAAGGCACAACTGCTACGCCTGGTGGCTATCCTTTTGCCCGGACACGATGGAGCCTGAGGATTGCATCTAATGCGGAAAAGCTGGGATGGATACCATCACCCTCAGCGGCCCAGCCGGACGTTTTTCGGCCCTTTAAGCCAGTAATCGAGCCATTCTAAGGCATTGAACTGCACCTACGGGTTGAAATCGTGGGTGGAATCAATGTAATAAGCGTAGAACCGCTCCTCGGCTCCCAGGAAGCGGTACAGCTTCCGGAGTTCCAGAACGGCCTGCGCGGTCTGTCTTGCGTTGTTCCAATGTTCCTGCTCCTGGCTTACTTCGTTGAAGAAAACCGGGCGCGGGGCCCAAAGGGCCATCAGGTCATCGAAGTCGAAGGGCAGGTTTCGCTGGCCGGGAGGGGCCGGGAGCGGCTTTCGCATAGAGGCCACCGGCAGGAGTCACCAGCTCGGGAGGGCGTAGATATCCGCTGCATCATTGAGGTTCCGCATCAGGGTGAAGGCGCAACTGGGGACCGCCGCCGCGATCCGGTCGTCCATGGCGGCCAGAAAGGCGCTGCTCTCGCCGCCCATCGAGTGGCCGATAACCCCGACCCGGCTGCGGTCCACATAGGGCAGAGACTCCAGATAATCGATCATCCGGATATTGTCGTGCAGCCGCTCCCCGATGAGCGACCACTGCGGATTTTTCGCGGTCAGGGCCGCCGTATCCCAGGCGTGGGTCCGGTCGGGATCGTACCGCTCGCCGACCGTCGGGGCACCGTCTCATCCTTGCCCTCCGGAACCGTCTGATGGGCGGCGATGACTGCCGGTAAGGGGCCAATGCCCGGCGGGATCAGCAGCCAGACGTTGAAACGCTCCCCTTTTCGCATCTGAAGCGAGATCAGCCGGCGCGTATAGGCTGTAGTGACCCCTTTATTTGGCCAGTTTTGCGGCCCGACCGCCTCTCCGAAGATCACCCGGGCCTCGAAAGGGGCGGGCCGAGGCTCGGGGCGGACGAAAAGGGCTTTCCAGACTTTCTTCGGGCGGAACGTAGCGCCAGGGGGTTGTCTCCATCACCAGAACCGCGCCCGAAGACGCGGCGGGGATCTCGAAGGCGAAGATTTTTCCGTCCGCCAGGTGGCAAAGGCGGGAGGCCCCGGGGCGTTCCGGTTCCAGCAGCCATGCCCGGCTGAGGCGGGTCATGTTGTGGGTGAAGGTTACTTTTGCCTGCGCTGCGACCTGCGAGGCTTCGAGGCGCAGGATATAGGTTTGATAGCCCGACGGCCCGGCAGCGCCCGCCACCTTTTCCGCCTTTACGCTGTTGATCTCCAGCGAAATGCCGCCCGAATCTTGGGCCTCCCGGAAAGCGGGATTGTTGAGGTAGCCTGGACTTTGGCCCTTTTAGGCTGCATAGCAAGCCACCTGTTGCAGACAGTGAAGCCCAGCCCGGGGAATTCGACACATCTCGGTCTCATCGGGCGAGTTGAGATAATTCATGCGGCCCCATAAGTGGGCTCGCACCGCCGCCAAGGCATCGGCAAAGGTGGCCTCGGCTTTGGGATACCAGGCCCGCTTCGCGAAAGGTAAGGTCTGGGCATGCAAGGTGTGGGCCATCACGACCCCAACGAAAACACGCCGAACCG
>JADLDR010000074.1 GCA_020846535.1 Armatimonadota bacterium | reverse complement strand
CTTATCCTCCGCATTGTTGAGGCCGTCCACATACGCCTTGTGGTGCATGTCATGATGGAGCTTCACGGTCTGCTCATCCATATTCGGCTCCAGCGCATTGTAAGCGTAGGGGAGGGGGGGAAGCTCATGCTTTGCCATTGTGTTTCACCTCGTTGTCGGGATTGTGCGGATTCGCACAAGTGATGAAATAACCACCTGAACGGCCTTTCTGCCGGGGGCACGATATCGTCGCCGGTGAACGGCCCGGCTATTCCCTACGATGAAGCGTTCTCTATCTCCGGGCAGCCCTCTCTGCACGCCTGCACGGTGACGGACTCCAGTTGATGCTCGATTTCTTTCTTAAGACGCCTGCCCAATACGAACTGCGGCACGTACATCCGCGGCGAAACCACCGCGTGATAGTGCAGGTGCGTCTTCCCGCCGAAAGAGAGAAGCGTCCATTCCCCCTCGAAGCGGTCGAAATCGCCCTCGATGGCGGTGAAACTGATATGCCGGATGGGCGTCTCGACCAGCCGGAAGACGGTTTTCAGACGCACCTGAAAGAGGGGCGTCTTGTATTCGGCCACCTGTTCCAGTTTTTTTTCGCCGTTCTCATGGGCCAGGCGGCTAGAGGCGAGGCCGGGAACGGTTTCGGCCAGCCGGTTGTAGTCGGTCAGCACATGCCAGACGATCTTCGGGCAGACCGGAATTTTTGCTTCAGCCTCCACTGCGATCTCCCCGGCGGAACTGGCATCGATGCGGATTTCAATGTCTTTCGGACAATGTTTTCTCATGATGGTCTCATCCGGCTCAGGCCGTTTCGCATCCTTTCGATATGAATTACTGCGAATCCTCGTCGTCCCGGATGAAAATCTGGATCGGCCCCGCTATCGGCTCATCGTCGTAGTTTACGGCCTGCACGCCGGCCACTTCCGGGATGCGCGCTTTGAGCGTATGCTCGATGCCCATCTGCAAGGTGAACTGCGACATCGGGCAGCCGTGGCAGGCCCCCACCAGCCTCAGCCGGACGAGGCCGTCATCATCGATATCGACAAGCTCCACATCTCCTCCGTCCATCTGAAGGGCAGGCCGAATCTCGTCCAGAGCCGCCTCCACCCGTTCCACCATCTCTGTGGATACCATGATCGGTTGCCTCCTGCATGGGTAGGGGATAGGGTATAGGAAAATGCCGGACGGCGGAAGGTTATCCATTATGCTCTATAGCTTCCCCCTACTCTACACCCTCCCTATACTCTCACTTATTGAATAGCTTCTGGAAACGGTCCTTCAAGGACGGGACGCTGTCCGCCTGGGCGTCGCCGAGGATCGTTTTGACACTGATGCGGGCGGCCATGGCGCGGGCCACCTTGCGGAAAGCGTCGGCATGGGCCGACTCGGGGGCAGCGATCACGCTGGGAACCCCGGTATCGCCCTCAGTAACGATTCTGGGTTCGAGCGGGATGCTGCCCAGGAAGGGAACATCGAGCATTTCTCCTATCTTCTCTCCCCCGCCGGTGCTGAAGATGGGGGTGGCCGTCCCGCAGTGGGGGCAGATGAAGGTACTCATATTTTCGATGACGCCCAGAATGGGGACATTGAGCCTCTGGAACATCTGAAGGGTCTTCGTGGCGATATTGAGGGCCACGTCCTGGGAGGTCATGACGATGACGGATCCTGTGAGGGGCACGGTCTGTGCCAGGGTAAGCTGGGCGTCTCCGGTTCCGGGCGGCAGGTCCACGATGAGGTAGTCCAGTTCGCCCCACTCCACATCGGAGAGCATCTGCCGCACGGCCCCGGCCACCATCGGGCCGCGCCAGATGACAGGGGCGTTATCCCCCAGGAGGAAGCCCAGAGACATCAGGCGGATACGGTGCTGCTCCAGGGGAATCAGCTTGCCCTCCACCACCTCCGGCTTGCGGTTGATGCCCATCATGGTGGGGATACTGGGGCCGTAGATATCCGCATCGAGCAGGCCCACCGAAGCGTGAGACTCGGCCAGGGCTGCGGCCAGGTTGACGGCCACCGTGGATTTGCCTACCCCGCCTTTGCCGCTGCCCACGGCGACCACGTTCCGGACGCCAGGCAAGATATCCTCAGCGGTGGTTGTGCTGCGGGTGACATTGCTGGTCATTTTGATATCGACCCGTTCGATGCCGGGAACAGCCAGCACCGCCTGGCGCGCCGATTCCTCGATCTCGCTTTTGAGCGGGCAGGCGGGTGTGGTCAGCACCAGCGTCAGGGAGGCGGCCCCGGCGCATACCTTCACATCCTGCACCATATTGAGGGATACCAGGTCTTTCCCCAGTTCCGGCTCTCTGACCTTCCTCAGAGCATTGATAATATCGGCCTCGGTTGCCGTCTTCCCCATTCACAGGCTCCTTTCCGGCAAGCATTCTTGAATTTATCAACAAAAATCTTAATTAATCCAGTTTCATTATAAGGGTAAAGCCTGCGTTTGTCAAGGGCGGCTATATCTTCCATATCCGCTCGAACGTATCTTTGGGTTCCCAGCCGAGGAGCCGGCGGGCTTTTTCGTTGATGAATTTGCGATAAGGAAGGTCGGCGAGGATGTGGAGAACCTCGAAGGGGCGCGGCAGGCCGGGGACCTCCACCGCCAGCCGGGCCGCCTCGCCGGAATCGCGCCAGGAGACATATAAAGGGAAACCGCCCCTGTGAGATTCCTGCGGGTCGAAGAAGCCGCTGTAGAGCAGGCAGGGGACAACCAGGTCGTGCGCTTCGGCGTAGATGCGGCAAACCTCCTGTCCCAGATATTTGGTCAGGCAGTAAAGCCCAGTGCCGGGGCGGGCAGGGCAGTCGTCGGTGAGATCGTAGTCGTGGGCATAGGTTTCGCCCATGAGCATAAAAGGGCCTGTATGGACGACCTTCCGGATGCCGCACGCCACCGCTGCCTCCATCACGGCATAGGCCCCGAGTAAATTGACATGGAAGGAAGCTGAGGGGTCGTAGCGGTTGACCGTGAAATTGATGATGGCATCGTGGCCTTCCGCAGCGACGGCCACCTGGGCCGGATCGGCGATATCCACGATTCGGGTGGGGTGCTCGCTCTCCATCGGCTTGATATCGGTCAGGGTCAGGGCATGGTAGGGTTTCATCGCCTCGATGGCGGCTGCGGCGACCGGGCCTGCGGCCCCCAGGACCAGAACTTTCATGCGTCTTCTCCTTTCAGGCCGAAGTTGCGCCGGGCCGTGAAACCGAGCGGGGAGCGGCGGGCGAAATAGGTAGAGTAAGGGCAGCCGGGCAGCCCGCCTGCGATATGAAAGAGCCAGGGGCGCGGCCTGCCCAGGGGCATTTCCAGGGCGCTGCGGCAGGCTGAAACGGCGTCCTCCATATCGATCCAGGCCGGGTCGGGGTTTTCCTGCGTCCCTTCCGCCCTCACAGGCCGGGCGAAGCGCAGGCAGAGAACCGCGATTTTTTCTTCGCGGGCGAACTCGCGGGCCGTGACCTCGGCGGAATAGAGGCAGAGGGACCCGATTTCGGCATCGGGGCGAGGCATCCACCATTCGGAGATGAAGCTGCCCTCCGGGCATTTCTCGAAAAGTCTCAGGGAACTGAGCAAGAGGCATCTGGGTATTCCAGCATCGCCTGCCGCGCTCAAGAGGTGGTAAGTGCCGCGGGTGGCGCTGTCGAGGCGGCGGGTATCGCTCATGCCCTCCGGCGGGGATTCGGTCAGGACAAGGGGCAGGGCGTGGATGATGGCATCCGCCCCGGCCACGACAGGCCGGACGGCTTCCGCATCGAGCAGGTCGCCTTCCAGGGGAATCATCGTGACATCCTCTCCCAGCCCGTATGTCAGGGCGCGGGCCAGGGGATGCGCGGAGCCGGTCATCAGGATTTTCATGGTCGAAACTCGAACCCTCCGTATGGATGATTGAAGATATCCTCATTCTCCTATAAGTTCGACAAGGAATCCGCTCCTCCTACGTCGAATCGCAGTCCAACGATAATATTTGTGACACAAGGAGCTGTCGTTTGTCCCATCCGCTGCCTTCTTCTTCCGCGGCGCAGGCCCCGACCGGGGGTGGATCGCATCTTGCCCCGGTGTCCGCCTTTACCTGGCGCATCGCCTTCACCTATATGGCCGTCATGGGGGTGCTGACCTACTGGACGACCTATTCGGAGTGCGTCGTATCGGCCACCAGCTTCCACAGCCTGTCACCCCCGATGAATATCATTTTCGCCCTGGCGATCCTCTCCGGGGTGTTAGTTCCCCTTCACAAGCGGGTTATCGCCGGAGGCAGGTTCGCCCGGTTCCTCTTTTTCCTTCTCCTTGTGCCTGCCTTCTTTTATGCGGGCGACCTGCTCCTCCGGCTGGCCGCGTTCGCCTATTCGCAGACGGGAGAGAAGGCGGTCTGGCGCATGTCCTGGGTGGCGGCCTGGGGGCTGGCGGCGCTTCTGTATCTGCCCCTCAGCCGGGCGGCGGCGAGGTCTCGGCCCCTTTCGCCGGCGGAACTCATCGCCGTTTACGCGATGATGATGGTGGGAACGCTCCTCACGTCCTACGGAGGAACCCACTTCCTTTTGCCTACACTGACCTCGGCCCGCTATTTCGCGAAGCCGGAGACGCACTGGCAGGAATTATTCCTGCGCTACCTGCCCGGCTGGTTCGGGCCGACCGATAAGGAGGTGATCCGGGGGTTCTGGGAGCATTCGGATTACGGCGTTCCCTGGAGCGCGTGGGTGGGGCCGCTGGCTGTCTGGGCCATTTTCATCTTCGGGGTGCTGTGGGTAATGCTCTGCCTGTGCAGCATCGTTCAGAGGCAGTGGATCGACCGGGAACGTCTCACCTTTCCCCTGGTTTTTTTGCCGCTGGAGATCGCCCGCGAGGAGGATGGCCACCTGGTCAATTCCTTCTTCCGCAGCCCCTGGACGTGGTTCGGGGTGCTGATCCCGGTGGTGCTACACACCATCAATGGGCTGCATTCCTACTATCCCGCCGTTCCGACCCTCAATTTCCGCCATGTCGATGCCGTGGCGTCACTCCAGACCAAGCCCTGGAATGCCATCGGATGGCTGGATGTGACCTTTTATCCGTGCATCGTGGGGATCGCCTATCTGCTGACGCTGGAGATCAGCCTGAGTTGCTGGGCGTTCTTCCTGATCCGCAAGCTGGAGCCGGTGCTGGGATCCATGGCGGGATGGTCGGATACGGTAACGCCCGGAGGCTTCACCTTTCCCTTTGCCGACCACCAGTCCACCGGAGCCTTTATCGCTCTGGTGGTTTCCATCGCCTGGGTCGCGCGCAAGGAATGGGTTCCGATTGTCCGCCAGGCGGTCAGCGGGCGGCAGGAGGGGCCAGGGGCGATGCTCTCCTACCGCGCCTCGGTGTTCGGCGGGGTGGGGGGGATTCTTTTCCTGGCTTTCTGGAGCCAGTGGGCGGGGATGAATTTCTGGGTGGCGCTTCTCTTTTTCCTCATTCTCTTCATCTGGTGCATCGCGCTGACCCGCATCCGGGCGGAGGCGGGAATGGGAGGCATCACCGGCCCGATGACCCCGCAGGAGACGATGTTCGCCGCCGCCGGAACCGATGTCTGGGGCGTTCAAAACCTGACCGTTCTCTCCCAATTCCGATGGCTCACCACCGACCTTCGCGCCCTGCCGTGCGTGATGCCCTCCGCGATGGAGAATTTCAAGATGGCGGAGGTGATGCGCCTGAAAGGCCGGAGCCTGGTGGTGGCCCTCCTTTTTGCCAGCGGGTTCGCGATGCTGGTGGCCTATATCGCCGTCCTGACGGTGGCCTACCGCTTCGGCGGAGTTTCCATGAATGCACAACGGTTCCTGGAGGTTCCTGTCCAGCCGTTCCGCGACCTGGCCTCCTACATCACCTCCCCGCGCCAGCCGGACGCCTTCGGCATCGGGGCCATCATCTTCGGTTTTGTCTTTACACTGCTGATGAGCTATATGCGCCTGAACTACATCTGGTGGCCGTTCCATCCTATCGGCTATGCGGTGGGCTTCTCGCGCCGGACCATCGAGTGGATGTGGTTCTCCATCTTCCTGGGCTGGCTTTTAAAGGTCGTCATCACCCGCGTCGGCGGCCTGCGCGGATACCGCCGCTTCCTCCCCTTCTTCCTGGGCATGATTCTGGGGGAATTCACCATGGGCGTTATTTTCGGGATGCTGGGCGTGCTGTATCCGGAGACGGCGGGGTATCAATTGTATCCGTAAAGATTCTTGACAGACATAAAAAAACGGTCTACAATAAGAAAAAGAGCAGGAGGCCTTATGATGGAAGCGGTCAAAATCAGGGGGAAAATCACCGAAGACGGCCATCTGGAAGTGACCGAGCCTGTGGCGATGTCTCCGGGCGAAGTCGAGATCATCCTATTGAAGACGACAGTCCCCCCCCGGCCTGTGTCCAAAGAGAAAAATGCCCTGGAGGTGCTGAAGGAGTATGATTTTATCGGCGTCTGGCAGGATCGGGAAGATATGGCCGATAGTGTCAAATGGGTTCAGGAACTACGACAGCGTGAAAATATGAGAAGCTATCATGTCCGATCTGATGATTGACACCGACATCTGGATAGATGTCAGGAGACGTTATCAACCGGCACTGATATTCCTGGAAGAACTGGAAACAGATCGAATCGCTATCTCGACGGTATCCCTGATGGAGTTAATCGTGGGGTGCGCGAATTTAAGGGAATTGCATCAATTAAGAGCGGCGTTAGCCAATTACCAAATCGAACCGACAACGCATGAAGATGCTTTGAAAGCCGTTGAGTTGATCGAAAATCACTGGTTCCGCCAGGGCCTCGGTATAATGGATGCCCTGATCGCCGCCACAGCCATTCGGCTGTCCGTTCCGCTCTATACGCGAAATCAGCGCCACTATGCCGGTATCCGTGGACTGTCGGTTGTGGTTCCTTATCGGTAATGCTCTGTTTTCCGGCTCTGGCGATACAGAGAGAGATACGGCGCTGCCGGTCTGCTTCTACCTCCCGGAAGGATATTTCCTGTCTCTCTCGAAGGAAGGCGTAAGCAATCCGAATATTCCATCTCTAAAGGAGACATTCAATGGCAAAGAACATCGGGTATGGCGATACGCCGACCCTGCCCGGCACGCCCTACCATGTGCATGACGGCAACCGGCCTCAGCCGAAAGTGGTGACTCCGGGCGCGACCGCCGGGGAGGCTCCCTCCGATGCGGTGGCGCTGTTCGACGGGAAAGACCTGTCGGGCTGGAAGTCCGCCGCCGGGGAGGGCGAGGCGAAGTGGAAGGTGGAGAACGGGTATATGGAAGTCGCTCCCGGAACCGGCGATATCCGCACCAAAGAGGAGTTCGGGGACTGCCAGCTTCACCTGGAGTTCGCGACTCCGAGCGTGGTCAAGGGGGAGAGCCAGGGGAGAGGCAACAGCGGTGTTTTCCTGATGGGCCTCTACGAAATTCAGGTTCTGGACTGCTATGACAACCTGACCTACCCGGACGGCTCCACCGCCTCCATCTACGGCGAGTATCCGCCCCTGGTGAACGCCTGCCGGAAGCCTGGCGAGTGGCAGAGCTATGACATTCTCTGGAAAGCGCCGTGCTTCGAGGGCGACAATCTCCTCAGCCCGGCCCTGGTGACCGTTCTCTTCAACGGAATCGTCGTTCACCACGCCGCACAGCCCATCGGCCCCACCGGCCACCGCAACCTGGCCGAATACTTCCCGCATCCTCCGGTCGGCCCCCTGAAATTACAGGATCACGGCGACCTCGTGCGCTATCGCAACATCTGGTACCGCCCTCTGAAGGGATACGACGAGGGCTAAGCAGTCAGGGGCAGGGGCAGCAGCCTTGCCCCTCATTTTTGTGCCTGAGCGTATTTGCGGTTGAAAGCGGCGATCCGCCGGGTCAGAAGCGGGTGTGTGGCGCTGCTGACGGTGAGGTCGGGTTGCCAGGGGAAATGCCAGACCCAGAGAGCGGCCAGAGAAACCCCTTCTTTTTCCAGCAGGTCGATGGCGGCGCGTGACCATCGGGCGGCGCGGTCTTCGCGGAAAGATGGCTTCATCTGGCCCAGTTCGCCGATGAAAAGGGGAACCCGGGCGGCATGGACGGCGCGGGCCTGGCTGCGGAGGAGTTCCAGGGCGGACAGCCCCCACAAAGAGGCCGGTTCGCACAGCTCGAAGCTGCCATAAGTATGGAAGCTGAAGACATCGAGCGGCTCCGGCTGGGAGGCCAGGTTGTTCGAGAGCCACTCCCGCAAGGTGTCGTTCCGGTACTTGAAATCAGGAAAAGTTTCGCGGCGGCTGGCGCATTCGGGCCGGACGAAGGCATCCCCGCTGGTGACAGGATGGTTGGGGTCCAGGATCTTGATGAAGGCCATATGCTCCCGGTAGAGCCGGAGAATCATCTCCCAGGTCAGGCTGTCCTCCCGGACGCCCTTTGCCCGCACGACCGCGCCCGGCGGGTAAACGCCTGCGGGCAGTAAATCGGTCCCGGCCATATCCACATCGGCGGCCAGCATCCCCTCATTGGCAAGCTCCCACATCAATACGGTCGGATCGTCACGGTAGCGGGTAACGAATTCCCGGATGTACTGGTGGGTGGCCCTGTATGTCTTTGAATTCGGATTGAGGACGGCCTGCGCGGTTTCCCCGCAGTAGAGATACCACCCCAGCAGCGTTTGCAGCGAGGGAATCAGCTTCAGGCGACGCTGGCGGCACTCCGAAAAGAGATCGTCCATCAGCCGCCAGTATCGCTGCGGGTTTCGGGCGTAAAGCAGATCGGTATCGCGGGGATAGCCCGGATTCGCGAAGAAGCGAATGAAGGCCACCCCGCTTTTTTGCGCGTCATCCAGGGCCTCGATCACGGCAGCTTTCGCCTTCTCCGACGTTCCGTAGATTTCCGGGATATGAAACCATGTGCCGGCATAAGCCTGGTGCAGATGCGGGATATTCACCCCCACGGCCCGGTATTCCCGGCCATCCAGAAACAGCTTGGCCCCTTTGCTGGTGACGAATTTCCCTGATGGGGCCGCTTCCGCATCATGCAGCCCGTTGACGCAAAACAGCACGCCTAGAGCGGCCCATAAACCATAGCCTTTCGGATGACACATCATCGGCCTAACCATCGATATGGTTCCCTTTACATGCGGAGAAAGGTATCGTGCGTTACGGAAAGAAACGCCACCGCTATCCGCCGAACAACGGCAGCCCGAACCGTTCCAGCATCCGCGAGAGGCGAAAGACGGGCAGGCCGACCACATTGAAGTAATCGCCCTGGATGCCTTCGATCAGGACGGCTCCCCGGCCCTGGATGGCGTATGCGCCTGCCTTGTCGCCGGATTCCCCGGTAGCGAGGTAGGCGCGAACGGTTTCTTCGGAGAAGGGCGCGAAGCGAACATCGGTTTTTTCGTGGCCGGTCTCTTCATGGACGATCCGGCCTTCCTCCACCTCCAGAAGCGCCAGGCCGGTATAGACCTGGTGCGTCCGCCCGGAGAGGCGGCTGAGCATGGCGGCGGCATCCCGTGCGCCTTCCGGCTTGTTCAGGATCGTCCCGTCGATCACCACAATGGTATCGGCTCCGATAACCAGCGCCCGGTCGTAGCGGGCCGCCACGTCGCGCGCTTTGTTCAGGGCCGAGGTTTCGACATAATGATCCGGGTCCAGATCGGTGGGATGCTGCGATTCGTCGAAATCGCTGGGAACGACCTCGAACGGGTATCCGATAAAGGCCATCAATTCCTGACGGCGCGGAGAGGCGGAGGCTAGGATCAGTGGTTTCATAGAACTCCTGGTGTGTGGTGGGAGAGCGCCGTTATCCAACGATTTATACATCACCTCGTCAATAAGTTCCCCGACCGGATTATCGATATAATGAGCCAGAGGGACATGATCACAGCGGTCAGGAAGCCAAGGAGTCCCAGGGCCGGATAGCCCCAGAGGAGGGGCTTCATATTAGTGGTCATGATGAGCGCGGAGGCGATGATGATGGCCGCCAGCATGATGCTGACGGCCAGGCGGTTCGCGATGGCCCCGAATTTCAGGAGGATGTCGTCCGCCCTGTCCAGTTGAAGGTGCATCTTGAAGGTGCCGTGCTCGGCTTTGGACAGCAGGTGCGTGATCTGTCGGGGGAGGGCGGAGGCCAGCCGGTTCAACTCGATCAGGTGATCGCCCACGGTTCCCAGGAGGTGGCGGGGTGAGAACCGGCTTTCCGCGAACTGCTGTGCCAGCGGGCGGGCGGCCTCGTTGAAATCGAAATCGGGGTCCAGCGACATGCAGATGCCTTCAGTGATGAGGAGCGCCTTTGCCAGCAGCGCGAACTCCGGCGGCATCCGCAGGCGGAAGGTGGAGATCAGCCCCAGCAGCTTGTTGATGATCTCC
The DNA here is from genome assembly GCA_020846535.1 of Armatimonadota bacterium. Taxonomy (GTDB): domain Bacteria; phylum Armatimonadota; class JADLDR01; order JADLDR01; family JADLDR01; genus JADLDR01. The sequence goes on along the minus strand of JADLDR010000074.1, from coordinate 32,999 downwards.
CCGATCTTGAAATCCTTGCGGGGCAGGAAGTAATATTTGGCGAGCAGCTTGTCCACCTCGCGCCGGAGGCCCTGGATATTGATATCCTCTTCCACGGCTCCGAGTTCGAGCATCCTGTCCACCACCGCGTCCGGGTCCTGGCGGAAAATGCCCAGAAAGAGTCCCAGCAGCGCCTCCCGCGAGCGGGCGTCGAGCCGCCCGACGATTCCGAAATCCAGGAAGGCGATCACCCCGTCATCGCGGACGAGAAGGTTGCCCTGGTGCGGATCCCCGTGAAAGAAGCCGGTGGTGAGGATTTGCTTGAGGATGCATTGCCCCAGGTGTTCGGCGAGAGATTTCCGGTCGATCCCTTTCCGGTCGAGTTCCACGAAGTTCGCGATCTTCGTCCCGGAAACGCGCTCCATCACCAGCACGCGGCGGGAGGTTAATTCCCATTTGATCTCCGGGATGCACACCATCGGGTCGTCGGCAAGAAGCTCCCGCAGCCGGTCGCAGTTGTGCGCCTCACTGGTGAACATCAATTCGTCCCGGATGATCTCCGCGAATTCTTTCACCATATCGCTCAGGCGGTAGTCCCGGGCTTCCACGAACTGCGCCTCCGCCATCGAAGCCAGGTTCATCAGAATATCCAGATCGGTTTCGATGATCTGCTCGATGCCGGGGCGCTGCACCTTGACCACCACTTCCTCGCCGTCCAGGGTGACGGCCTCATGCACCTGCCCGATGGAGGCCGCCGCCAGCGGTTTCGGCTCGAAATGGTGAAAAACCTGCTCGATGGGCTTCCCGAGAGACTCCTCCACAATGGGCTTGACCTGCGCGTAGGGAACCGGCTCCACCTCATCCTGTAATTTTCGAAGCTCATAAACCAGGTCAGGCGGGAAGATATCGGCGCGGGTGCTGATGGCCTGGCCCAGCTTGACGAAGGTGGGGCCGAGATCCTCCAGCAGAAGGGCGACCCGGCGGGCGAAGGGCTGGCCTACCGCCGCCTGCTCCGCAGGCATCTGAGAGCGCTTTCGCCACGCCAGCGGTGCCAGCCCCACCTGCTCGATCAGGTAGCCGAACCCGTATTTGGTCGCTACCCGGAGAACCTGCGCTACCCGTCCGACATGGCGCATCCGAATTTTTCGACGTGTGAACATATAGCGGAAACTTTGTAATCAGATCTGGCTTGAAAAGCACCCCTCCAATCCCCCTTGCTAGGGAGGGGCCGAGATCGTGCGCTCTCTGGGTAGCGTGATCAAAGCCCCCCAAGCCACTCCCCCCGCCGGGCTTCGGCGGGGCTGGGGGGCGGTTGCCTTTAAGCTTTGCATTCTTCGCAATGACAATTCAAGGCGACAGCGGGGTATCTTCCGCGGTCGGCTGGCTCTGTTCGAGAAGGTAGAGCTTGTCCTCCAGGATCGCGATGCGGCGCTCCAGGCGGCGCAGGTCTTCGGCAGTCGCGATATCCATTTTGCTGAGCGCGGTGCGGATCTCGTTGGTGACCATTTTCTGGATGTCCTCGCGCTCCTGGCGGCCTTTGGAGAGGAGGTCGCTGAGAACGCCTTCGCTGTCCTCCTTGGCGACCTTGCCGCGCTTGACCAGATCGTCCACCAGCTCGCGCGCTTTCTCGGCGGTCAAAAGGGCTGCACCCAGCCCGAAATCAATCGATTTGCCGATCAGTCCCATGTCTGCATCCTCCTTCGGTCGGAAGTATCAATGATACCGCTTCACTTCGAATCGATAGAGTTCCACCGGCTCGTTCGGGGAGATGCCTGCCTTGTCCATACAGATGGCGACCTGCGCTTCCGGGGAGTCCACGCCCTCCAGGTCGGGCAGGAGCAGCCCTTTCCGGTAGCCGCTCCGGACGATGGCCCCATAGCGCCTGGGGTCCAGGTCATCCATCGAGTGCGCCTTTTCGGGCGGAGACAGGACATCCACGGAAAGGGAGAGGTCGGCAACCTCATCGGGCCTGACAGGGGGGAACCGGGGGTCTCGGGCGGCCGCGCTGATGGCGTTCTGGATGATCTCTTCCGCCAGGTTCGGCTGGGTCGGCTCGATAGTGCCGATGCAGCCGCGCAGCATTCCGTCCTTTTTGTGCAGGGAAACGAACGCGCCCGCCTGCCCTGCCATCTCCGGAGGCAGCGGATTCGGGGCGGGAAGGGTGCGGCGGTGGATGACATAATGTTCGATAGCCCGGCGGGCCAGATCGACGAAGGGGCTGGATTCCGTTGCCTTCATGACAGCCTCACTCCTTCCGTATATCGGCCTGCTCCCCGAAGCGAGGTTCCGTTCCCGCCATCAGCCTGCGGATATTGGATTTGTGTCGTACGACCACCAGCAGGGCCGCCGCGATGCCGAACAGCCTGTATTCCAGGGGCAGCCGGAAGGCCCACATCCAGACCGGCACCGAAAGCGCCCCGACGATGGAGGCTAGAGAGATATAGCGCGTGGCCGTCACGACCGCCAGCCAGAGGGCGAAGGCCGTGAATCCCACCGCCGGGGAGAGGCCCAGCAGCACCCCCAGCCCGGTTGCCGCCCCCTTGCCGCCGGTGAAGCGGGAGAAGATCGAAAAGATGTGCCCCAGAACGGCCAGCATCCCTCCCAGCACCACCAGGGAGGGCGGAAACCCGGCAAGCCTGCACACCGCCACCGGGACCGCTCCTTTCGCCACATCCGCGATAAAGACCAGGGCTGCCGGGACAGGCCCCAGGGTTCTCAGAGCGTTGGTGGCCCCCACGTTCCCGCTGCCGTACTGGCGGAGATCGATGCCTTTCCAGAGCTTCCCGACCAGCAGGCCGAACTGGACGGCTCCCAGCAGGTAGCAGGCGAGCAAAATCAGATACGGGTTCAACAGAATCGCTCCTCAGCCATTGTTCTCGGAAGGGCGGTCGGACTCCTCCGCATCTGGGGCGTCTTTGCGGCGGCTGGGGCCGCTTTTTTGAGGGGCGTCCCGATAGGCGGGGTCGCGCATGCCGCGCCCCTTGCGAAGCTGGAAGCGGAGCGGCGTCCCCCTGAAATCGAACGCCTCCCGCAGCCGGTTCGCCAGGTAACGCTCATAGGAAAAGTGCATCAGGCCGGGGTCGTCCACATAGAGGGTGACGGTGGGGGGGGCGGCCCGGGACATGGTGGCATGATAGAAGCGCATCTGCTTGCCTTTGCTTTTGAGCGGGTGGGCGCTCACGGCGTCGTGGATCGCCTGAGAGACCTCGACGGTCGGCACCTGGCGGCGGTAGTTGGCCGTTACCTCCAGGGCCAGATTCAGCACCCGCCGGATGTGGTATTTTTCGGTGGAGGAAGTGAAGACCGCCGGGGCATAGTCCAGGAAGGGGATCGGCTGGCGCACATCGGCGATGTATTTGGCTTTGTATGAATTGGATTCCGATTCGGTTTCGAACTGCGAGGCTACGGCATCCCACTTGTTGATGACCAGCACGCAGGCTTTCCCCGCTTCATGGGCGAATCCGCCGATCCGCTTGTCCCCATCGAGCAATCCGGCGGAGGCGTCGATGACCAGAAGCGCCACATCGCAACGTTCGATGGCCTGCACCGCCCGGATGACGGTGTAGTATTCCACCGACCCCTGCACCTTCCCTGCCCGCCGGATCCCGGCGGTGTCGATGAGGACGATCTTCTGGCCCTCATGCTCGAAGGGCGTATCCACCGCGTCCCGGGTGGTCCCGGGGATATCGCTCACCACGGCCCTGTCCTCGCCCAGAATGGCGTTCAAAAGAGAGGATTTCCCTACATTGGGCCGCCCGATGATGGCCGCCTTGATGACATCCTCTTCCTCTTCTTCAGGCCCCGGCTCCGGCAGCAGGGCCACTATCGCATCCAGAAGGTCGGCCACCCCGTGCCCGTGAATGGAGGAGGTGGTATGGAGGTCTTTGAAGCCCAGGGAGTAAAACTCAGCCGCATTGTCCTCCACGCGCCGGTTTTCGACTTTGTTGGCGACCACCAGCACAGGCTTCTGCGACCGTCTCAAGAAGTCGGCGACATCCCGGTCCATCGGGGTCAGTCCCTCGATGGTGTCCACCACGAAGAGGATGACATCGGCCTCTTCCATCGCCGCTTCCGCCTGGACGCGCACCTGAACCTTCAGGGGGTCCGGGTCGTCGGTCAGGATGCCGCCCGTATCGATCAGGGTGAAGGGAACGCCCGTCCACTCCGCATCCGCATAGATCCGGTCTCGGGTGATGCCGGGGGTATTCTCCACCACTGCGATCCGGGAGCCGACAATCCGGTTGAAAAGGGTGGATTTCCCCACATTGGGCCGCCCTACGATAGCCACCACTGGTTTGACCATGGAAAAACTCCGGTTTCGGGAGCCACCTCCCGTATATCGTTTTTTTGCTCGCTGCTATAGGGTTTCGGTGGAGATGGGCTGAAATCCTCCATCCTGTCTGGGCCGGATAATCCCGTGCTGGAGATACAAAATATAGCGATTTTCAGGGTAAAAATATTGACATAAAAACGATTTCTTGTTATCATATAGTACAAGTCAGGTGAAAGGAGGGGTATCATTCTTGTAGCGCCACATTTTTCGTTGTCCCAAAAAGGAGAAAACGATGAGGTTTCAGAGAAAAGGGTTCACCTTGATTGAGTTGCTTGTGGTCATTGCGATCATCGCGATTCTCGCGGCGATCCTCTTCCCCGTTTTTGCGCGAGCGCGGGAGAAGGCCCGTATGATCTCGTGCCTCTCCAACATGAAGCAGGTCGGCCTGGGGCTGATGATGTACGCGCAGGACTATGATGAAACCCTGCCCGATAACGGCAAGAACAGCGGCGTTGCCGGAAGCCAGGGAGGGTGCTGTGTCCCCAACTATGCCGATCCCGCGCAGATCGCGGACGGCAATATCGCCTGGATCATCCGCGTCAGCCCTTATATCAAGAACACGCGGGTCTGGCAATGTCCCAGCGCCACCAATTCCTGGTCCAATGTGTCCAATGAAGACTCTGCCCAGCAGTGGCCCAGAACATCCAACTATGTGATCAGCGCCCTGGTCATGAACCGCACCATGGCGGCCATCAAAGAACCGGCTCGGGCGGTTTACATTACCGAGTGGGCCACGAACGACCCCCATGCCTACACCCGCCCTGTCGGGTGCAACAAGGGAAACGAATGCTTCGGCAAGGGCGGCCAGCCGTGGAACAATGTTCCTTCCTTCTGGGGAGTCCAGCACATGGGACTCGGAGGCCCTATCATCGATAACGGCCAGTGCATGTATAACGTTGTCTTCGCCGACGGACACGCCAAGAACTACAACCCGAAACGGCTCTGGACGACCGATCTTTATTTATTTTAATTTTCGACCAAGAAGGATACCCGCTCCCGGCATCGGTTTCGATGCCGGGAGTTTTTCTTCGCCCGGTTTACTGTGAAGCAATTGGCAGCATTTTCAAATGAGTCATGGAAGGAGGCGATGCAGTTCGCTAGGCTCAACAAGACAACATGACTATCGTTTCGATAACAAAAGAAGAGACAATGATGCTACAACGGAGGAAAGGCTTCACACTCATTGAGCTGCTTGTTGTCATTGCGATCATTGCGATTCTGGCGGCCATTCTCTTTCCGGTTTTCGCCCGCGCTCGCGATAAGGTACACCCGATCTCCTGCCTGTCCAATATGAAGCAGGTGGGCAATGCGTTGATGATGTACACCCAGGACTACAACGAGACCCTGCCCGACCAGCCTGGAAACTGCTGCTTCCTCGGTTTCTTCGATGAGGCCGCCCTGAACAACTGTCCCTTTGCCTGGGTCGTCCGTCTGGCCCCGTATGTCAAAAGCGTCCGGGTTCGGCAATGCCCCAGCACGGCCAAAAGCTGGAGCGTAGTGACCAACGGAGACTCCACACAACTCTTCCCGAAAAGCACGAACTATGTTCTCAGCGGGCTGGCGAAAAACAGGAAGTTGGCCGACATCGGGAAACCTGCGCGAGCCGCGCACATCACAGAGTGGGCTTCCAATGATACGAATGCCTACCTGTGATACGAATGCCTACCTGAGACCGCTTGCCTGTTGCAGAGATAAGGGGGGCTGGGGGTATCAGGGCCGCCCGTATAATGATGTGCTGTCCTTCTGGGGCGTCAACCACACCGGGCTGGGCGGGCCGATTCTGGACCAGGACAAATGCCTTTGCAATGTCGTATTCCGCGATGGGTACGACAAGGTGAACAACTCGGAGGGCCTGTAGGCAACCGGTAGCTACGTATATTAATTCGGAACGGTCCTGTCGAACTCTGATGGGCGCTAAGGCAATGCAATCCCCGGCGACGCAAACTATGCCGGGGTTTTTATATGCCTCATCAAAACCGAACCGGGCAGGAAATCCCCTTTGCGCCGTTGAAAAATACCTCCAGCGATTGTTTCGAGGGGGATACGTTCATGTCCAAACTGGCGATTCACAGCGGGCCGCAGGCAGCGGAGGGGCTGCGCGAGTTCGCATGGCCGAAGTTGCGCCCGGAAGACGAGGCGGCTGTCCTCAAGGCGCTCCGGGATAATTACTGGGGCGGGATCGGTGACGAAAACCTGCCCAACACTCTTTTCGAGAAGGGCTTTGCCGAATATCACGATGCCCGGTACGGTGTGGCGGTCGCCAACGGCACGGTTAGCCTGGAGCTTTCCTTGAGGGCCGGGGGCGTGCGGCCCGGAGACGAGGTGCTGGTTCCGGCCATCACCTTTGTGGCGACCGCTTCGGCCATCGTTTCCGTAGGGGCCGTGCCGGTATTTGTCGATGTCGATCCCAGAACGGCCCAGATCGATGCGGTGGCTCTGGAGGCTGCCGTCACGCCCCGGACACGCGCCGTCATCGCCGTCCATTACGGGGGGTATATGGCGGATATGGATGCTGTCCTGCCCGCCGCGATGCGGCATCATCTGCTGGTGGTGGAGGACTGCGCTCATGCCCAGGGTTCGGCCTGGCGGGGCAAAGGGGCAGGGTCGCTGGGGCATTTCGGCAGCTTCTCTTTCCAGCACAGCAAGTCCCTGGTGGCCGGGGAAGGCGGGATCGTCCTGACCGATGATGAAGCCCTGTTCGAGAAAGTCGCCCTGATGCGGAACATCGGGCGGCGCACCGGCCAGGCGAGTTACGACCACTACATCTCCGCCTCCAACTGCCGGATGGGAGGTCTTCAGGGCGCTCTGCTTTTGTCTCAGTTCTCCCGCTTCTCGCAGCAGGCCGAGGAACGCCACCGGAACGGCCTCTGGCTGGAGGGGGAACTGGATAATATCCCCGGCCTGAGCCGCCAGCCCGCCGATGAACGGCTGACCCGGCGCGGCTGCTACTTTCTGGTGCTGAATTTCGACGCCGAAGCCTTCGGCTGCTCCCGGGATCGCTTCATATCGGCAATGCAGGCCGAAGGGGTCGGCTGGGTCGGCGCAGGCTACGCCCGCCCGCTCTACAGGGAACCGGCCTTCCTGCCCGACAACCTGAAGCCGCTCCTGCCGCCCGGGATCCCCGTTCCCGATTACCCTTCTCTTCGCCTGCCTCATTCCGAAAAGTGGGCGGCCTGCCAGGTCACCATCGGTCATCCTTACCTTCTGGGCGACGGTGCGGGAGCCAGGCTGGTGCTGGAGGCGGCCCGGAAGGTGAAAGAATGCGTGAAAGACTTGCAGTGAAGCATCTGGCCTTGGGGGCCGCTGCGGCCCTTGCCCTAACCCTTGTATCAGGAGCCGCCATGACAGCAGAGTCAGGCCAGGTCGTGAAGGTGTCTGTCGTGCAGGCGCGGATGCGGTGGTACAGGTCGGCAGACGATTTCAAGTCCGCGATAGAAGGGTATATGAAGCAGGCGGCCAAAGGCAAGCCGTCCCTGGTGGCCTTCCCGGAAGACATCGGGGCGCTTCTGGTGGCCATCGATGACTACGCGCTCGTCAAGGACGCCAGAACGCTGCGTGAGGCCACCGAAAAGATTCTGGGCCGCTACATGCGCGAGCTGCCCTATTACCTGAACCAGTATCGGGTCAGCCCGTCGCGCGCCCTCCTGCTGCTGAGAGCGGCTCGCATCCGCTCGATCTATGAAAATACCTTCGCGAGCGCGGCCCGGCGCTACAAGGTCTGCATCGCCGCAGGCAGCGTCCTCCTGCCCGACCCGAAAGAGGACAACGGGGCGGTTTACAATGTCGCCTACTTGTTCGGGCCGCAGGGCCAGACCGTCGGCACGCAAAAAAAAGTGAACCTGATCCCTCTGGAACAGGCGGAAGGGCTGGATCTGTCTCCCGGCAAGGCGGACGCCCTGAAGGTTTTCAAGACGCCCATCGGCCGGATCGGCATTTCCATCTGCGCCGACTGCTGGGACGCCTCCATAGCCGACCGGCTCAAGCGCCTGGGGGCTGACATCCTCATCGGCCCGACCGCCAACCCGGAAGCCTGGACGGACGCGGTGGCGGACAACATGAAGCTCAGCCTCTGGGCGCGGGTTCAGGAAACCGGCGCTTACGGCCTTCAGAGCTGCGCTGTCGGCCAATTCCTGGACCTGCCCTTCGCCGGCATCTCCGGAATCTACGCCCCTTCCTCTCTCACCCCGGACAAAAGCGGCTATCTGGCCCGCGCCGCCGCCCCGGACAGGGAAGAGGTGATCTCGGCCAGCATCAGGGTTAGGGAGTAGGGGATAGGGGATAGGGGTCAGGGTATAGAGTGGAAAACGGGCTGAGGCTGAGGCTGAGGCTGTGCCTATACGCCACTGTAAGGTGTTTGGGCGTAAGGTGAAAGCTGCCGCAAACCGCACAGCCCGTTTTCTATACCCTATACCCTGACCCCTATCCCCCCTCGCCTCAAGGAGAACGGAATGAACGTCATTCTCATCAGCCTGGACACGCTCAGGGCGGACAGGCTGAGTTGTTACGGGTATCCCCGGCTGACCAGCCCGCATATCGACCGGGCGGCGGGGCAGGGGACGATTTTTACGGAGTGCTTCAGCACGCACATCCCGACCCATCCGGCGCATACCACCCTCTTTACGGGAAAGGATGTGATGGCCCATCAGATCGTTTCACAAGGGGCGAAGTTCGATCTCGACCCGGCGATTCGCACCCTGTCGGAACTGCTGCGCGAGGAGGGATATTATACGGCGGCGGCGGACAACCTGGGGCGGTGGTTCGCCCGGGGGTTCGAGCATTACGAAGGCTACCAGTGGGCCACCGACCCGGGGCAGCCGTGGCGCAAAGGAGAGGCGGTCAATAAGACCGTGTTGAGCGTCCTGGACCGGTGCGCCGGGCAGGACAGGCCATTTTTCCTCTTCCTGCATTACTGGGACGCCCACACGCCCTACCTGCCTCCGCCTCCCTTTGACCGGATGTTCTATGAGGGGAACGAGAAAGACGAGGACAACCTCTCTATGGATGCTGTCTGGGAGTTCGAGAATTTCAAATGGTATTTTGCGGAGTGGATGGGCGGGGTGACCGATATCGAGTTCCCGAAGTCGCAGTATGATGCGGAGGTGGCTTACATGGACGCCTGCCTGTCCCACCTCTTCACCCGGCTGGACGAACTCAACCTGACCGAAGAAACGCTTCTGATCATGACCGCCGACCACGGGGAGGAGATGGACGAACACGGCCTCTGGTTCGACCATCACGGCCTCTATGATACAAACCTCCATATCCCTCTGATCATGCGCTGCCCGGGCAGAGTGCTGGCGGGCCATCGGGCCGGAGGGTTTGTGCGCCTGATGGATGTCGCCCCGACGATTCTTGATTGTGCAGGGCTCGGCCCGGTGGCGGCCCGCGAGGGGATGCAGGGCCGGTCCGCCCTGCCGATGGCCGTTTCGCCCGGCCCCATCTCGACCGGAACGTGCGATGCGCTTTATCTGACAGAATGCACCTGGATGAAGAAGCGCGGCCTGAGAACCCACGAATGGAAGCTGATCCTGGAGGCCGGGGGAACGCCGCCCGAATTCAAACGGCCCGATGTGGAACTCTACCACCTGACCGAGGACCCGGGGGAGCAGGCGAACCGGGCCGGGGATTTCCCGGAGGTGGCACAGGCGATGGAAGCGCAGTTGATGGGCTGGGTGCGGAAGCGAATGCGCGAAACGGGCCTGCCCGATCCGGTCGCCGAACGGGAGATCACCCTCCGGCAGGTCGGTCACCGGCCTGCCGGGATATAGGAGAGTTCGATGAACCGACGCGTATGCCTGATCGGGCTGGACTGCGCCGCGCCCGAACTGGTCTTCGACCGCTGGGCCGGCGATCTGCCGAACCTGCAATCGCTGATGAGGGCCGGTATTTACGGCTCCCTCAAAAGCACCGTCCCCCCCATCACCGTCCCGGCTTGGACTTCCATGATGACCGGCCAGGACCCGGGACGGCTCGGGATCTACGGCTTCCGCAACCGGGCCGATCATTCCTATGGGAAGCTCAATTACGCCTCCTCCCGCATGGTCAGAGAACCGGCCCTATGGGATATCCTCTCCGCCCGGGACAGGCGCGTCATCGTGGTCGGGGAGCCGTTGACCTATCCGCCCAAACCGGTCAACGGCCTCCTGGTCACCGGCTTTTTGGCTCCCGATACGGAGAGCGAATATACCTACCCGGCCTCCCTGAAAGAGGAGATCAGGCAGGCGGTCGGAGACTATATGCTCGATGTGCGCGATTTCCGCACGGACAGCAAGGAAGCCCTCCTCTCCCAGATCTACGCTATGACGCGCCAGCGGTTCCAACTGGCCTCCCACCTGGCCCAAAAACACCCCTGGGACTTTTTTATGATGATCGAGATGGGGCCGGACCGCATCCATCACGGCTTCTGGAAGTATTTCGATCAGACCCACCCTAAATACGAGCCCGGAAACCCCTACGAGAACGCCATCCGCGATTATTACAGGGAACTGGACAGCCGCATCGGGGGATTCCTGAGCGCCATCCCGGAGGACGCCCTGATTCTGGTCGCCTCCGACCACGGGGCCAAAAGAATGGAAGGAGGCATCTGCTTCAACGAATGGCTGATCCGAGAAGGCTACCTGGCCCTGAAAACGCCTCCAGCGGGCGTGACCAAAATCGAGAAAGCCGATATCGACTGGAGCCGCACCCGGGCCTGGGGGGACGGGGGCTATTATGGCCGCCTCTTTCTGAACGCCCGGGGCCGCGAGCCGGAGGGCGTGATCGATCCCGCCGATTACGAGGCGGTCCGGGACGAGATGATCGCCAGGCTGGAAGCCCTGACCGATGAGGAAGGCCAAAACATCGGCACCAGGGTCTTCCGCCCGCAGGAAATCTATACCGAATGCCGCAACATCCCGCCCGATCTCATCGTCTATTTCGGAGACCTGACCTGGCGCTCGGTGGGCAGTATCGGACACGGCTCCATCTGGACCCGTGAAAACGACACCGGCCCCGATGACGCCAACCACTCCCAGCACGGCCTCTTCATCCTGAGCGACCGCAAGACAGGCCCCGGCCTCCGCCGTGAAGGAGCCGAAATCTACGACATCCTCCCCTCCCTGCTGACCCTGATGGGCGAGCCTGTCCCGAAGGGATTGCGGGGGAAAGCGATTGAGGAGTGGGAAGCTGTTTTTTTGAACACAAATGAACATAGATCAAAAAACGGATAAAGGCGAATGAAATATTATAAGTAACCCAGGTTGCTACCTACCCGAATGGAGGGCGATGCGGGGTAGGGGCGCGATTCATCGCGCCCAGTCAGGCCGTTGGACGCGATGAATCGCGCCCCTACTGGCCCCGGGCTAGGCGGCAACTTGGGTTATAGTTACTACCTGTGTCCATCTTGTCTTTATCCGTACTCAAAACAGCCTCTCATCCGAAAGGAACCCTATGCCCGATACGCTTCGACCTTTTACCATGCGCGATCTGATGGCCCTCAAGTCGCCTTCCGAGCCTCGAATTCATCCTGACGGCAGCCGGGCCGTTTTCGCCGTGCGGGAGGCGGATTTCGAGAGGAGCAAGCGGGTCACGCATCTCTGGCTGGCCGACTTGAAGGAGCAAAGCGCCTGGCAGATCACCTTCTCTCCGGAAGGGGAGTCTTCCCCTCTGTGGTCTCCGGACGGGAAATACCTGGCTTTCCTGTCCGCCCGCGAAAGCGGCGAGGGCGATGAGGAGGAAGAGGAGCCGAAGGCGCAGATATGGATCATGCGAAGCCAGGGCGGGGAAGCGTGGAAACACTCGGACGCGCCGGAAGGGGTGCGTTTCTTCCGGTGGCTGCCGGACGGCAAAGGGCTGATTTATCTGGCGCAGGCCCCCCGCCTGAAGGCGCTCCAGGCCCAGTATGAGGAAAATCAGAAGAAGAAGCTCGATTACACCATCGAGTACCGGGAGAAATTCAATATCCAGGTCTGGAGCCTGGAGTTCGACAGCAAAAAGAGCCGCAAGGTCAGCGAGGGGGATTACGGCATTGCGGAATTCGACCTGTCTCCGGACGGAAAATCGCTGGTCTACAGCACCAACTACACCGGCGAGGAAAACGATTACCATCTCTTCGATCTATGGCTGCTGTCCCTGGAGGACGGGGCGGTGCGCCAGCTCACCAGCCGGGCCGGGGCGGAACATACCCCCCGGTGGTCGCCGGGCGGGCGAAGCATCGCTTTTCTGGCCGGGAGAGACCCTGACCTCTCCTATTCCCAGGAGGATATCTTCCTGATAACCCCCGAGGGCGGGGATCCGGTCTGCCTGACCGAAAGCTTTCCCCTGAGCAGCCAGGAAATCCAATGGACGGACAACACCCGCCTGACCGCCCTGGTGGAGGCCGGGACGCACAGCCGCCTCTACCGCTTCGATATCGAAGCGAAAACGGCAGAGGCCCTCGTCGAAGGCCGGCTGCAAATCTGGGACTACCACCTCCTGCCCGGCGACGGGCCGCTGATCTATATCTCCGAAACCGGCGAGACGCCCCCGGATATCTTCCTCTACGCCGCTGCGGGAGAGCCTGCCCGCCTCTCCGACCTGAACCCGGAGTGCGGCAAGGCGGCTTTCGGACAAACGGAAATCGTTCGCTGGAAGAGCTTCGACGGGCTGGAGATTGAGGGCGTGCTGACCCGGCCTGCGGAGGGGACTGCGGGGCCGCACCCGCTGGTGGTGGCGATACACGGTGGCCCTTACGGGCGCTCCCTCGATGCGCTCCAGGGTTATTATGCGGCCCAGGTGTGGGCCAACCGCGGGTATGTGGTCTTCCAGCCGAATTTCCGGGGAAGCTCGGGATACAGCCATGAGTTTGGGGTTGCCAACCGGGAAGACCTGGGAGGCGGGGACTACCGGGATATCATGGCCGGCGTGGATTGGCTGATCGGACAGGGGATCGCCGACCCGGAGCGCATGGGCGTGATGGGCGGCAGCTACGGCGGCTATATGACCAACTGGATCATCTCCCAGACAGGCCGCTTCGCCGGGGCGGTTTCGATGTTCGGGATGTTCAGCCTCCTCTCCGACTACGGTAATTCCTGTATCTCGCGTTTCGAGAAGGACTACCTGGGGGCCTATTACTGGGAGAATATGGATCTCTATCTGGAGCGCAGCCCGTTCCGGTATATCTCCCGGATCCATACCCCGGTACTGATCATCCACGGCGAGGACGATCCGAACACCTTCATCGGCAATTCCCGCGAGATGTATACGGCCCTCCGCGCCCTGGGGCGGCCTGTGGAGTTCATCCACTACCCCCGCGAAGGGCACGGCATGGCGGAACCCAACCACCGGCTCGATGAGATGGAGCGGGCCGTCGCCTGGTTCGACCATTTCGTGAAGCGCCACGCCGCCCCGCCGGATTGTTATGAACTCAAGGTCCCGGTCCCGCTGGGAAATTGGGAGATGGCCGCCGTTTCGGCGGAGCCGTCCGAATATACCGGCTCGGAGCCGGACGGCCGATTCCTGGAAGTGGTGATGACCTTCAAGAACCTGAACGCCTTCCGTGACCCCTGGGTGTTGAAGGCCGGTGATGTCCGCCTGGAAGGGGCGTCCGGGCCGATCCTCCCGGTCGGGCATCCGGCCTGTATTCTGGATGAAGATATATTGATCCGCGGCGATTTCTACCTCAGCTTTGCACCCGATGAGGAGGAGAAAATCCGGGTCTTTCCCGCCGCCGCCGTCTTCGATGTCCCCAAAGAGGGCGGCGCGTTCCTGTTGCGCGTCAAGGAGTTCCCGCCCGTTCGTTTCTATATCGCGCCCGAAAAGGATGAGGACCCAAAAGATGAATAGCCTGCCTGCCTGCACTGTCCGCCCGCCCACCCCCGGAGAGATCGAAAAAGCCGTCGAGATCGCCGTGACCGCATTTCAGGCTCCGCCCGGAGCCTTCCGGGCCGGCTATGATCTGCTCTACCGCCGACACGGGACGGAATGCATGCTGGTGGTGGAGGCCGGGGGCGATCTGGTGGCCTCCTGCCTGTCGGTTCCCGGCCTCCTCTGGATGGGAGAGGACAAAGTGCCCCATGCCGCCGTCGGCGCGGTCGCCACCCTGCCGGAAGCCCGCCGCAACGGCTATGCCGGGACCATGATGGCCGAGATGGTGCGCCGCCTGCGCGGGCAGGGCTTCTATACCTCCTGCCTCTGGCCCTTCTCCTTCGCCTACTACCGGAAGTTCGGCTGGGAGGTAGGGTCGATGAACCATACCTTCCCCGTTCCCGCCGAGGTGATCCGTACCATCGCACAACCCGGGCCGGTGGAGGATTTCGAGGCAGACCGCCATCTGGACGGGGTGATGGCCCTCTATGACCGCTATGCCCGATCCCTGAACTGCTGCACTGTCCGTGACCGCGCCTACTGGGAAGACTGGCTGGCCCTGGACGAATCCCGGCCCGATATGAGCAGCGACCCGAAAGGCTTTGCCGTGCTGCCCGGCCTGGGGAAGGTCCGCGCCTACGGCCTCTATACGGTCAATGAAAACGACGACGGCAAACGCGTGCGCTTCCGGGAACTGGTGGCTGAGGATGCCCCGGCCCGCAATCGGTTGATCGCCGCGATGGTGGAGCGTTATGAGGCCGTGGAAGGCGTCTTTACCGCCCCTCTCGACGATCCCTTCCTCCTGGAAGCGCCCGATCCCTGGCGGGTTCGCGGCAACCTGCATCCAGGTTTTTCGTTTCTGGTCACCGACCCGGCCCGGGCGATCCTGGCCCGGACAGCCGCCCGCACGGTTTACGGACGCATGAGGCTGGAAATCAGCGATCCCGTCGGCCTGCCCGTCCGCTTCACCCTGGAGGCCGATGCGGGCCACCTGGCCGTCACCGAGCGGGCCAGCGAGAACAGCCTGAGCATGACTGTGCAGACCTTCTCGCAGATTTACTCCGGGTGCCTGACCCTCCCGGCGGCCCTGAAGGCGGGTCGGCTTCAGGCAGGCACGGAGCAGGCGGTCCATCTCTTCGGCAGCCTCCTCGCGGCCCGCACCCCGATGCGGAGCAATATCGAGCCGGGCTAGAGGGTTTCGTTCGGGTAGCTCCAAGGCAGGCTCCCGGAAAGCGAGGTCTGGTGCACAATTACCCTTATTACGTCACGGCCACCTTATACTGGCTCCTCATCCTGGTCTGGTCGGCGATCCTGATATTCTACCGGCGCGAATACAAACGGTTCAAGGTCGTCAATCCCCTGGTGGCCTCTCTCCTGGTCGTCATTTTCGTGGACGGAGCGCGTACCCTTTTCGAGAGCCTCTATTTCGGCGTCTGGTATACCGCCCGGACGGGCTTACTCCCTTATTCCCTGTACGATATCCTCTCGGAACCACAGTGGCTCATTATCCCGAAAGGCTTCAACCTCATCGCCGCCCTGTTGATCGTCCTGGTGATCCTGCGCGGGTGGTTTTCGAGCCTGGAGAAAGAGGCCGAACGCCAGCAGGAAACCGAGAAACTTCTGGCCGAAGTGCAGGAATCTCATGAGGAGCTACAGAACCTGGTGCGCCTTCGGGACGACCTGACCCACATGATCGTCCACGACCTGAGGACCCCTTTGACCAGCATCATCGGCAACCTGCACACCGTCCAGCAGACCGATTACGACCCGGAACTGATGCCGGAAATGGTCGGTAACAGCCTGCGGGCCGGGGAAACGCTCCTTTCCATGGTCAACGACCTCCTCGATATCAGCCGCCTGGAGGCCGGGGGAAGCCTGAAGATGGGGCCTTTTCAGGTGAAGGCGCTTGTGGAGGAGGCGGTGAGTCTGATCAACCCGCTTCTCATGGAAAAAGAGCAGGCTCTGACGGTCTCGTTTTCGGAAGCGATGCCGGAAGGGTGGGGGGACAAGGATATCCTGCGCCGCGTTCTGGTGAACCTGCTGGGCAATGCCGTCAAATTCACCCCGCAGGAAGGCAAGATCGCCCTCGCCGCCTGCATGGAGGGAGATTTCCTGTGCATCAGCGTATCCGATACGGGAAAAGGGATCCCCCCGGATATCAAAGACCGCATCTTCGACAAATTCTTTCATAGAGCGGGGCATACCACCTACCAGCCGTCCACCGGCCTAGGCTTGGCTTTCTGCAAGCTTGCCGTGGAAGGGCACGGCGGGCATATCCGGGTGGAAAGCGAACCCTACCAGGGCAGCACCTTTCGGGTGATCGTGCCGCTTCAGGCCTCTGTCCCTGTCGGAGCCTGACCATGCCGACTATCGAAGTCGTCCATCTCGGCGCTGTGGAATACCGCGCCGCCTGGGAGTTGCAGCGGCGGCTTGTCCAGGAGCGCCAAGAAGGGCGCATCGGCAACCGGCTGCTCCTCCTCCAGCACCCTCCGGTGATCACCATGGGGAGGCGAGGCGGCTCCGGGGAATTGCTGGTTCCCGAAGGGGAACTGCGGGCGAAGGGCGTCGCTGTTGAGCGGGTGGACCGCGGGGGGCAGAACACCTGCCACAGCCCGGGCCAACTGGTGGGCTACCCCGTCCTCCATCTCGGAGAATGGGACGGCTCTGTCCGGGGTTATGTCCGCCGTCTGGAGGAATCGCTGATTCGCGCCTGCTCCGCGTTCGGCATCGATGCAGGCCGCATCGAAGGGCTGACAGGCGTGTGGGCCGGGGACGAGAAGATCGCCGCCATCGGGGTCCGCATCTCCCGCTGGGTCACCTCTCACGGCTTCGCCCTCAATATCGCTAACGACCTGACCCTGTTTTCCTACATCATCCCCTGTGGCATCCGCGACCGGGGCGTCACCTCGATGCAAAGGCTCCTGCCCGGTCAGAAGATTGCGCTGGAGGATGTGACGCCTGTGGTGGTCCGGTGTTTCGGCGAGGTGTTCGGGGCAGAGATGAGGGAGGGAAGCGGGCTGTAGCCTGTTGCGGCAAGGGAGCGAAATCGCTGCTGTCATTGCGAGCGAAGCAATCTCGCCTTGAAAATCCCGGAGATTGCTTCGCTCGCAATGACAGCGATTTGCCTCTATCGCACCGCCTTCTTCAGATATTCCACGAATCGGGGAACGGCTTCGGCGGCGGGGGCTTCGCTTTCGTATTCGATAGAGATATAGCCTTTATAGCTCACCTGTCGCATGATGTCCGCGGCTTTATGGTAGTCCACCTCCACCATGCCGGTCGGCCCCTGGTAGTGGGTTTTGGCGTGAGTGGTGACGGTGTAAGGGGCGGTCATGACGAACTCATGGTAGGGGTCTTTGGAATAGTTGCCGAAATCGAGGTTGACGCCCAGCCACGGGCTGGAGACGGCTTTCACCAGCTTCAGGGCCTGTTCGGCGGTGGCGGTGATGCCGCCGTGGTTTTCCAGGGCGACCACCACGCCCAGTTTTTCGCCGTAGGCGGCGCACTCTTTCAGGCAGGCGACCGTCCAATCGAAGGCTTCCGGTTCCGTGTGGCCCTGCGGGACCGGGCCGGCGAAGACGCGGATACAGGGGGCTCCCAGAACGACGGCATGATCCATCCATGTTTTCGCCAGGTCGACCTGCTCCCGGCGTTTGGCCGGGTCGGGCTGGCAGAAATTGTTGCCTACCGCCGTCCCGGAGATATGGAGACCCTGGGCGAAGCAGCATTTTTTGATTTCGTTCAGGTAGGCGCGGTCGGTGGCGGGAAAATAATAGCTGGTCAGCTCCACCCCGTCCAGACCCATCTCCGCGCAGGTGGCGATGAACTCCTCCAGGGTCATCTTCCCTCCCTGGAGACAATCGCGGTACGAATAGGCGCAGCATGCAAGACGCATTGTGAAAACCCCTTTCCTATCGGATCAGTCCCGGCAGAGCCGTCGCCGGGCGGCTACTTTCCTGTATTCGTCCAGTTCGCGCTCTATCCTCTTTTCGTCCCAGGAAAGATGGCGGGCCAGGAGGCGGGCGCAGGCCGGGGCCGCAGACAGGCCGCAGTCGGCCCCCATACCGATGCCGGTGCGCCTCAGCAGGAAATCCTCCAGAGTTCTGACAAGCTCCCGTTCCGCGCCGTACGCGGCCTGCGCCCCGATATCGGGAAGGTCGGGGGTAATAGGATCTTTCAACTCGGGGGAGTGTTCCGCCCGGGCCAGCACATCCTCATGGCGGGAGCCGTAGAGGGAGATGAGGTGGCGGGCCGTCGAAGGGGCGATGCCGTATCGCTGGGAGGCGGTTTCGGCCTGATGGGCGATGTATTCCTGGAAGGTCGTTTCGATCTCCCCGCCGTAAAGGGGGAGGGTATGGGTGGCAGAGGGCGGGGCGGCGCGGCCCAGCTTGCGGAAGACGATGCCGACCGTCTCCTCCGCCAGACTGCGGTAGGTGGTCAGCTTCCCCCCGATGATCGAAACCAGGCCGAAGATACCATCCTCCCGCTCGTGGTCGTAGAGGAAGTGGCGGCGGGTCCGCTTCCCGGCGTCGCTGTCGCCCGGCGGCAGGGGGCGGACGCCGGCGAAGGTGTAGAGGATATCATCCCTTTGCAGGCGGGCGCGGGGAAGAAGGGCGTTGGCTTCCCGGATGAGGTATTCGATCTCCTGTTCGTCGGCCACCAGGGTGTCCAGGTCGCCGTCGAAGGGGATGTCGGTCGTGCCGATCAGCATGAACTCCCGCCAGGGGAGGATAAAGAACGGGCGGCCATCGGCGCGGGCCGGAGTGTAGACTGGCGCATTCGGCAGTCCTTCCCTCTGGCGGACGACCAGGTGGCTTCCCTTTGTGCCTCCCAGCTTGCGCGGCGCGGGCCTGTCCAGCAGGTCGCACACGGCGTCCAGCCAGGGGCCTGCGGCATTCACAACGAAACGGCTGCGGACGGTTTCCTCCTGCCCGGTCAGCCTGTGCCGCGCCCGGACGCCGCTGACCTGCCCGCCTTCCCGTAAAAAGGCGGTGACCTCGGCATGGTTTTCGATCCTTGCCCCCGCCCGGGCGGCGCTGAGGATGTTTTCGACGCAAAGCCGCTCGGGATAGTTGATCTGGCAGTCGTAATAGAGGAAACCGCCCTCCAGCCCGGTCGGATCGATCTCAGGCTCCAGGCGCAGAAATTTACTGCGGGAAAGGGCCTGGTGGGAGGGGAGGCTTCTCCCCACGGCCAGGGTGTCGTAGAGGAGAAGCCCCAGGCGCACTTTCGTGAAATTGTACGGGCCGCCTCTATAGATGGGGATAGCGAAGGCGGTCGGGGCGACCAGATGAGGGGCGATACGGAGCAGCACCTCCCGCTCGCGGAGCGATTCCCGCACCAGCCCGAACTCGAAATGCTCCAGATAGCGCAGCCCGCCGTGGATGAGGCGGGTGGAGTGGGCGCTCGTCCCGGCCCCGAAGTCGCTCCGCTCCAGGAGACAGACCGAAAGCCCTCTTTCGGCGGCGTCGCGAGCGATCCCGGCCCCGTTGATCCCGCCGCCGATGATAACCAGATCGTACAGCACAGTTTTACCGCTCATATCTCCCCCGGCGACCGATGTTTTGGGACGAAGCCCCTACTCAATATAGCAGGCGCAAGGGGAGGAATGCAAGGTTTTTTCACAGAACCGTAACCTTAAAAGCAAATCGAGCGTTATATACAATGGAAGGAGGCACGAAAATGTTGAGAAATCAATATGCAGTCGTTTTGACGGTGAGCCTAATGCTGCTTTCGGCCTGCGCGTGGGCGCAGCAGGCCCCGACCGGCGCGACCTACGATGTCAAGGATGTCCCGCTTCAGCAGGTGCTGACCCAGATCGGCAAGAGCCTGGGCGTAACCGTGCTGGCGGAAAGCTCTGTCAAGGCCAAAGTGACCGGGCAGGTCGAGAACCTTCCGCTGGAGAAGGCCCTGGACGGCCTGTGCAAGCCCCAGCGCCTGGTCTGGCGGCAGCTTTTCGTCCCGAAAGCGCAGCCCGTCTATGCGGACCGGCTGAGCGAGACGGTGAGGGCCTTGAAAGAACTGGAAGTGATGGGAATCTTCATCGCGGACCCCGCCACGCGCAAGGGAACGAGCCTGCTTCGAAACTTCCCGCTTCAGGAAGGGTATGAGGCGCAGATGATGGGGGAGAACTCGGGGTTCAAGCCGGTCTACCTGGTGCTGCATGAGAAGCCTCCCAAAGCCGCGGCCCGGAAGGACGAGAAAGGGGACGGCAAAGATGAGAAGACGAGCCGGGTGGACCGCTACAACCAGTTGGCCCAGGAGCAGATGAATGTGCTGCTGCAAATGTCGCCGGAGGAGCAGATGGAGGCGATGCAGGCCGGGATGAAGATGTTCATGAACATGGATCCCCAGATGCGCCAGCAGATGATGCAGACAGGCATGAGAATGGGCATGGAGATGATGCAGCAGATGGACCCGGAGACCCAGAGGATGATGATCGAGCAGGGGATTCAGATGATGCAGCAGGTGTACGGGAACCAGATCCCGCCCAAATAGGCCGTGGTGGGCGAGGTGGGACTCGAACCCACATGAGGTTGCCCCCAGCAGATTTTAAGTCTGCCGCGTCTGCCATTTCGCCACTCGCCCATAGTGGAAAAACCACCCCTGAGAACAGGGATGGTTTTCGTTTGTGGAGGCGTGGAGCGGATTTGAACCGCTGAATACGGGTTTTGCAGACCCGCGCCTTAGGCCACTTGGCTACCACGCCGCATTACACTGGAGCGGGCGACGGGATTCGAACCCGCGACTTATAGCTTGGGAAGCTATCACTCTACCACTGAGTTACACCCGCCCACTCTATCGCCTTTTATTATAGCAGTTTCCCCGATGGATGTCAAGCGTTTTTCGCGAAAATTCGGTCCGATATTATGAAAGGATAGTGGAACTTCAGGGCGAAATCGTTCTTGACTTTCCCGCCGGGGTTATGGTATAATCATTCTACCGTCGAATACGGGCGATTGGCGCAGTTGGTTAGCGCGCTTCGTTGACATCGAAGAGGTCAGAGGTTCAAGTCCCCTATCGCCCACCATACGGCAAATAGCCCTCTTCTCCTCTTTTCATGAGGGGGAGGGGGCTATATCTTGTACAACCCCTTCGGCGCTATCTTGTTAGAGCGAATGGCTTTCACCTATACACCGAAGCAGCTTAGCCTCTGAACCCTTCCCCCTTTACTTCATCATCTCAAGTATCCACACCACCTATATTTTAGCCTATTTACGCTGTGAAATCAAATGATAGGCAAACATTTGTTTATATTTGTCTGGCGAACTGTTACATGAAATGAAAAGCACTACCCCGGCCAAACCTCGGACACCTGCCTCTTGATATAGCCTACCCCAGGGATAGCCATAAGGGGGAGGGATGAGCAAAGGAACTTGCTATCAGAGGCACTCCAACCCCTTCTGTCTGCGCTGCTGTGAGATATAGGCTTGCATGAGAGAAAAGAGAGGAATGAGAGGGTATTTTAAAATATCAGGGGTAGCACTCCATTAACCCGTGATTGAAACTCACGGTTCGCTCATTAATGGTTTTGATTTCATTTTCGTCACACCACCGAAGGAGATACTGCAAGGCCCATCTTGCCCGGTTATGGGTTTGAATGCTAAAGCCACTTTTCAAGTGAAGCAGATAGTCCGAAACCGCTTCGGCAATAGCGAATGTCTCTGTCTGTTTCATTTCTTTGCTTCCCTCCTGTATTCATGTCCGGTTTCAATGGCGTTTCTTTAGCCATTTCAAGGCTAAAAGAGATTACAGGTGGGATATTTGAGCAAAAAATGAGGTCAAAGGCGCGGTTCTTGACTTTCCCGCCGGGGTTATGGTATAATCATTCTACCGTCGAATACGGGCGATTGGCTCAGTGGGAGAGCGCTTCGTTCACACCGAAGAGGTCACTGGTTCGAATCCAGTATCGCCCACCAGTCCGGATGCAGTCCCCTTTTACTTCGCAAGAGTGGGAGGGGGCTATTTGTTGTACCGCCTCAAAGGAACCGAGGAAAAGCCTATGCGATATATCGAACGGATGCGCCGGCAGAGGCCGCATGTCAAGACAATCTTAGTCCTGATCATCCTGGCAGCGATGGCGGGCTGCACGCGCCAGTCCAGGGAGGCAGCCGCGCCCGGTAAGCCGGAGAAGGCGCTTCCGGCGGAAGGAAACCGGGGCGGAACGCTCCATCTGGCAGGGCGGGAGGATTTGCGCTCCCTGGACCCGGCGGTGGAATACAATGTGCTGAGCAATGTCTTTATGCGAGTGCTGTACAACGGACTGGTGGATTATGATGACGGAACAGAGATCGTTCCCGATATTGCGGAAAAATGGGAGGTCGGCCCGGACGGGAAAAGCTACCGCTTCACTCTGAAGAAAGGGGTGAAATTCCTGAACGGGCGGGAGGTGACGGCAGAGGATGTCCGCTACACCTTCGAGCGGGTGCTAGATCCGAAAACGATGTCCCCGGGCAGCCGGTATTATCAATGCCTGGAAGGGGCGGAGGATTTTGTCAAGGGCAAGGCGGCCCACGTTTCCGGCATCGAGGTGGAAGGCCCCTATCAATTGACTTTCAAGCTGAAGGCCCCGGTTCCCTATTTTCTGAACCTGCTCGCCATGAACTTCGGGTTTGTGGTTCCGAAGGAGGAGGTGGCCCGCTACGGCAAGAATTTCGGGCGGCATCCCCACGGGACAGGGCCGTTCAAGCTGGAGGAGTGGGTCCCGGGGCAGCGGATCGTTCTGGCCCGCAATCCCGCCTACTTTCGCCCCGAATGGCCGAAGGCGGATCAAATCGAATATCTGCCCGAGGTGCAGGCAAGCCTGGCGGTCATGAAGCTGGAGCGCGGCGAACTGGACATGTTCGATGGCCTGCCCTCCGCCGACTATGTGCGGCTCTCCCGGGATCCGGCCTGGAAAGGCCGCCTGGTATCCGCCGCCGCCGCCTCGACGATTTTCCTGCAATTGAACTGCGAGATGGCTCCTTTCACCCGCTTGAAAGTCCGTCAGGCCCTGGCCTATGCCGTGGATCGGGACAGGATCATTCAGCTTCTCAACGGCCGGGGACAGGCCGCCCGGGGGATGCTCCCGCCGAGCGTGCCCGGCTATAACGAAAACCTCAAAGGCTATCCTTTCGATCCCGGAAAGGCGAAATCGCTGCTCAAAGAGGCGGGCTATCCCGACGGCATCGATATCGAAATCTGGACGCTTTCCGATGAGGCGACCGTGAAAACCTATCAGGCCGTCCAGAGCGATCTGACCCGGGCCGGCATCCGGGCCAAGATCAAGCCGGTCACATTCAACGCCCTTCTGGACGCCACCGGCAGGCCCGGCCAGGTCGCCATCTACGGCAGCGGGTGGACGCAGGACTTCCCGGACCCCATGAACTTTCTGGAGGTCAATTTCCACTCCCGCCAGATCGCTCCGGTCGACTCCAACAACCGGAGCTATTACCGCAGCCGCGAGGTGGACGCCCTGCTGGATAAAGCGGCCCGGATGCCTTCCGGCCCGGAGCGATGGGCCGTCTATCGGCAGGTGGAGGAGAAAATCGTGGCGGACGCGCCCTGTGTTTTTCTCTACCACCCCATTACCGTCACCGCCCTGAACCCCAGGGTCAAAGGATATCGATATCACCCTGTCTGGATCGCTCGCTACGACCGGATTGCGGTGCAATAAGGGGAATAAGGACGACTTCTTTCGCAGGGCAAGCCTGTGCCTCTGCCCTGCCTGTGCCATAAAAAAGGGCGCGCACATCGGTGCGCGCCTGCAAAACCCGGCGACAGAACGCCTTTCAAACGCTGTAGCTATCGCTTGATCGGGGTGAGCCGGATATTGCGGAAGTGGATCTCCGCGCCCTCGGACTGGAGGAGGATTTTGCCCGGCACGACTTCCGCGCCGGTTCCCTCATTCACCACCTGGCCGTTGATCTTCAGGACGATATGCCCGCCGTCCGCCGTAATCTCGTATTCGTT
Source organism: Armatimonadota bacterium (assembly GCA_020846535.1). Classification (GTDB taxonomy): domain Bacteria; phylum Armatimonadota; class JADLDR01; order JADLDR01; family JADLDR01; genus JADLDR01. The sequence continues at coordinate 8,914 of JADLDR010000074.1, read as the reverse complement.
CCATTCTCCGACAGGCTTTTCCATATTTTTGATTTTGAGCCGGTTGGTGTCTGCCCCTGGATTGATGCGCTTGGGATCTGAGTTCAGCCTGACACCGTCGATGAGCCAGAAATCCCCGGCGTTCCCGTGCTGAAGCTGGGCTTCGATGGATTTGGGCCAGATCCTATCCTCCCCGGCCATCCGGAGCAGCACCCCGCTGTTCCCGGCCCGCTTGGTGACCGGGCTCCACCGCCATTCCAGCTTGAGGACATAGTTGGTGAAATCCGCCACGGTTCGCAGATACCCCGCAGGCTCCCCCTTGCAGACGATGGCGCCCTCATCGCCATCAATGCTCCAGACAGCCGACATTTTCAGGTTCGGGTCGCTCAGAAAATACGTCCATCCGCAGAAATCCACCCCGTTGAACAGGCGGATTTCCTTCCCCGGTTTCCCCTGGCCCTTCGTTTGCGCTGAAACCACGGCGGCAGCCAGGATGAGCAGGTAGAGCAGACCGTATCGCACAAGTTTCATCATAACCTCCACATCGTTATATGGGGGCGATCCGGTGGGCCGCCCCTCGCGATCTACACAAACGGCGTCTTCCCCGGCGCGGCCACAGGCTCGACGGGCAGGGGGCCGAACTCCAACTTTTCGGGCATGAGGTCTAGCTTGGAATTGAGGGCGTCTTCCCAGGTCACTTCCTTGCCCGTGTAGGCGGACATACGGCCCATGATGGCGGTCAGGGTGCTTTCGGCCACCGTTTTGCCCTCGTTCAGCGGCTTGCCGGAGCGGATGCTGTTGATCAGGTCGGCGTGCTCCTGGACGTAAGGGTTGGGGGAGTCGCCCTCGAAGCGCCAGGCGGAGCCGCCGCGTATCCAGTTGCTGGGGTCCGATGTGCCCCTGGCCCCCTGGATGAATTCCGAGACGCGGGTGGCGCATCCATCGATCTGACGGCACAGGCTGAGCGCCCGCACCCCATCCGGGTATTCGTATTCGATGGCGAAGTGGTCGTAGATGTGGCCGTAGGCCGGGTCGGTTCGCACCTGGCGGCCCCCCATACCCATGCACTTGACCGGGTGGGCGCGGAGAACCCAGTTCAAGACATCCAGGTTATGGACATGCTGCTCCACGATGTGGTCTCCCGAAAGCCAGGTGAAATAGAGCCAGTTGCGAACCTGCCACTCCATATCGCTCCACTCCGGCTGGCGCGGGTTCATCCACAGCCCGCCCTGGTTCCAGTAACCCTGAGCCGCGACAATCTTTCCCAGAGCGCCGTCGTGGATGCGCTTGATCGTCTCGATATAGCTTTTCTGGTGTCGCCTCTGGGTGCCGGCCACCACGCCCAGCCCCTTCTGCGAGGCCAGCCGAGAGGATTCCAGCACCGTTCTCACGCCCGCCGGGCAGACCGAGACCGGCTTTTCCATGAAGACATGCTTCCCGGCCTCCACAGCCGCCTTGAAATGCACGGGCCGGAAACCGGGCGGGGCCGCCAGAATTACCATATCCACCCCGCTGTCGATCACTTTTTGATAGGCGTCGAAGCCGACGAAGCAGCGGTCATCTGTCACCTTGAACCTGTCGCCAAGTCCCTTCAGCCCCTCCCGGCAGCCATCCACCCTGTCCCTGAAGAGATCCCCCAGCGCGACGATCTCTATATTGGGGGCGGCGTTCGCGCAGTCGGACGCCGCGCCGGTTCCCCGGCCCCCGCATCCGATCACCCCCACGCGCAGCGTGTCCGGGCCTGCCGCGTGGACCGCCTCGAATCCGGCAAAACCCGATCCCAGCGCCGCCGCCGTCACGCCCGCCGATGTTTTTATAAAATCTCGCCGGCTGAATTTGATTGTCCGATCCTCCATACTGGCCTCCTTTATTGTGGCAAAAGGGCGAATGCAAAAATCGGCCCTTTCAATCGTTCATTTCTTCTCATGATAAACCATACTCCCGTAATCCGGGATGGCGGGCGTTTTGAAATAATCGGCGAAGAATCGCTTCATGGGACCGGGGTAGACGGCTCGCTTGAGCTTCATCCAGGTAAGCTGGTCGCCGACTGCGAAGTAGAGATATGTTTTCCCCTCGAACTCCACGATCTCGGGATCGGAGTTGTTGATGCCCTCATCCACTCCCTCGGCCCGGAGTACGGGGTTGGCCGAACTCAGCTCCCAGTGGCGCAGGTCTTTCGAGCGGGTGATGTAGGTTTCGTAAAAATGGCGCGGGGCGCGGTGTTCGGCGTACATCACATAGTAGTAGCCGCCCGCATAGCGGATGCAGGGGCAGGCGGTGTAGCGGTTCGTCCCGAAGGTGGATTCGGGCAGCTTTTCCCAGTTCTCCAGGTCTTTCGAGCGGGCGAATTTGGTGGTGAAGGCGGGATAGGCCGGGTCGTTGGATTCATAGGCCATCACGAAGCCCTTCGGCCCTTTGCAGACCGTGCTGTTGAAGAGCATCTCGTTCTCGCCCCGGATGGCGACCTTGCTCTGCCACTCTTTGAGGTCGCGGGAGCGGAAGAGAGTCACATCGTACCAGCCGCCGTTTTCCCACCGGGAGGCGAAGACAAAGACCTCCCCGTTATGGATGAGGATGCTGGCAAGCCCGTATCCGGTCGCAAGCCGGGCCATCACTTTACCGGTCTCGGCGTCTTTCAGGAGGAGATAGTAGTCCTCCGTTTTGCCTCCGCTTCCGGGACGGACGCATTCCATGTGGCAGAGCCGCCCTTCCCAGGTAAAGGGGGAAATCTCGCACATATCCCCGTGGACGATCTCCCGGTTCGCAAGGACGGGCGGATTTTCGGGAGCCTTCGGCGGGGCGATCTCCTGGAAGATATCGGCGGGCCAGTGCGGCATCCGGTGGATACCGGCGGGCACGGTCTGCTGATACTGGACATATGCTTTCACATCGCCCTTCGCGCTGTACCCGAGATCCCCGGCGCTCTCCTTGTTCACCCGGACGCCGAAGACCTTGTAGCCCATCAGGGTGGTATCCTCCAGATCGACGCGCAGGTATTTGCCGTGCTCGACGCTCTGGATAATGCCGTCGGTGGGTGTGCCCTGGGGCTGGGAGAAGTTCAGGACGACCAGGCGGCAGCGATTCAGCCTGACGCGCATATAGGTGGCGAACCCGAAATTGCCTCCTTTGAGGGCGCACTGCGGGCTGACCATCACGCAGTCCTCGAAAACGGCGTCCGGCTTTTCGGGCATGGCCTTGTTCTCGACGCGGATATAGGCGGCTCCCGTATCGCCCCACCAGTCCAGGGCGTAGAGCCAGCAGCGCCGGAAGGTGATCGGCTCTTCGTAGCGCGAGAGACAGCTCGCCGCCCCGCCCCCGAAGGCCCGCCCGATGCTCACACAGTCCTCCACCACCACGCTGAACGGCTCCACCCGGTCGGTGCAGTCGAACATGAAGCCCCCGTCCCCGCCGGTCACATAGAGGCGGCTCAGCCGCCATCGGTCCCAGACGATGGCCGAAAAGGTCGGGTCGGTATGCTCCGCGGACCACCCTTTGGAGTACGCCTTCGTCGTCCCCCACCAGTCGTAGCTTTTGAACCCCTGCTGCCCCGGGTCTCCCGAATCGATGATCACCCATCCTTTCCGCCCGGACCCCAGGCTGCCGTCGAAATCCCCGATAAGCTCGTTGTAGGCCCTTTTCGCGCCGCGATGGGCCGAGGCCAGGTTGTCCTCGAAATAGGTGTCGGGCCGCACGATGATGCGGTAGCCGCCCCGCCCGTCCGGAATCGCGCTCAGGGCCGTCTGCACGGTATGAAACGCCTTCGTCCACGAAGAACCGTCCGAATTGTCGCCCAGCTTGGAGACGTACAGCGTTTTGCGAGGAGCCGCCGCCTCCGCCGGCGCGACCGCCAGCATACCCATGCAGCCTATCAAAAGACAGGCTCCCCAGAGGGAAAATGAATCCATGAAGATAATTCCTCCTGTTCTGACCGTTATCCATTCCTCATTGCGGGGTTCCCTCCACCGTTCCCAACTTGTATCGCTTGTCCCCGTCGCTATCGGCCAGGGGGAGGGCTATGCATGGGGTTCCAGTGCGCGTTCCGACCGAGATGTAGAGGCTGTAGAGTTTACTTGCTCCGTGATGAGTCTATCGACTCCGGCATTCTGGATTGGGCCAGTATCGACCATAAAAGTGTCCCCTCCATCTACAGGTTTCCCCAATGATAGTGCGGTAAAGCACCTCTCCTTGCCAGGAGCATCTTTTCGCCATATCACCTTTTATTCTTCCCGTAGGACCCGCAGGCCCGCAAAGGGGCCGTCGGAGAGCCACCATTTGCTTTTGGGGTTCTGGGGATCGGTGGATTGCCAGCCGGGAGTGTGCCGCTGGCGGGCGGAGGGGGATATCTTTTCGGGGCTGTCCCGGTAGGAGCCGCCGCAGAGAACGGGCGTCCCCTGGAGCGGCTTGCACCACTCCCCGGCGTTTCCGAGCATATCGTAAAGGCCCCAGGCGTTCGGTTCCTTCTTGCCGACCGGATGGGTTTTGTCGTCCGAATTGTCCCAATGCCAAGCCACCTTATCGAGGGCCGCCCGGGCCAGCGGGCCGGAGGGGAGGATGCGGGCGCGGCAGGCGTACTCCCATTCGACCTCGGTCGGCAGGCGATATTTCTTGCCCGTTTTGACCGAAAGCCAGTGGCAGTACCGCTCTGCCGCATGGTAGGTCACGCTGATGGCCGGGTAGCCCTCGTGCCCGAAGCCGCGGTCGGGGGAGCCGTAGGGCTTGCTGGGCCGGGAAACGGCGTCCGCCGCCTCCTTTTTCTCTTCCTCCTCGTTACTGAGATCGAGGCCGTAGAGATAGATATCGAACTCGTCCCAGGTGACCTCGAATTTGCCGATCCAGAAATCGCCTGCCTGCGCTTTTTTCCTGGCCCCGGGCCGGGCCGGATCGGGCGTTTCGATGCTGCCGCCTCGCACGGGAATCATCTCGAATTTGACCAGGGTGCGCGGAATGGTTTCGATATAAGGCTCCATCTTCTTCACGGGCCGGGCCGGTTCCGCTTTCTTGGCCTGCGGTTTCGCCAGCGCAGGGGTTAAGAAAGAGAGGCCTGCCAGAAGGAGAAGACCCCCTCTCAGGACAAACCTTAGTAAGGAATCACAGTACATATCGAACTGCCTCCGGAGAATGATGATATATCGAGCGATCATTATTATATGCCTTGCGGCCCTCGGCCTGCGGCCCGTCGGTGCGGGCAGTCCGGCACGCTTCCGGTATACACAGGTCCGCATGGGCGTTTCGGTGCGGATCACCGTTTACGCGCCCTCCGAGGCGGCGGCCCGGCGCTCGTGCGAGGCGGCGTTTCGTCGCTTCTCGGAACTGGATGCGATCATGAGCGATTACCGGTCCGACAGCGAATTGATGCGCCTCTGCGACCGGGCCGGAGGCCCTCCGGTGAAGGTCAGCCCTGCGTTATGGGATATCCTCAACCGTTCTGCCGCCTTCTCCCGTCTGAGCGGCGGGGCCTTCGATGTGACGGTCGGCCCGTACGTCCGGCTCTGGCGGGAAGCGAGAAAGACCGGCGCAATGCCTTCGGAAGAGGCGCTCTGGCAGGCCTGCGCCCTGGTCGGCTGGGAAAAGATCGAACTGGATGCCCGGAAGAGATCCGTCCGCTTGCTCGTTCCCGGAATGCGCCTCGACCTGGGCGGGATCGCCAAAGGCTATGCCTGCGATGCCGCGCTGAAGGTTCTTCGGCGGCACGGCATTACATCCGCCCTGGTGGAAGCGGGCGGCGACGTCGCCGCAGCCGCTCCTCCGCCCGGCGCGAAGGGCTGGCGCATCGAGATCGCCCACGCCGGAGGCGGGCCGCGCCTGACGCTGCTCTCCTGCGCCGCCATCTCCACCTCCGGCGACACCGAGCAGCATGTCGAACTGGGCGGGAATCGCTACTCTCACATTGTGGACCCGCGCACCGGTATCGGGCTGACCGCCCGCGTCGCCGCCACCGTGATCGCCCGCAATGCCGCTACCTCGGACGCGCTCGCCACCGCCCTGTGCGTGCTGGGCCGGGAGAAGGGGCAGGCTCTGGCCCATGCGATGCCGGGCGTAAGGGTATTTATCCGCCAGGTGGAGGAATAAAGCTTCATTCAAGGCGGCAGAGGTTTTTCCTGCCTGGATGCCCCCATTTGACACCGGGGCATAGATTTGCTAAACTTAAGCCAGCTTTCATCACGTGCAAGGATGTCTGCCATGATGTTTTGCCCTCGATGCCGGAGCCGGTTCGGCAGGGAACGCAGCCTTTGCCCGTACTGCCGGGTGGAACTGATCAGCGAGGATACCGGGCAGGCGTGGATCGTTCCCCAACTCCTGCCGCCAGAGGCCGGACCCGACGCCCTGGAGAGACCGCACCTATCCTGCGATGGGCTGCATTTCCTGCGCCGTCACCGCTCCATCGCAGGGATGGTGGCCCGGCGCGATCTGATGGGCCTGGACAACGAGGAGGATTGCCTGCTGGCCTATCGGCTGGCAGCCGGGATCTTCAGGATGCAGCTTGCCAGCGGAGGCTGGAACGCCTCCCTGGGCCGGACCGCCATGCGCCTCTACCAGCTTGCGCAGATCGGGTTCGACCGCGACCATCCCGATATCCGCCGCGCTCTGTCCTGGCTCTACGCCCGCCAGAATATCGATGGGGAACTTTGCGAGCGCGAGGAGGCTGTCGCTATCTATCCCACGCCCGTCGGGGACGATATGGAGTTTTTACGGTACGGGCTGGCCCTGAACGCTTTCGTCCTCCGCTGCATCCTGCCCCTGGGCGTGGACGAGGAGAGGCCCGTCCTGCGCGTCTTCCGCTTTCTGATCCAAAACTATCCTGGCGGCAAATACTGCTGCCCGCGCTGCACGGCCCTGCTCCTGTCGGCCCTGATCTGGCGCGATTCCCCCGCCGCTGACCGGCTCATCGACAGCGGGCTGCGCTGGATGGCCTCCGTCCAGCAGCCGGACGGGCGCTGGATCGGCTGCGAGCGAGAATCGGTTTACCTGATGCTCCACGCCCTGACGGATATCGAGCATCCCCTGATCGGCGAGCAGATGCAGCGTGCGTTCCCGCTTATCCGCAAGCTCCAGCACGAGGACGGCACCTGGGGCAAAGCTTGGCGAGCCGAGAAGACGCTGACCGTACTCCAGGCCCTTCACAAATTCGAGCTGCTGGAGCGTTATCTGAGGGTGTAAACCGCAGGAGGCGAAAACACGTTCATGAAGCGATGGTCGTTATGCCTGGCCTTGATTTGGCTCATCGGGATTCCGCTGTTTGCCCGGCTCGGAGAGCCACCGGGCGCTGTGGGACGCAAAATCCTTTTCGGCCTGGAAAGCATACGTGAATGGGAGGTGGAGGGGCCTCTCTGGAGGCAGTCGTTCCTCCCCCCAGGCGGAAGCGCGGCGCTCCGGCGGCAGATCTCGGTCGCCTGCTCCACCGGCGAACCCAATTATCCTGCCGGGTGGCCCCGTATTAACCACATCCTGGGCGGTGACGCCTCGGACTGGTCTTTGCGGAATATCCTGGAACTGAGGGTCGACACTCGGACGAACCGCAAAAGTCTGCCCCAGGAGCCGGTGGGGCTCCTGCTGTATACCCCTGATCGGGAGAACCAGCACCACCGCCCGCTGAAAGAACTGGCAATAGGCCGGTGGGCTTCGATTCGGCTGCCGCTCTCAAGGATTCCTCACCGCCGCGAGGTGCGCCTTTTATCTCCGAATCCAACTATCGCGACCGAGACTGCCTGGACTTCCATATCGACCGGATCGCCCTGATGCGCTACGTTCGGCCTGCGCTGCTGGACTTCGGGCCGGAGAGCGCCGGATTCCGGTGCGCTTCGATCTGACCGGCCTGCTGCCTGGAAGTCGGATTGCGGTTTCGGTGGAACTGCGGAAGGAAAGCCGGGTGATCGCCCGGTCCGAGGCGCAGGCCGAGTGCGGCCCGAGCCGGATGCTGCTGGCCCTGGGCAATCGGGACTTGCCCCCGGGTAACTATGTTCTGTCCGCCCGAACGCCGGGCCGCCTCATGGCCGCTTCGAACTCGATCCGGCTGATTCCCTCTCCCTGGCAGGAGGGAGCAACCCCATCAAATTCTGGTGCGGCTTGATCGCCGCGCTGCTGGCCGGCTCCGCCCAGGCAGACTCCTATCTCTACGACATGGGCAGCAGAGACTCCCATCTTGAGGAGGGATTCCGGGCGGCAACAGCGGGCAGCGTTTATTCGGAGCAGGCAGGCTTCGGCGGGGAGAGACCGGGCGGGATGCGCTCTTCTGTTCGCGCCTACCGCAAACCAAGCAGCGGCGAGGAAGGGCCGCCCATCAGGGCGAACGCCGTCACCGAGGATGCCGTGATCGGCAGTCGGGAAAACCGCTTTCTGCTCAAAGTGCCGCCCGGGCGATACCGGCTCTACATAGCGTCCCATTTCAGGGGTGCATCCCAGTGGGCCTCAAGCCTTTTCTGAAGGCGGCTTAGAATCATGACCGCCCCTCATATAGATCAATAGGGCGATATGCCGCGCCTTCGCAAAGCGGGGCAGGAGAAGCCAGGCGAGAGTGAAGGCGGCGAACGGCAGGTACGCCAGCAGGCACGCCCGCACGGAATGGCGCTGAGCGACGGGCGCGGAAGCGAGAACGGCAGGCATCGCTAACCCCCTGCCCCGCGCCGGGACAGAATTCCCTTCGGCCTGACCAGGAGGGCGGCCAGAAGGATCACGAAGGTAACGGCATCCTTATAATCGCTCCAGAGGAGGCCGCCTGCCAGAGATTCCATGATCCCTATATGCTTCCAGATTGATCATGCGGCAACCTCCTCATCGGGAGATGCTGGCTCTGTCGGTGCTAAGCAGGAAGTTGGAGTAAAGGGGCAGTTCTGGAGGCAAGTTCTCCATCCTCGTAGGGGCGAACCGGGTGTTCGCCCTGAAAACGGCCCTCAGGCGACCAGGGCGAACACCCGGTTCGCCCTTACCGATATACCTG
>JADLDR010000073.1 GCA_020846535.1 Armatimonadota bacterium | reverse complement strand
CCGGGATGAGGATGCCTTGCAAGATTGGACGCGCAACCCTGCGCTTCGGCTCGTTTTGAGCCAGTCCATTTTACAACATCCGGCCCGCCTTGTAAAGAGCCGGGGCGAAATATTTGGATGAGGCCGGGAGGAGTTTTTTTACCGAAATCGAATGGCACGTAACAAAATTTCAGTTCGCTGTAATTCCTCAGAAGGAGAATGAACCATGCCCCCGTTATGGCGAATTCGATTGTTCGGGTGTTTTCAGGCGGAAGGGGGAGGGCGGACGATCACGCGGTTTCACAGGGGCGCGTCCGCCTCGCTGCTGGCCTATCTCGCCTATTACCGGGACCGCGCCCACACGCGGGAGGAATTGATCGCCCTGCTCTGGCCGGAGGCCGGACCGGAATCGGGGCGCTACCGCCTCAGCCTGACTCTGAGCGACCTGAGAAAGCACCTGGAGCCGCCCGGCGTCCCGAAGCGCCAGTGGCTCGAATCGATGTACTTCGCCGCCCCGCGCCGCCTCATCGCCGCCCTGGAGGGGCAGGCCCGCGCCATCGAGCAGGCGATGCGGGAGGGGCCTGACAGTCTGGCCGGAGGAATCGGAAACAATCGCCTGAGCGCACGGATGGTCCGGCAAGCTTCTGGAAGATAAAGAGGCTGCAATACGCCTGATGCAGCGATTGCTTGATATGATCGATGAGAATTCGGATTGATAAGAGGCAGGTTGGTGTGGATTAGAAGAAGCGGATTATATCAAACATATTTTCAATGATGGTTATTAGATAGATAAATGTTCTAAACTATCGGTCTCAGGATTAAAAACAATCATCTGCTCTGCTTGTGCCGCACGCGCCAATCGCAGATCCAAAGCGCACAATATCATATCGTCGCCTATCCGGTTCAGCGCCGTTTTGAAAGTCAGTGCCGAACTCAATATAATGGCATCCGTGGCGTTAAGGTTTTGGGTTAAGACACCGCTAAAAGCTGAAAATACAAGCGCGTCATGAATGGATTCAGCAGCAAACCGATAATTATCAATCACTTCAGTACGAAAGTTTATCATTGCCTGTTTGAAACGCTCTGTATTCAAGCGGCCATTATTTTTCTTCCGCACCAATAATGGATATAATTTCCAGAATTGTTATGGTAGAGCAGGTCATTCGACTTATTGAAAACCGCTGAAATAGCTCGTTCATGGTGGAAGAGCCTACTTCCTGGGAATACCTCTTGACAAGCGCACTGTCATCATAATATATTCAGAACACTGCTCATTCCTCTCTCGCCTCGATAATGCCCCGGCTCAGTTCGTTTTGCTCCAGGCCGGAGTCTGCCATCATCCGCTGAAGCTGCTCCGCAGGTATCGGTGCCCCTTCGATGGATAGTTTCTCGAAGAGTTCCTTGATTTTTTCCCTGAGCATCGCTTTGCCAGCCCAGAGAGAGTCGAGAGAATCATGCGGATTGAAAGCCGGAGACGTTTCGGTATCATTCAATTGCCCAACGGATAAATTGTTGTCCATATACAACCCCCTATCAATAGACTCGATCCATGAAAGACACGATAGCTTATCCTTGATTGGAATTATATCATGTGGGAAGCGCCCTGCCAACTGCCTATCGTCCGCATCAGCTTATCTCCTTCAAGAGCAACGGCTATAAAATGTCGTTATTCGCCTCGAAAAAATCTTTTCGCTTCCTCGTTTGACAGGTTTCTGACAGAGTTTTGACAGGGTGGATTGGTATAATAGGGGCGTTGATCTGCCGGAAGGCTTGCGCGATATCCCCCGGTGGCTGTTTCCCGGCAGGCCATGCGATCCAGCGAGTTATGAAACAGTTCACCAGGAGGATGAAAGAAAGGATGGGGGAAGAATGAAAAATCCAGGATTGGCTGCCGTATTGAGCTTTTTCTTCAGCGGCTTGGGACAGATTTACAATGGGCAGATTGGCAAAGGGATTCTGTTTGTCTTTATCCAAGGAATTAACTTCCTGTTAACATTTATTCTTATTGGGTATATTACTGCCGTAGTCTTCTGGATCTGGGGTATGGTAAACGCTTACAAGACAGCGGAGCGACTTAACTCTGCCAAACATAGCATATAATTAATATACAAAATACTAAGTTAACCCAAGTTGCCATCTAACCCGGGGTCAGTCCTGTTTTCCGCGGTAGGGGCGCGATGCATCGCGCCCCATCGCTATCCAGATCAGGGGAAACATCCTCCGCTCCTGGGGGAGGGGGGACCGCTCTCCCCTGGGAGGGGTGACCTCTCTCCCCTAACCCCTCTCCCCGAAACCGAAGGGATGCGCCGGAGCGCCTCCGGGGAGAGGGGGATAGAGGGTGCGGTCATTGTCGGCCTCATCCACTCCCCCTTCCCGTTTCGGGAAGGGGGCCGGGGGGTTAGGTAACGGTCTATCAGAGGCCCGCACCTCGCCCCGGCGGGACAGTCACCCTGATCGGGATAGCGATGGGATAAGTTATTCTACTCCCCCACAAACCTCTCCAATTCCTCCCTACTCAGTTTGAAGATATCCATATCCGGGGTGATCGCCCCCAGGCTGACCAGGCATTCGGTGAAGAGTTCGCGGGTGCGCTCCTCCAGTTCCTGAATCCCTAAGTCGGACATGATGCGGATGATGTGCTGTCCCTTGCGGACATGGGTGCGCTCGTCGGAGCGGATGAAGTCGCTGGTATGGGCGAGGAGGGTGTCCTCCCGCCGCCGGGCCTCATCGATCAGGCCGCCGATGGTTTTGATCACCCCCACCTCCCCGAAGAGGTTGATCTCCACCATCGCATAGGCCGGTTCCATCGGGCCGCGGCACGTGCTTCCGGTCAGGCGGTTGGGAAGCTCGAAGGGATCGTACCCCAGTGTCGTCAGCGAATGATGCCCGATCTCCGTGTGGCGGCACTCGTCCCAGGTGATCCGGGCCAGATCGTATTCCGCCTGGAAATCCTTGAAGCGGATGTCCCAGAGGAACGTTCCGAAGGCTTCGATGGCGTCCACCTCGTCCCGCTGGGTGCGGACAAAGCGCAGCCGCTCGTCCTCATAGGAGCCGACCGGGTAGCGCGGCTCGCCGTCCGCCACGTTGTAGTCCCCGGTGTTGGCGAAGGTGGCGAACCGGCAGTCCCGCACGGGAACCTCGCCTCTCCGGTAGGGCCGGGCCTCCGAGCGAAGGGGCGCGGGACGCGGGCCGGGCGCATCGGCTCCCGTCACCCCGCCGATGCTCGCCAGGAGCTTCGCCAGGTGCCACCGCCAGGACTCCAGGCGGGATTCCTCCACCCCGCCCTCGATATAGGCCGCCAGCGCCGCCCCCGCCCAGGAGAGCATCGGCTCGTAGTCCAAAAGGATCTGCCTCATGGCCCGGATTGTCGGGGCGTCGGTGATGGGGTCGGTGTCATCGATATGGTGGCGGTAGGCCGTTTCCAGGGCGCGTCCGGCCACCTGGTGGATGCCGACCAGCAGTTCCGGAGCGTCCGCGGCGGAGAGCGCCTCCTCAATGAAGAGATCGATCCCCTCGTCCCGGAAGGCGTCGATCTCGCCCAGGCGCTTTTCCTGTTCGTGAAGCCGCTCCCGGAAACGCCGGGCCGCGTCCATGTGCCCGAAGATATGCCGCCCGGTCTCAATCTTGACCTCGAATTCCGGGATCGCTAGCGTCCAGGATCCTAATCCCTGCGAAAGCCGCCGCTCCAGATAAAAGAATCGCAGCAGCCTGCGGGCGTTTTCATCCACCGAAAACTTCCCGCCCAGCTTCCGGGCGTCCCTGGGAAAGCGGTATCGGTACTCCGCCCTCCGCCTTGCCGCCCCTTCCCTCTCCTCCGGCCTCGACACCGGAGCAATCGCCTCATGCCTTGCCTGCTCGGACATATCGCACTCCTTATCGCGTCAAAAGTGGAAGCATTGTGAATGGCAATAGATGCGTTTAGGTTCTATGCGAACCGGATTCAATCCTTCATCCAAAGCCCCGTCCTGCCGCCGACAAGGAATCCGGAGGGCGATGGCGAAGAACAGGGGTGGCAAATCGTATCGAAGAAGCGCAGGCGAGGCAGTCTGTCCCACACCGTAGGGGCGCGCACACAGGTTCGCCCTGTATGGGAATGCACCAGGGCAGACGCACAGGTCTGCCCCGGCTCAGCCCGATAGATCGCCCGAAGCGATTCATACCAACCGCACACATCTCACGGAGGCCCGCGCATGCCCGACATATCTCAATGGAAAATGAACCCCGATGACCTTGCCATCCTGCACAGCCTTGCGCGGCGGAAGCTGGAGATCGCCCACGATCCGGTGAACCTGGAGCGCAAGCGCCTCTGGCACGCCCTGGACGAGGACAGGGCCGAGAAGCCGATGGTCCTGGCCGAGTCCTGGGTGGCCTATGACGACCTGCCGGACTCGAAGCTGTCCTGCCGGGAGGACTGGGCCAGAGGGCTGGAGGCCGGATTCCGGTACGAGATATTCCAGTTCGAGAAGATCGGGGACGACCATGTGGTGGAGCCGTGGATCAACTGCAACTGGCATGTCAGCGGCACCGATTGCGGCGTCGAGGTCAAAACCCGGTGGGCGGAGCGGGTGAGCGGGAATATCTCCAGCCGCCAGTGGGACTACCCCATCAAGGATATCCGGCGCGACCTGGACAGGCTGCGCCCGCGCGGCTTCCGGGTGGACCGGGAGGCTTCCCTGGCCTGGAAAGCGCACCTGGAGGAGGCCTTCGCCGGCCTCCTGCCTGTCCGCATCCGGGGCGGGTTTTTCTGGTCGGCGGGGATGACCTGGCCCGCCATCGAGCTGATCGGCCTGGAAAATATGATGCGCTATATGTATACCGAGCCGGAGAGCCTGCACCGCCTGATGGCCTTCCTGCGGGACGACTGCCTGGCCCATATCGACTGGCTGGAAAAAGAAGACCTCCTCTCCCTCAACAACGAAAACGATTATATCGGCTCAGGCAGCATGGGCTACTCCCGCGCCCTGCCGCAAGGCGACAACGGCTCCGTCAAACCCGGGGACATGTGGGTTCTCAGCGAATCCCAGGAGACGGTTTCGGTCAGCCCGCAGATGTTCGAGGAGTTCGTATTCCAGTACCAACTGCCGGTCATCGAGCGGTTCGGCAGGTGCTACTACGGCTGCTGCGAGCCGGTCCACACTCGCTGGAATGTCCTCAAAAAAATTCCGAACCTGAAGCGGGTCTCCATCTCCCCCTGGTGCGATGAGGAGTTCATGGCCCGCGAGATGGGACGGGATTACGTCTTCTCCCGGAAGCCCAACCCCACCCTCATCTCCACCGAGCGATTCGATGAGGAGGCCATCCGGAGCGACATCCGCAAAACCCTCCGGGCCGCCGCAGGCTGCAATGTGGAGATCATCATGAAAGATGTCCACACCCTCTGCGGTCGCCCCGAGCGCATGGCCCGCTGGGTGGAACTGACGCGGCAAACAATAGAGGAAATATAGCCGGATCAGCCGCAATATGGGACACCGCATTGTAGGGGCGCGATTTTTCGCGCCCCATCGCTATCCAGATAAGGGGAAACATCCTCCGCTCCTGGGGGAGGGGGGACCGCTCTCCCCTGGGATGGGTGACCTCTCTCCCCTAACCCCTCTCCCCGAAACCGAAGGGATGCGCCGGAGCGCCTCCGGGGAGAGGGGGATAGAGGGTGCGGTCATTGACGGCCTCATCCACTCCCCCTGCCCGTTTCGGGAAGGGGGCCGGGGGGGTTAGAGAACGGTCTATCAGAGGCCCGTACCTCGCCCCGGCGGGACAGTCACCCTGATCGGGATACCTATGGGGCGCGAACAATCGCGCCCATATTTGCTGTGTATGGCGGGCGCGATCAATCGCGCCCCTACATCAAACTCCTACCGAAAGGAGCCGTATTATGCCGCACGTCGAGGTCGATGGCATCAACCTTTATTATGAGGAACGCGGCCAGGGCGATCCTCTGGTCCTCATTATGGGCCTGGGGGCCGACCATACCCTGTGGGATCCCCATGTGGCCGCCTACGAGCAGCATTTTCGCTGCATCCTGATCGATAACCGCGGCGCGGGCCGGTCCGACAAGCCGGAGGGACCCTATACCACCCGCATGATGGCGGACGATGTCGCCGCCCTGATGGACGCGCTGGGGATCGAGCAGGCGCGGGTGGCGGGCATTTCGATGGGCGGGGCCATTGCCCAGGAGTTGGCCCTCTGTTACCCGCAGAAGGTGAAGAGCCTGATCCTGATCTGCACCTGGCCCCGGTGTGACCCCTACACTGTCAACGTTTTCGAGCATTTCCGCGATATCCGGGCGCATATTGACCCGCTGACCTTCGTCAAGGTCGTGCATCTCTGGATTTTTGCTCCTCCTTATTTCGAGAGCCATATGGATGACCTCATCCAGGGCCAGCAGGAGTCTGCCGCCAATTTTATGCCCCAGCACGCCTATGCCGCCCAATGCGAAGCCTGCATCACCCACGACACCCTCGACCGGCTGGAGCAAATCGAGGTCCCCACCCTGATCACGGTCGGAGATATGGATATCTTTACCCCGATTCGCTTCTCGGAACAGATGCTCCACCGCATCCCGGATTCCGAAATGCTGATCTATGAGGGCTGCGGCCACGTTCATCACTTCGAGGTGTCCGAGAAGTTCAATGAGGATACCCTGGAGTTCCTCAAATCCCACTGAGGGGGCCAAAAATGAGCCGCATGCAGATCGGCTGCCAGACGTACACCTGGCAGATGTCGGGCGAAAAATACCGCGGAAGGGTGAAGCATATCGCCAGCGTCGTCTCCCGCGCCGGTTTCGGGGGATTGGAGCCGGAAATCGTGATGCTGGGGGACTTTTACCCGGATGCCGGTCGGCTGGCAGGGGCGCTGGAGCGTTCGGGCCTGTCCCTGGCCGCCATCGCTTTCGTGCAGGACTGGCAGCACTCGCAGGAAACTGACGAGGAGAGGCAGGCCGCCGAAACGGCCTTCCGCTTTCTGGATCGCTTCCCGGGATGCCTGCTGGCCCTGGGGCAGATGCCCGGCAGAGACCGCTCCGCCCTGCGCGAGCGCCAGCAAAATACCCTCGCCTGCCTCAACGCCGCAGGCAAGCGGGCGGCGGACAGAGGGCTGGCCTGCGCCTATCACCCCAACTCCCCCGCCGGGTCGCTTTTCAGGACGGAGGAGGATTACCGCGTTCTCCTGGACGGCCTGGACGCGGTGGCGGTCGGCTTCGCCCCGGACGCGGGCCACATCGCCCGGGGAGGCATGGATCCGGTGAAGATTTTCGGGGAATACCGCCCCCTGATCCGGCACGTCCATTTCAAGGATATGGACTCTTCGGGCGGGTGGGCGGAGATGGGGCAGGGGATGATCGACTTCCCGGCCATCGTCGCTTCCCTGCACGAAACCGGCTACACCGGCTGGATCATGGTGGAGGACGAGTCCCCCCGCGCCGAATCCGACCCCGATGCGGTCACCCTGGACAACGGGCGGTACGTCCGGGAGAGGCCGCTCCCGATCCTGAAGAGATAAGATGATCGAAAAACTGGGCGCTGTAGGCTGCGATATGGTGGAAAGCGTCCCGGTGGCCTTCCGGGGCAGGCTCTACCGCTTCGATTCGGTGCGCGAGAACTACCGCAAGCGCCTCCCGGACAGCGACCTGGAATCCCATGAAGGCCGGGAGCAGCGCGTCGTGCGCTCCCGGGACCTGATCCGCTGGGAGCCGAACCCCCTGTCCGACAACGATTTCTGCGAGCGGCAGGGAAAGCTCCACATCACCTGCTCCTGGGGCAACCAGCGGGGCAACGAATTCCTCGCCGAAGCCGTCTGCGAGGGAACGCAAGCGGAATTCCTGTGGGATCTGCACCCGGGGGGTTAGGGCGTTTGAAGGGTAAATAGACCTCGGCAGGCGATACGCCAGAGGGCCTGCCCGAATTGTGTCATTATGTCATCTGTCATAGAGGGTATGACATAATCAGCCCATTAGGGGCCAACCCCTGGCCGCCGGGCCGCATGGCTCTTTCCCTTCAACAAGTATTTAATATAAATATAATTTTTATATAAATATATTTATATTAAATCCAAAAGAACAGGAAGGACGCCGTTGGCCTGCCTGCTCCTGGGGTATTGTGTCATGAGCTATAGGCCGTAAGACAATATGACATATATGACCTAATTATCGCTGGGCCAGGAAGTAGCGGGTAGTGGGGCGGCCCCGGCCTTCGGGCTTGGGGGAGCGTTCCTCCACCTCGCCGGCGTTCAGCAGTTGGCGCAGGACATCCTGGATCTCGTCGGGCTTCTTATCCTGCATCTGGCGGCATATATCGCGGAGGGTCGCGCCGTGGGGCTGCTGGCGGCTGATCTGCTTCAGGACGCGCCGCCGCAGCCGGTTGAATTCGTTCTGGTGGCCGAGGGCGAAGGTGCGGTGCAGGCTGTGCCGCCAGGATTCCGCGATATGCATCGCGTGTGCCAGATGCCGGCAGCGGATCACGGGCGCAGGCTCCTCCGGCTCCCACTCCATCACGGCCAGCAGGAGGGCGATCTTCAACGCCTGGGTCGGCAGGCGGCCATACGCCCCGCTGAGAAGCTCGTTGATTTCGTTTTTGATCAGCAGATCATGGCGCAAAACTCTGCAATAGTTCTCCCACACCTCGATCATGCCGGGGGCGAACGATGCCGCGATGCTCTGCGGAGGTGTCGGGTAGGTCGGCTCGGGCAGGCGCAGGAGAAGACGGCTGAGGAAATCGCTGATCTCCAGCGGCTCGGGAACCGCTTCCGGCATCTTCCAGACGGGATATTCCTGTTCCGGGGTCAGGAGGGCACATCGGGGCCAGAACCCCATGGCCCAGAGCCTCGGAGCCTGAAGGTACTCGGCCAGCATCGAAGGCGTGGAGGCCCCCAGGAAAGACAGGCAGGCGTTGTCGATCTCCAGGATGCCCTGACCGCGGGTGGACCGGGTGTATCGCTCCGTGCAGTCGTAGAAGAGGAGGATCGCTTCCATCAGCCCGGTATTATAGTCCTTGCCGGCGCTGGCGAGCAGGCCGCTCATTTCGTCCAGCATCCAGCCCTGCTGGGCGGCGAAGTTGCGCCTCTTCTCCCAGCGCATCCTTACCGGAGTCGAGCAGTCGGCCAGGCCCGAGGGCGCCCGGCCCGCCAGGTCGGAGATGAACGCCTCCACGGTGGTCTCCTGGGCGGTCATCAGAAAAGAGAAGAGCCGGAGGGCCTGGGTGCGAGCCAGGTCCAGGGCGGTGGATTTGCAGAACAGCGTGGTCGGGGCGATCCAGGCCACCATCAGGTTCGGGTAGACGTTCCCCCAAGGCATCGCCAGGTGAATCCGGCGGGCGACGACCACCCCCGTCATCCAGAGCGCGGCGCTTTCATGGAAGAGGCGCGGGGTCATCGGGGAAACCTGCCCGGCGTACCGGATGTAAATATCCAGCCACTCAGGGGCGGGCGCTTTATCGGGCAGGATGCCTTCCGGCAAGAGGGGGATCAGGCACGGCTCGACGGCAGAAGGGTCTGCCGGCTCGCTGGTGGGAAGAGGGAGTCCCGGCTCCGCCTGGCGAGAGGCGCTCTCAATGCGCGGGCTGCCCGCCCGCATGTCAAAACGTTGCGGCATGTTAGCCTCCTTCAAATGAAGAGGGGCCGCCGCATGCGCTCCAGGCGATGCGGCAGCCCCTGAAATGGAAATGGCCCTGACCGGGCCGGGCTGAAATCCGGGCAATCAGAGCCATTTTTCCTAATACGAAATTCTATTCGATCTGTTCGGCTGATACTCCTTCTTTTTCAAGGAAATTTTCGGTTCCAGGAAAATATTTTTTAGTAGAGGTCCGGCCTACACGATGCCCCTACAAGATATAGAATCTGCCTTATATAAAATCGATACTCCCTCGGAGGAAAAGGAAAACCGGGCTTCGTCCGGAAATCATGACCATATCCAGGCAGGAGGAGAGACAATGCTTACGGCCTTATATCGCTTGATGGTCTTTTGGATTCTGCTGTCCCTTGTGATGCCGGTGCCGGCAGGCGCGGCCCGCAAGCCTGCGGCCAAAGGAGGATGGAAAATGAAGCGAAGCGATGGTGAAGAAGAAGTCGCTGAAGCCCAGGGCCACCTCCTTCGGTTTTATGGATTGCCGCCTTCGGCAATCGGGTGCAGCGTTTCTCAGTATGTAGGGGCGCGCTGCATCGCGCACACGCTATCATAGTAGGATCGCCCGGTTGAGCGCGCCCCTACAGGTTGCTTTAACGATTATTGCCTCTTAATTATCCGGCGCTCCGGCGTTGATCCAGTCGCGAAGCAGGGCCTTCTGTTCCGCGCTGAGCGGAGCGCCCGGAGGCATCAGGTTGTCACGGACCTTGAGGTACACATAGCTGTTGTCGGCGTCGCCGGCCTTGACGCGCTTCAGCGGCGGGTTTTCCAGGCTGAGAACATCCACCCAGGCGGCGTAGGCGGAGGCTTGCGTTCTCAGGTCCATCTTGCCGGGCAGGAATATGCTGCCCCCGTCGTGGCAGCCCGCTTTGGCGCACCCGTTCTGAAGGTCGGGGCTGGCGATCCGGCTGAAAACATTGGTGAAGGTCGGGCTGCTTCCCTTGTCGGCGACGGTGACATTGTGGCTGGTTGCGGTTCCTGCATTCAGCGGCCCCAGGACGGCCTCATGCCTGTCGTACAGGTTCGTATGGGTATCCGTGTTGAGGAACACCTTGAACCGGCTCCCCACCTCATTCAGAGGGATATTGTAGTATCCCAGAGGGTCGGAGTCGCCGCCGGAAAGAGGAGGGGTCTGGACATCGGGCTTGACGCCGCGGCCCCCGGCCACCGGATAGGCGGTATAATTGTTGGCCCCGATCTCCCTTTCGATCCGCCAGTCGGTGGTCACCGGCTGCCCGTCCCTGTCCGTGATGCGCCCCTGAATAACCGCGCCGGAGAGGTAGAAGTTGGCATCCGATTCCCCTTGCAGCGCCCGGTTCACCACGCGCACCGACTGCGTTTGCGACTTCATGGCCCCTCCCTGAGTCACCGCGCTTTTGATGACCAGGATCGCATTGGCTCCGGGTGATTCCACATCGATCTCATAGCTGCCCTGGGCGTCGGTGAGGATGCCGTTCCCGTCGGGTGCCTGGGCAGCGGTCAGCTTCGTTCCTTTGGTCGTGCCCAGCACCTTGACCGGGGTGGTTCCGTCCTGCCGGAAGAACCACACATCGGTCTGAAATCCGGTCGGATTGGCGATAGTCGCCTGGTTCGATCCGTCGAAAATGCGTCCTTTGAGGCCGGTCGGCGTCGGCTGGGGATTTCCGCCCCCGCCGCCTTCACCGCCTCCGCCGCATCCGGCAAGCAGCGCCGCGCCTGCCGCAATGACTGCCGCAGCCCACAGGTAAATCGGTTTCATACAGGTCTCCTTGAGGGTGGGATAACAGCTCGATGGGGGCAGCCCTGCGTCTTGCATAAGTTATAATAATCTCTTCTTCATGCAATTACTGATAGGAACAACCTCGAAAACCGAAAAAGTTCCCATATAGCTTTCCGAATCGGGATCGCACAAAAAAATACCCTTCGCCGCGATTGAGATGGCGAAGGATACCGCATATAAACAGGAAAGATATTTTATGGATAAAAATTGTCACATTCAGCGGGCGATGAGCTTGCCCAGAAGATCGACCAGTTTGCTTTCGATGGGGGCTTTGCCGACCGCCAGCACGACATCATCGGCGATCAACATGGGGGTCATCACTACGCCGTACTCTTCGGCCTCCTCATCGAAAACGCTGATCTTCCGGTATTCGATCTGACCGGGGAATTTATCCAGGATGCGCTTCATCATGGCATCGCTGGCGAGGCACTTATCGCACGGCGGCTCAGACGCGATGAGAGTCACTTGCATCAGCCTTCCACCCCCAGCAGCGCTCCGATATATTTCTTCAGCCGTCCTGCCGGGACGAGATTCCCCACGCTCAGGATCGTCTCATCCGCCACCACTGCGGGAACGCGCACGATGCCGTATTCCATCGCCTCATCGCTTTCCGCAGAAAACGCCAGAATCTCCACCTGTCCGGGAAACCGCTCGGAAACCGCCTTCGCAATCGACATCTGCCGCTTGCATTCCGGCTCGTCCGGGTCTCCGAATATTTTGATCAGAATCATGAATGCCTCGTTGTCGGGTGATATTCGTTCAGGGCTTTTGCCTGGCTGTCATTGCGAGGAAGGGAGCGATGATGCAATCCCAAGTTCCTCATTACAGTGCTGTTCTTTTGTGAGTCCGGAGATTGCCGCGTCGCTTCGCTCCTCGCAATGACAGTCCAGCGAAAGTTCTGTTGATATAGAGATGAGATCAATCATACTGAAACATTTTAAAGCATTACTCAAAAAAGCAGGGGCAGTTTTCCCCGCAAGCGCCGATATCTTCGGGGGCGGTGATGAGGCGCAGCTTTTCGATGGCGTCCACCATTTCCTCCATAACATAGTCCATCTGCTCTTCCGTATTTTCGCGGCCTAGAGAGAGGCGGACGGAGGAGTGAGCGGCCTCGTCGCCCAGGCCGCAGGCTTTCAGGACGAAGCTGGGGGAAAGGGACCCGGAGGAGCAGGCGGAGCCGGTGGAGATGGAGATGCCCTTCATGCTCAGATTCATGACCAGAGTCAGGCCGTCCACGAAGCGGGCGCAGAAATTCAGCGTGCCGGGCAGCGTTTCGGTCAGGTGGCCGTTCAGCCGGAAGGCGGGTATCGTTTCGGTCATAGGCATGAGCCTGGACCGCAGGCGCAGCATATGTTCCCGGTTTTCGTCGAAATGCGTTCTCGCCAGATCCGCCGCCTTGCCCAGCCCGACGATGCTGGCGACATTTTCCGTTCCGGGGCGCATCTTGCGCTCCTGGCTGCCGCCTTCCAGGAGGGGCCTGATCTCCAGCCCTTTGCGGATGTAGAGCGCCCCGATGCCTTTCGGCCCGTGCAGCTTGTGGGCGGAGAGGGAAAGCATATCCACATTCAGCTTGTGAACATTCACCTCCACCTTCCCTACGCTCTGGACGGTATCGGAAAAGAAGGGGATGTTGCGCTCTTTGGCGATCAGGCCGATCTCAGCCACCGGCTGGAGCGTCCCGATTTCATTGTTGCCGTGCATGACAGCGATCAGAATCGTGCTGTCGGCGATGGCCGCCCGGACATCCTCAGGATTGACCCGGCCCTGGCGGTCGACTGGCAGGTAGGTTACGCGGAACCCCTCCCGTTCGAGGCGCTGGCAGGTATGCATCACCGCATGGTGTTCGATCTGGGAGGTGACGATATGGCCGGTCTCTTTGAGATAGGCGATGCCCTTGATGGCCTGATTGCAGCTTTCCGTGCCGCCGCTGGTGAAGAACACCTCATCCTCGCCCGCCCCGATCAGAG
Source organism: Armatimonadota bacterium (assembly GCA_020846535.1). Classification (GTDB taxonomy): domain Bacteria; phylum Armatimonadota; class JADLDR01; order JADLDR01; family JADLDR01; genus JADLDR01. The sequence continues at coordinate 26,448 of JADLDR010000073.1, read as the reverse complement.
CGGCCACCTGCTCCCGGGCTTTCGTGATGGCCGCCCTCGACTTGCGCCCCAGCAGGTAGAGGCTGGAGGCGTTGCCGTACATCGAGGTGAGGTAGGGCATCATCTCTTCCAGCACTTCCGGGTCAAGGGGAGTGGTGGCGTTATGATCCAGGTAGACCTCCATTTTCGTTTTGCGCTGCGCGGATTCGGAAGGCAGCGGCTTTTCCTGAATGGCTGTGACTGATTCCATGATAACTCCTTTTATGGCCCGATTCTGACGGCAACGCGAACCCGCTCGCGGTTTACCGTGACCGCGCCGGGCAGCGGTTTCAGGGCCACCTCCCGCTGGAAGGAGGCCGTCGCGTTCGCGATATCGATGGGTTCGGTTTCCACGACGCCGATCTTGCCGACCATGTCGCGCGATCCGTTCAGGGTCACGCGGTCCGGCGCAACGGAGACGGCCAGGACGCGGTTCGGAAGCTGGGGCGTGCCCGTCAGATCGGGCGAGACATACACCTGGCGCGTCACCGGCAATTCCTGGACGGGCACTTTGAGCCTCACCTGCTCCGGTTCGATCTTGATGCCGGTCACCTCGTTGCCGTTGTCGTCCAAAGGGATGAGGCGCACTTTTTTCTGCACATCGCTGGCGGGCGGGGTTCCCGCTTCCAGGTAGGCGACCAGGTGAGTGACCCGGCTCGCATCCTTGCCGATCCCGGAAATGGCCGCCCGCGGGGGGTTGGTGACCGGCAAGCCGAAAGCATAGCCCGGAGCAGGCGGGGTAAGCGACTGGAATTCCACCTGCATCGTTTTCCGGGTCTGCTGGTCGATGGAAATGCGGGCGATCCGGTCGCTCAGCCGGACCGAGAGGACGCCTCTCAGGGCTTCGTCCAGGCGGTAGGAGATGGGAACCCGGTGTTCCCCCGGCCCCAGCCCGGTGCAGTCCACATAGGTATCCACCGAATCGTTATCCAGGTTGGCGAGGGTCCTCTGCGGCCCGTCGAGGAAGACCGTGGTTTGTTCCGGGGAACGGTTCAGGATCACCAGGTTTTCCGCCAGGTTGCGGGCAGGCAGAGGCTCCCGGAACTGGCGGACGCCCATAGGGTTTCGCTCGCTGGACTCGTAGAGCCAGAGCAGGATCGCCAGCCCCAGAGAGATCAGCTTATACCCCAGATTGTGCAGGAACATATGACTCCACGAAATGCTCGAAAAAGCCATCGGCTAATCCACCTCCCGCGCTTTACGGGAGGCCCGGGAAGCCACCCGGCCCAGGGTCTGCCGGAAGGTCGTCCGGTTCGCCTCCTGATCTTTCACTTCGAAAATTTCCTTCAGGCGCTCCAGCAGGCGGTCGGGCTTGTAGCCGGAGGTCAGCTTCCCTTTATGGCATAAGGAAATGGCCCCCAGCTCCTCCGAAACCACGATCACCGCCGCGTCCCCCTGCTCCGAGGCTCCCAGGGCCGCCCGGTGGCGCATCCCCAGGGTGGCGCCGGGCGCCATATTATCACTGAGAGGCAGCTGGCAGCCCGCCGCTACGATCCTCTCCCCGCGAATGATGGCCGCGCCGTCGTGCATGGGGCTGCCCGGATAAAAGATCGTGCGGAGCATGGGTGCGGTGACGCTGGAGTCCACTTTGGCCCCTGTCGCGATGATATTGTCCAGGCCGGTGGTATGCTCGATGACGATGAGAGCGCCGATATTCTGTGCCGCAAGGCCGGCGGCGGCCCGGACGATCTCCTCGACGGCGTCTCCAGAAGGGTCCGGGGAAACGGGCAGGCGGAGTTTGCTGGGCCACAGCCCCCCGAATTCCTCCAGCGCCTGGCGCAGTTCCGGGTAAAAGAGGATCACTATCGCCACCGGCCCGAAGGTCAGGCCGATTTTCAGAAGCCAGTTGAGGAGGTGCAGGGAGAAGGTGTTACTCAGCCACAGAGCGCCGAAATAGACCGCGATTCCCAGCGCGATCTGCTGCGCCCGCGTTCCTTTCGCCAGCATGATCAGCCTGTAGAGGATGAAGGCGACCACGAGGATATCGATCATTGCGACAAAGACCGATCCGACGGAGGCGTAATTTACCGATTTCAGCACTCTCACGAAAATATCCACCAGCCGCCCCCCGCGGTCCGCCCGCGCCCTGCCGGAAAGAATGTCTCCATAAAGTATACCATAGCCTGAACGCCTAAATCAAATCATTTTCAAAAGTCGAGAAAGGATCTGCGTCACCGGCAAATTGTCAAAGAGCGAGTTGCCTCTATCGGTTCAACGCGCCTTTTTCCCGAAAAAGTTCCCGTATGAATTGTTCACAAAAGCGGAAAAGGAAATGAGAAGGCGGGCGTCGAAAAATAGACCGGCAGCGATTGAGCTGTCGGACAAGAAGCACATTTTGCAAGGGAGGAACTCAACGTGCCTGAAAAGGAAACCGCCGCCAGGGTGAAGCCTATTCGTGTCGGTATTATCGGAACCGGGGGGATCGCTACCGCGGCTCATATCCCCAGCTACCAGAAGGTGGAGGGTGTCGAAATCGTCGCCGGGTGCGATATCGTCGAGTCGGTCGCCAAGAATGTCGCCGAGAAATTCGGCATCCCGCGCATTTACACCGATTACCGGAAGATGCTCAAAGAGGAAGAACTGGATGCCGTCAGCGTCTGCACGCCCAACTACGTACACATGGACCCGACCATCGATGCGCTGAATGCGGGCGTCCACGTCCTGTGCGAGAAGCCTATCGGTATGAACGCCAAGGAAGGGGCCGCGATGGTGGCCGCTTCCCGCAAGACAGGTAAGAAGCTCCAGATCGGCCTGTGCAGCCGCTTCGGCTCCGGCCCGCAGGCCCTCAAGCGGTTCATCGATGCCGGCGAGCTGGGCGACATCTATTATGCCCGCGTCCAGGCGCTCCGCCGCCGCGGCATCCCCGGCTGGGGCGTTTTCGGGCAGAAGGACAAGCAGGGGGGCGGCCCGATGATCGATATCGGCGTCCACATCCTCGACTTGACCCTCTGGCTCATGGGCCATCCGAAGCCTGTGGCCGCCTCCGGCCAGTGCTACACCAAGTTCGGCACCCGCAAGGATATCATCGGCCTGATGGGCCAGTGGGACACCGAGACCTTCACGGTGGAAGACTTCGCCACCGGCTTCGTTCGCTTCGACAACGGGGCCACCCTGACGGTGGAAGCCAGCTTTGCCGCCAACATCGAAAAGGATGTCTTCAATTCCGTGATCCTCGGTACCGAGGGCGGCTTGCAGACCCATCCCCCGATGATCTTCAAGGAAGAGCACAAGACCCTCACCGATGTCAAGCCCTATGGCCTGGCGGATGTGAACGTCTACCTGGCCGAAGTCCAGGCATTCATCGACGCTATCCGCAACGACGCCGAATCGCTGATCCCCGGCGAGCACGGGCTGATGGTTTCCCAGATCATGGACGCCATCTACGAATCCAGCGATACCGGCAAAGAAGTCAAGATCGGCTGATCGGGCCGAAGGGGGCAGACCATGGCTCTGTCCCCTTCCCCTTCCGGAAGGGATGAATCGTTATGATTCCCATTCGAGACAACATCCCGGCCCGCAGTTACCCGTATATCAATATCCTGCTCATCTGGCTCAATTTCATCGGGTTCGCGCTGCAACTGGCGGCAGGAGACAGGCTTCAGGATTTTCTCTATATCTTCGGAACTGTCCCGGCCCGCGTCACGAACTGGCAGACTCCCCTTGATTGGCTTCCCCTGGTTACCTCGATGTTTATGCATGGCGGCTGGATGCACCTGTTGGGCAATATGCTCTTCCTGTGGATCTTCGGCGATAACGTGGAAGACAGGATGGGGCACTACCGCTACGTTCTCTTTTATATGGCGACCGGGATTCTGGCCGGGCTGACCCAGGTGGCGATGTCGCCCGATGCGACCGTGCCGGGGATCGGGGCGTCGGGAGCGATTGCCGCTGTGATGGGCGCTTATTATGTCCTCCATCCCAGGGCGCGGGTGACGGCTCTGATCTTCTGGTTCTTCCTGATCGATATCGTCGAACTACCGGCGGTTTTTTATATCGGCTTCTGGTTTTTAATCCAGTTCGTCAGCGGCTTTCTGGCCCTGCCGGGCATGAGGGAATCGTCCGGCGGGGTGGCCTGGTGGGCGCATATCGGCGGCTTCGTGGCGGGCTTCGTCCTTGTCCATCTCTTCAAACGGCGCGAGGAAAGGCCACGCTTTGCCGATGAATACCGCCCCTACTGAGGAGGGAGCGCATGGGCTTTTTATCTCAACTGATCTTCTTTTTGTTCATAGCCTCCGCCTTCCTGCCGATGGTGCAGCAGAGGATGCTGGAGGCCAGCCGCATCCGCTTCATGCAGAACCTGGAACGGAAGCGTAAATCGCGCATCATCGCCCTCATCCACCGCCAGGAATCGATGAGCCTTCTGGGCATTCCCATCGTGCGCTATATCAATATCGAGGATTCCGAGGAAGTCCTGCGGGCCATCCGCATGACGCCGGACGATATGCCCATCGATATCATCCTGCACACTCCGGGCGGCCTGGTGCTGGCCTCCGAGCAGATCGCCTGCGCCCTCCAGAGGCACAAGGCGAAAGTGACTGTTTTCGTGCCGCATTACGCCATGTCGGGCGGGACGCTCATCGCCCTGGCCTCCGATGAAATCTGCATGGATCCCAACGCCGTTTTAGGGCCTGTGGACCCGCAGATCGGGGAATATCCCGCCGCCTCCATCCTGAAGGCGGTGCGCCAGAAAGACCGGAACGAAATCGATGACAGCACCTGGATCCGGGCCGATATCGCCGAAAAAGCCCAGCGGCAGGTGAAGGAACTGGTCAGGCGCATCCTTTCCGACAAGCTCTCCGGGGAGGCGCTTGCGGAACTGTCCGAAGCCCTCACCGACGGGCGCTGGACGCACGATTACCCCATCGATGCCGAGGAAGTCAAGGCGATGGGCCTGCCTGTCTGCGAGGAGGTGCCGGAAGAGGTCTATATGCTGATGTCCCTCTATCCCCAGCCTGCACAGAGGCGGCCCACCGTCACCTATATTCCGGTTCCCTACCGCAAGGAAGACGTTCCCCCTGTGGGCAAACCGGGCGGAGGCCCCTGATCCGGTTCCATCCGGACGACCTGCCAGGCCGTTTTGTCCACCAGAACCCCCAGCACCCGGGCGTCCAGGGCCAGCATCACGGCTTTCGGCTTTCCCAGCAGGCGGTTGGGAAGCGCGATTTCGGCGGAATTGCCCTGCGCTGCAAAGAGAATGCCCTGATCCGAAAGCGATGCCGGGCGGTCGAGGCGCAGGTTCAGGATGCGGTGTTCCGGGGTGAGAGCATGCAGCCGGAGCGTATAGCGCACCTCGCGCGAAAACCGCTTGCGCAGCGTTACCCGCAGGTGGAGCGCCCCCGGACTGTGCGCCACCCGCACCGCGCTGAAATCCGCATGGCCTTCCAGTTCCGTTCCCACCGTATCCCCGATAGGATCGAGAAGCGCGGGCTTGATCGAGTTCCACTGCGTTGCCGGGCCGCCGAAGCGGATAGAACCCGGAGCCACTTCGGGAGCGATTGCGTCCGCTATGGTCCCGAAGAGTTCGTTGGCCCGGATGAAGCTTTTCAGGAACCGCCCGATCACCGCCATCTGACTCTGATAGCAGGCAACGGCTCGTTGCTTCAGGGCGGTTTCGCCTCCGGTCAGAGGGAGGACAAACCACCGGGTATTGAGGCGCGCCAGTCGGGCGGGAGGCGCAAGCGGCTCGGCGGGGCGAAGGCCCTGCGGGACCGGCCAGTCGCCCCTGTGAACCAGATAGGCATAGAGCCTGACGCTTTTTCGCCAGCCGGTTTCTTCCAGGGCCGAAACAACAAAGGCGTGAGTCGCCCAGTGATCTCCGTGGTTATCGTTGGGATGAGGCAGGCAGACGAGCGTGGGCCGGAATCGCCGGATAACCTCCTGGATATCTTTCAGAACGGAGGAGCCGCAGTAAGGGGCATGAGGGTGAAAGATATTCCGGTATGGGGAACGGCTGTGTCTGGTAAAGCGGGAAGCGTAAAACCGGTTGTCCGGGAAATAATCGTTCCAGAGGGCGGCCAATCCACTGTCGGGATAGCCCAGAAAGAGGATATGATCCGCCGGGAGGCCCAGGGTTCGCAGGGCCGCCTGCGTTTCCTTCTGGCGCTCATAGGCCAGGCGGATATAGTCCCGGGCCGGAACTCTCAGCTCCTTGAAGGCCCGCTTGGCGGCAAAGGGGAAGCCGTCGCCGTTGGTGACCAGGACGACCCGGGTGTCACAGCCTGCGGCCAGAGCTTTTTGAAGGAGGCCCCCGCAGCCCAGGGTTTCGTCATCGCAGTGCGGGGCGAAAATCATTACGCGGTCGTTCCGGGAGAGCCGTGGGATCTCCGGCAAATCGAGCTTTCGAGCCGACAGGTTCTGCCGGCGGATGTCCAGCGCGATCCGTCCCAGAGATGCCCCGACCGCCAGAAGCCCCAGGGCCAGCGCAAACGACAGCCATCGTTTTTGGCGGAGCCAGGTCAACATCAAGGAAGGCCTTCTTATTCGAGCGTTGATGCTAGTATACCATAAAACAGGTGGACTGTGCATATTCGCTCCGGGGCTTTGACAAAGCCTCCGGGTTTCGCTATAATAGGCTGGAATCAGCAACCTTTTGCCGAATTTTACGTTTATCCTTAATGGAAACCTTCAAAACGCATGAGCGAGGGAGGAGCCGATGCGATTTTTCGGGTTGAGCCGGGAAGAGAAAGAATTTCAGAGGCAGGCGCAGGAGCAGTGGAGCGAGATCCTGGAATCCGTGACCGAATGCCAAAAAAAGCTGCCGGATATCGAGCTTCGTTTCAAACAGTGGTCTTCCTCCAACATGACCTCTCAGGATGTGCAGGAAGTGAGCCGCGTCCTGGATGATGTCAAAGTCATTATCGAAAATTGCAGCCAGGCTCTTCCCGCGCTTGAGAGAGTGAAAGATGAGGTCGAGCTTCCGGTGGAGGACTTCCGGCGTATCAAGCGCGATTTTCTCTATGAAGGGGAACTGCCGGAGGATATTCCCTCGATGGACAAAATCGAGGCTGCCTACTGGGTGTACGAGCGGGCGCTGTCTTTTATCCGGCACATCCGGAGCGAACAGCTTCCCTGGCTGGAAAAAGCCCTCACCGAAGTGCGCGACTGGGCCGCCCGCAGCGACCCAGCCATCGAGGAGGCGGCCACCCGCGCCCGCGAGGTCAAAGCCCGCATCGAGGAGCTGGAGCGCGCCCATGAGGTTCACCTTATTCACAGCCGGATGCTCCTGAACGAGCTGGCGACCGAACTGGAAAAGCTGGAGTCGAGCCGGGAGGATAGATACCACAAGGGGACCGTGGAGGCGGCCCAGGCGATTCTGAACCTTGCCGATGCCGGCCTGCGGGCCGCGGAGGACGGCATCGGCTTCATGCAGGACACGCAGGTCAAATACCTGGAAGCCCGCGCCGCCCTGGACCGGCTGCGGAGCGAATTCCGCCGGGCCAACCTTCCCGAACCCTTCGATCTCCGGGAAGGCGAGGACAAGCTGGCGGCGGCCCGCGGCATCGCCATGAGCGCCAGCCCGAGCTGGGAGGAGGCTATCCTGAACTACAACCAGGCTGCCGACGCCTACGATGCCGCCATGAGCCGGCTTTACAGTTGAGAGGTTTGGAGTCGCGTCAGGAGACCGTATTTTTATCACATTTTCTCGGAAAGAAGGCAGGATTCACATGAAGTATCGAAAATGGCTGACATGGGCGATTGCGCTCCTTTTCCTGGTCTGCCAGGTGGCGCTGGTTTACGCGCGTGGAGGCCGCAGTTTCGGGGGCGGCGGGCGAAGCTTCGGAGGCAGTTTTGGCGGGAGCCGGAGTTTCGGGGGCAGTTTCGGCGGGAGCCGGAGCTCCGGCGGTTTCGGCGGGAGCCGCTCGACTTACGCGACCCCTGCGCCCTCGTCCCGGCCATCCTACGGAGGCAGCTTCGACCAGAGATCGCCTTCCCCGGGAGGCACGTTTTCGACGCCTGCACCTTCATCCCGGCCTTCCTTCGGCGGCTCGACATCGGGCAGCCGGGGGAACATCTCGACCCCTCCGCCTTCGTCTCGCCCCACTTACGGCGGGCGGACGGGCGGCTACGGCGGGCAGCCCTATTCGGAGCGGTTGGGGCGGAACCAGACCCTGGTTCATTATCCCGACAGGACGGTCACCTATAACCACTACTGGGGCGGGGTGATGGTTCCGATGGGGTATTCTCCCTTTCCCTTCTACGGGTATCACTATTTCTGGTGGCTTCCCTTCATCAGCTCGCCGCACTATCACTCGCCTTATTATGGCCCTGCGCCGGTGAGCCATCACGCCGGGTTCTTCGGGACGCTGATCGGGATTCTTTTCCTGATCCTGATCATCTGGCTGGCGGTCAAGATCATCCAGGCGCTGGCCCGTCTCATTCTAGGAGGCAATAGCCGGGTCTACCGTTAACGAAGGGGGGAACAACGATGATTTCGCTTGTGCTGTTGATCTTGCTTGTGGTTGTGGGCTTTATCCTGTTGAAGTCGGCCATCGGATTGCTGATCATGCTGGTGACTGCCTTTATCTGCGGGGTGGTCGCCGAGAAAGTGGTGGGGAGCGGCCCCGGCGGGATTCTGGGCAGCATCGTGGTCGGCTTCATCGGGGGGCTGATCGGCAACATCATTTTGCCGGGGATGCGCTACGGCATTATGAATCTGATCGCCAGCATCATCGGGGCGATCATCTTCCTGGCGATATGGAAAGCCTTTGCCGGCAGCAAAAAAAGCGCGTAACAAATGAGGGTTTCAGGCCGTCAGACTTATAAGTCTGACGGCCTTTTTGCATTGGTATCGAGCGCAGGATAGAGGGCGTTTGTCTGAAGATATCGCAGTAAAAACCGTATCATCTCGGTTCTCAATCCCCTGGCGATGGATAGCGGGCGGTGGCATTCTCTTCTACCTGCTCTTTTTTTTCGCCATCGGGAACTTCGGGCTGATGGATCCCGATGAGCCGGTCTACGGCCAGGTGGCCCATGAGATGGCGACCACCGGCGACTGGCTGACCCCGCGCTACCTGGGCAAGCCCTGGTTCGATAAACCTCCGATGTTCTACTGGCTTTCCGCCCTGTCGGTAAAGGCGCTGGGCCCCACCGAAACCGCCTGCCGCCTGCCGTCGGCGGCGCTGGCGGTGGGCCTCTGCCTGCTGACCGGCATGCTGGCCTCGAAACTGGCCGGGCGCCGGGCGCACTGGCCGGCGGTTCTGGCGCAGGCCACCTGCGTGCAGCATCTTATCCTCGCCCGCTCCGCTGTCACCGATATGACGCTGGCCTTTTTTCTGACGGCTGCCCTGCTGTGCTACGCGGTCTGGCGTCAGGAAGGGAACCGCCTGCTCTGGATGTTCCTGTGCGGCGCGGCCATGGGGGGCGCTGTGCTGACCAAAGGGCCGGTCGGCCTCCTCCTGCCCTGCGCTGTTTTCGGGCTGGATATGCTGCTGGGCCGAAAAGACGGCCTGCTGCGGCCCGCGTCGCTGGCCGCCGGAGTGGGAACCGCGCTCGTGGTGAGCCTGCCCTGGTATCAGGCGATGCTCCACCTGCACGGGCAGGCATTCGTGCAGGGATTTCTGGTGGCAAACAATCTGACCCGCTTCATGTCTCCCGAACACCCGAAAAGCGCCCCCTTCTATTATTTTCCGCCGGTGCTGCTCGCTTTTTTCTTCCCCTGGAGCGCCTACCTGGTGGGAGCCATACGGCACTGCCTGGCTTCCGGCGACAGGCCTGCTGTGAGGCTCTTGCTCTTGTGGTCGGGCGTCATTTGCGCCTTCTTTTCTCTCTCCCAGACGAAGCTGGTCACCTATATTTTCCCGATTTATCCTGCGCTCTCGGCGCTGGTCGGCCTGTTCTGGGCCGATGCCGGGCCGGATACCGCCACCTCGATGCGCCGCGCCGCTGCGGGAACGGTTGCGCTGGGACTCCTGGCGGCAGGCTTTTTGCTGATAATGTCGCATCGGAGCTATCCGCCTGCGTTTCCGGTTGCGGTCGCCATCGCCGCCTGCCTTGCTGTGAGCAGCGCGGCGGCTTTCGCGGCTGTCCGGAGAAAGGGGTTTGCACTAGCCTTCGGAACCACCGTAGCGATGATGTTAGGCTTTATTATGACCGTTTCGAATTTTCTGCTGCCTGCGATTCAAGAGGCGCATACCATGAAGGCGCAGGCTCTTATGGCGAAACAGATCGCCCGAGGGCCTGTTTACGCTTACCGTCTGAAATCTCAGAGTCTTCTTTTTTACACGGACGGCCATGTGCTGAATATCCAGCAGGAGCAGGATTTATGCAGGCTGCTGAAGAATCGTGAACCGATGATCGTGATTGCGCTGCGAAACGATTTTGCCAGGCTCCTGCCCCGCACTCGTTCTCACGTCCGAACGATTTCCGCGTCTTTGCGATATGTCGTCTTCTGCAACCGGCCCGCCGGTCGGCCTGCGCCACTATCATAATCAGGAAGGCGGCTTCGTCCCTCCGGCATAAAGGACTTCATCTTGATCAACAGCTTATCTTTCGTCTTTCCGATGTATAACGAAATCGATAATATCGAGGAAACCGTGCGCGAGGCGACCAGGGTCGGGCGCTCCCTGACGGACAGGCTGGAAATCATCGTGGTGGATGACGCCAGCACCGATGGCAGCGGAGGCCGGGCGGAATCGCTCAAGGACGCCTATCCGGAACTGGTCGTGGTCCATCATCCGGTCAACCGAAAGCTGGGCGGGGCGCTCAGAACGGGATTCGCCGTGGCTGCGATGGACTGGATTTTGTATATCGATTCCGACCTGCCGATTCACATGGACGATATTCGCCAGGCCCTGCCCCTCACCGAGGAAGCCGATATGGTGATCGGCTTCCGCCTCTCTCGGGCGGAGTCCTACAAGCGAGAAGTCATGTCGAAGGTGTACAACTGGCTCATCCGGGCTGCTTTCGGGCTGGCAGTCCGGGACGTAAATTTCTCGTTCAAGCTCTTCAAGCGATCTATCATGGAAAAGGTCGTTCTCCAATCGGAAGGCTCGTTTATCGATGCGGAGCTTCTTATCGAGGCCGCCCGCAGCGGATGCCGTATCCGGGAAGTCGGCTTCGAATATTATCCGCGAGCGGCCGGAGTTTCGACCCTGGCCAGCCCGGCAGTCGTCTGGAAAATGCTTCAGGAGATGCAGGCGTACCGGAGGGAGGCTGTCGCCCGTGCCCGACGAGTCCAGGAGGAAAAGGCTTCTCGTTAATGCCGACGATTTCGGCCTGCATCCGGCGGTCAACCGCGGCATTATCCGCGCCCACAGGGAAGGCGTTCTCTCTTCCGCTTCCGTCATGGCTTCCGGGAACGCTTTCGAGGAAGCGATCTGCCTGGCCCGGCAGAATCCCGGCCTGGATATCGGAGCGCATCTGACCCTCGTGGGCGCAAAGCCGGTCAGCCCGCCCGATCTTATCCCCTCCCTGCTGGAACCGGGCGGTTCTTTCCCGGAGCATCACAGCGCTTTCCTGAGACGGCTCTTGTCGGGCCGGATCAACTGGAGCGAAACCGCGCTGGAGCTTGAAGGCCAGATCGAAAAGGTGGTGCGAGCCGGGCTGCCGGTAACGCACCTGGACAGCCACCAGCACCTTCACGTGCTGCCGCCGCTCCTGAAGATCGTGTTGAATCTCGCCCGTCGATACGGCGGCCTTGCCGTCCGCCTCCCTCTGGAAACACGGCTTCCCCCGGGAACTATCCGGGCTGCCGGAGGCATCAGGCGCTGGCCGCAGTGGAAAACGCTCTCCTGGGCCGCCCGCCTCGCCCGCCCGCGATACCGCAATCTCCAGATTCCGTTTCCCCGCCATTGCTTCGGCATGTTCGCTTCGGGAAGCCTCAACGAAACGCTTCTGATCGCCATCCTGCGCTTCCTGCCCGAAGGGGTCAGCGAGATTATCTGCCACCCGGGCGAAAACGATCCGGGATTGGGGGAGCGTTTCCCCTGGGGCTATCGCTGGCAGCAGGAGATGGAAGCCCTGCTCAGCCCGAGGGTCCGGTCGGCGCTCCAGGAGGAAGATATCGAACTGATCGGATTCCGGCAGTTATGGGCGGGGTGAGGGGGCCTCAAACCCCATGTTGTCGTAATGGCTCAGCCGGAAGCGGTCGAAAGCTCTCCAGAAATCCTCGGGCAGCGGCACGGCGCAGCCGATATAGGGGCGGTATCCGGCCCGAAACAGCCCGATGTCTTTTCCGGTTCCCGCCAGGCCGCTTTCAGCTGGGGGTGGGATGCGGAAAACGGCGAACAGGCTCTCGATCCCTTTGTCGGCATAGAGCGATTCGACCGGCTGCCCGAAAGCCCTGTCGATCCGGGCGATGGTCTCGTCGTTCTTTTCGATCCAGGCGACCGTTTCCGGAGCCTGACGCTGGAGAGCGAAGGGGTGGATATCATCCAGGTCGGGCGCGGAGGCGAGGTAAGCGTTGTGGCTGAGCATCCCCCCTCTTCCGAGAGGCCGGGCGGCCAGCCTCCGGCGAAAGGGAGTATGCCCCATCAGAATATTGTTGACAAAGACGATACGCTCGCCGGGGAGATAGGCCAGCCATCCCGGGCGCTTGCCGGGCATTCCCTTGTTTCGCCAGAAGGTGTTGTGGGCGATCAGGTGGTCCCGGCCGTCCATCGCCACATCCCAGAAAAAGCCGGCGGTGAAATTGCGGGTTATGATGCAGGAGCGCGGCCCGTGCCAGCCGTGGATGGCATAACCCTCCCCGGAGATAAAGATATTGTGATCCAGAATGACATGCTGGGTGCGGGTTCCCGAATAGGGGCTGCCCGAAAGATAGCAGCCATGGCTGAACTGCCCCTCCCCGCAGCGGACGATCCGGCAGTCCTGGATCAGCAAACGCTCCGAAGAGCCGACCAGAATCCCCCCGATATACCCGAAAATCGTGCAGCCGATAACCTCACGGCCCCGCCCGATAGGGGAGCCTCCCACCCCGAAGATCGGGGGCTTGTCCTTTTTGACCCTTTGCCCCCCGATCCAGAGGCCCTCTATCCGCATGTAATCCTGAAAGCCGAACTGGGCGGGCGTGCCGTCCGGCCCTGTCAGCAGGACGCGCTCTCCACGCTCCGCCCGGAAGACTGTTCTGGCCTTTGCGCTTTTCCCTGCGGGGCCCAGAAGAAATCGCTTCTCCCGGTAGACGCCGCCCCGCAGAACCGCCGCATCCCCCGGTCGAAGGTTTTCAGCCGCCTGCCGAATGGTTCTCCAGGGTTTCGCCCGGGTGCCGGGGTTGGCGTCGCTGCCGGATCGGGCGGATATGTAATAAGTGGCGGGCCAGGCAGACCCGGCCCCGATCCATAGCCACCCCCATAACAGCAGAATGCGAAGCATCCCTCTCCCTCTAACCCAGCAGCGGCAGGGCCAGCTCGTGAAGCCGCTCGTTGGCGGAGCAGATGACCGTATACCGCTTGCCGGGATCGGGATCGAAGGGGATAGAGCGGCCCTTGAAGTCGCTGACCCGGCAGCCCGCTTTTTCCGCGATGGCCTGCCCGCCGGAGAACGATTCGGTCAGGGGCAGATCGAGCTGCACATAGAGATCGGCCACCGCTGCCGCGCAGTCGCAGAAGCCGCCGGGTCCGCCGTTGGGGACATAACATTCACATTCCTTCATGAGAGGCCAGAGAAGCCGGGCGGCCTCATCGAAGCAGGCCGGCTTCATGGTATAGGTTTCCAGGCAGGCGCGGCCCAGTTCGGTGATAGCGGAGGGCTTCAGGGGCCGGGCGGCCTGAACGGATCCGTTTTTCAAAAGGATTCCCTGATAGGCTCCGGCCCTATCGCACCAGAAAAGGTCGCGCACATTCATCTCGAAGATGGCTCCGGCGAGAGGCTCTCCCTCCTCGCTGTAGATGCCGACGCAGGAATACCACCAGGCGCGGATATTGTGGCGGAAAAGGGCCGAGCCGTCCAGGGGATCGACCACCACATAGACCTTTTGCCCGTTCGCATACCGGGGGCCGGACGGCTTCAGCACCGGAGCCGTTCCCTCTTTCAAGGATTCTTCCGAAAGAAAAGTGGCCGCTACCTTTCGTTTGTACAGGGTCTTCAGGATCGCCCGCTCGGTTTCCATATCGCTCAAAATAGAGGCGTCCTGGTATTCGTTGACGAACTCGGCCCCTCGCGAGGGCGTCCGGTTCAGGAGTTCGATGCGGCGGGCGGCCTGCCATACCATCTCGACGGCCAGCAGCGCCCATAGATCGGAGGAGAAAGAAGGCATGAAGGTGTCCTTTCTGTGCTGTTTATTGTGCTGAACGGTATGCGGCCTGCGGGCAGGCGTTTTGCCAACCCGAAGCTCCATGAATCGCCTCTCTCCTTGTGGCAGGAGTTTAGCAAGCGCGGGCGAAAGAAAAGCGAAATCATCCGATAAAAGGAGCGCCCGTTATGAAAAGCTGCATCAATGGGGCAACGACCATGCCTTATCCGCTGGAAGCTGACCTTGCCGCTGCCGGGGCCGCCGGGTTCGAGCAGGTGGAGATATGGGCGGGCAAGCTGGATGCATACCTGAAAGAACATTCGCCGGAAGACGTCAAACTCCTTTTGGCAGAGTACAGCCTGACGGTTGCCAGCATTTGTCCCTACGGGATCGTCTTTTTTGGGGATGTGGAATCAGCCAAGCAATCCATACGCCAGGCGGCTGCGCTCTCCCGATCTCTCGGCTGCGATACCCTGCTGGTCTGCCCGGACAGCCCTCCGGCAGGGATGAGCCGGGATGCGGCCTTCGAAGAAGCGGGCCGGATCGCCCGGCAATACGGGGACATTGTAGCCGAGCAGGGCGTCAGGCTGGCTATCGAACCGCTGGGGATGCATCCCTTCGTGTCCGGCTCTAACGAGGCCCTCCGTATCCTCCAGGAGGCCGGCCACGCAAGCCTGGGGCTGATGATGGATACATTCCATTACTATAAGTCCGGCGTCTCTCTGGAGGATGTGGCCCGCATCCCCGTTGACTGGCTCTGCATAGTCCATGTCAACGACTGCGAGGACCTGCCCCGGGAGCAATTGAACGACGGCCACCGGCTATATCCGGGAGAGGGGATTCTGCCGCTCAAAGAGACGCTCCGGCTTCTTCAGGCGATGGGCTATCAGGGCGCTCTCTCGGTGGAAATATTCCGCCAGGCATACTGGCAGGCTCCGGCGGAAGAGATTGCGCGAAAGTCGAAAGCATCGCTGGAGAGCGCGCTGGCGGAGATGGAATGACTGTTGAAGGGCAGGCATAAGCGCAAGGCCATGGCCGGTGAAAAATCCGTCATTGCCTCGAAACAGCCTTTCGCTTGCCTGTCATTGCGAGGATCGAAAGCGTGGGGGCAATCTCCAGCGTCCCGCCAACCAGCAGCAGCTTTATCGATGCAGTCTGCGACGAGCGTAGCGACATGGCAATCTCCGACCTCACAAATACACGCGAAGGCTCTGCTCGTGGGTGCTACTCTGGAGATGGCTTCGTCGATTGCGCTCCTCGCAACGACATCGATGCGGCATCTTTTGTAATGCCAGCCGGTAGTCTTCGTTCCATCCGCTGGGCCGAACCTCCGACCCATTTAATTCTGTAATATCCTTTCCCGTTATATCATTTCCAGTAGCCTCCAGAATGCGCCTGCCGTTTGCCGGAAGCCTGCGACCCCCGGAACATGGGAGCGCAGGGTGATCACGCCTTCATAGCTACGGCAACGGAGCATGGAAAGGATCTCTTTGACCTCCCCGTTACCGCAGCCGGGCAGGGCCGGATCTCCGTCGAATGTGGCGTCATCCAGATAAAAATGGGCTGTTTTCTTGCGTAAAGGGCCGTTGTTGAAGATGCCCAGGAAGGGCTTTTCTCCGGCGGAGGCGAAGCGGGCCGGGTTGAAGGCGAGTAGCGGGGTGCCGGGATCCGCCGCATACAGCTCTCTATAAAAGGCTGACGATGGGCCGCTGTTTTCGATATAAACGGCGGCTTGTTTCCTGGCGTTCCAGGCCCTGGCCGCTTCTATCTCCTCCAAAGAGGCAGCCGGAAGCACGAGCGGAACTTCCAGGCTGGCGGCCCGAATCAAAGCGTCTTCGTCGCCGACTCGGGCGCGAACGGCAGCTACTTTGATGTCGCTCTTCTTCAGAGCGTCCCGATATTGGTCGTATTCCTTACGGGTCAGCTCCACATGGCGGACGCCTTCTCCCTGAAGGGCGTATTCGATATCATCCCAGTTGTCGGAAATATCTCCCGCGGCGGCGGCTAAAACGAAGGTTTCCCCGGCAAGCCGGGCCGCTTTGATCTTGCCTCTCTGGAGAACGCAGTCGGCGCAGGCCGGATTGCCGCAGAGGACGGCTGCCGGGTCGAGGCGCAGGGCTTCCAGGGCTGTTTCCAGCATCCCCTTCCCATCGAGCAGGCGACAGACCGCTTTGCCGATGCGCCCGGTCATCATGACCCCGGCCTTGCGGAAAAGCTGATCCAGGCCGATGAAATCCCGGTGCGGCCCGGCCATCGCCGCTACAGGAATGGTGACGGATTGGCCCCTTTCATCGATATAGGTTGCTTCGATATCGGACAGGTAGGGAGACCCGGCCAGGGCTTCGGCGGTATGGAGCGTGGTGTTCCGGTCCTGATCCACGCCCAGGAGCAGCACCTTGCCGCCGTTCATTGCCAGGTTGTAATAGGGAGTGCCTTCGGCATAGGCCGTAGGCGCTTTTTCATGGTCACGGATGATCTCTTCGGCTTCCCGACCGACCGCGGCGACCGAATGGGTGGGGTGCAGGCTGCGGACGGCCCCGGGCCGCCGCCAGAAGCGTTCCGGGAGCAGGCCCAGGCCTGTCGAGGATGTCCGACGGTCGAAAGGGGCGGAGCAGGCGAAGGTAGGCATCACCACCATTCCCTGTGGGCCGACCGCTTCCAGCAGAGCGTCAATGACCGCATCCGCCCCGCCTTCCACCCGGCCCAGAGCGACCAGGGAAGAATGAACCAGAATGCGGTCTCCCGGCTGAACGCCCAGGGTTTTTAGCCCGGCTACGATATCCGATTGAGTGAGGAATGTCATGTAATCCTTTCTTCGAGAGAGGAAGGTCAGGCTTATCTATGATGATTCAGGAGGATCGTTCAGGAAAATGGCGGCCCGGCAAGGGGTGGCGCAGGCTCCTCGTATTTTGAGAGGAAAGGCGGTTAGATGCCCGCACCTGCCTGAAAGCCCCTGGAGATTCGTGACAGGAGCCAGGAGAAGGTTGACCTTTTCCCAGAAAGCCGGCCACGGGAACTGCATGGCCGATGGCAGATCGAAGCGCGGAAAGTCCGACCCGAGAAGCCCGATATCTTGGCCGATCAGCCAGAGCGCGGCTTCCCGCTCGATATAGGGGCTGCGTTCGATATAGCCGGGCTGCTCCCAGCGGCTGTCCCATCCTGCGTAAAGGAGAACGGCATCGCCCGGCTCGATACAGGGGGAGGCGCGAACTAGGTCGGGCAGCGTCACCGGCTCGTTCGGGCCTTTGCCGCCGACATCGATGACAACGACAGGGCGGTGGAATTCCGAAAGGGGCAGGGCTGTCACCGGCTCCGCTGCCGGGTCTACGTGCGCCCGCGTCTCGATATAGGTTCCGGTCTGGCCCCCGATGACGAATTTCTGGAGATAGACAGGGTAGTCGGGCGGCAGGAAGGCCGGGTGGGGGAGTTCGCCGATGTCGGCTCCCGGGTATTCCGGGCAGTAAGACCACATCCCGCTGTAAATCCACCCGCTGATATCGCGAATGCGTTCCATAAAGTCCTCATGTGCTGTCGCTGACAGCTTTTTCGAGACAGGGCAGGAGAAGTCCTGCTACCAATGGAACAAAACGACATACCGCTCAGGAGGAAGACATGATCGATATCCATTCCCACTGGATCAAGTATCCGGGCCATGTGACCGATGCGTTCGTGGAGGAGGCTTCCATCGCGCGGGGCAGGCCGGTGGATTTGAACATTCTGCCGGAGGACTATCTGAAGGCCATGGAGCCGGTGGAGAAGTGCGTCGTCTTCGGCATGAAGGCCTGCCTGTCCGGGTTTTATACGCCCAACGAGGATATCGCGGCTTTCGCCTCTTATGCGCCGGAAAAAATCGTGCCTTTCATGTCAGTAGACCCGACCGAGGGCGACTTTCTGGACGATTTCGACCATGCCTATCACGACCTGAATCTGCGCGGCCTGAAGCTGGCCCCGATGTACGCCGGTTTCGACCCGAACGACCGGAGGCTGGATGCGCTTTACGCCCGCTGTCAGAAGCTGGGCGTTCCCATCCTTTATCATATGGGCACAACCTTTGTTCGGATGGCTCCCCTCAAGTATTCGCGCCCCTTCCTGATCGATGAGGTCGCCCGGCGGTTCCCGGAACTCAGAATCGTGATCGCGCACCTGGGGCATCCCTGGGAGGGCGAAACCCTGGTGGTCATCCGCAAGCATCCCCATGTGTGGGCCGATATCGCGGCCATCTACTACCGCCCCTGGCAGTTCTACAATAGCATGATCCTGGCCCAGGAATACGGCGTCACCGGCAAAATCCTCTTCGGCTCCGATTATCCCTTCTCCACCCCGGCGGAATCCGCGCAGGGCATCCGGGCGATCAACCGGATGGTGGAGGGAACGAACCTGCCGCGAATCCGCGAGGAGTCCATCGAGGCGATTATCGAGAGGGATGGATTGAAATCACTGGGGCTGAGATAGATTTTACGGTAGAATTGACAAACTTACAAAAAGATTGTATATTTATATTGCTATAACCGATTGGAATGCATGAAGAGGCAGTCAGCCGATAAGGAGTATTCCATGACAAACCGATTGGCCTCATCTCTGAGAAAAGAGGAGGGATTGACGGCTGAGGAGCAGGAGATTCTGACTCGCTTGCCGGAGCCAGGGACGCTTTTCAGCGATGAGCCGGAAATGGAAAGCTCTCAGCACTACGATCAACTGCGCCTGCTCGTGGAAAGCCTGGAACGGCTCTGGCGCGACCGGCAGGACTTTTTTATCGGTGCCAATTTGAGCGTTTATTACAGCCTGTCGCAACTCCGCAAGCGCCCTTTCCGGGGGCCTGACTTTTTCGTGGTCAAAAAGGTGCAGCGCCACCCGCGCCGTTCCTGGGTGGTCTGGGAAGAAGACGGCAGGTTACCGGATATCATCATCGAGTTGCTCTCAGACTCGACAGCGGCAGTAGACCGCACCGAGAGGAAGGATGTCTATGCCAGGGCCTTCCACACGCCGGAGTACTTCTGGTTTTCCCCGGAAACTCTGGAACTGGCAGGCTTCTATCTCCGGGGCGATAATTATGAACCGATCCCGCCCGATGGCAGAGGCTGGCTGTGGAGCGATGTCCTGGATCTCTATCTCGGTATACTTGAAGGGCAACTGCGCTATTTCAATGCCGATGCGGAACTCGTTCTGACCCCCAGCGAAGCCGCCGACCGGCTGGCCGCACAACTCCGGGCGCTGGGCGTGGAGCCTGAAGCGTAGCGAAGGGAGAACCTGTCTGCATAACTCAGTCCGCCGCAATCAGGCGCTTCCTCACGCGCTCTCCCTTCTGCGGGCGGCCTGCCTGCGGCGCTGCTCCAGATGGATCATGAGGATAGAGATATCGACCGGGGTGACGCCGGCGATGCGGGATGCCTGGCCGATGGAGACCGGGCGGATCTTTTTGAATTTCTCTTTGCCCTCGTTGGAAAGGCCCGCAATCGTATCGTAGTCGATATCGTCCGGCAAAGGCAGGTCCTCCAGGCGCTTGTGCCGCTCCACCTGGGCCTGCTGCCGCCCGATGTAGCCCTCGTATTTGGTCTGAATCTCCACCTGTTCCACTACCGGCCCCGGCAGTTCGCTGTCCCCGTAGCCCGCGCCGGCCAGGGCGCGGTAGGTGATCTCCGGGCGGCGAAGCATCTCTTCCAGGCTGGTGGGCCGGGCTAATGCGCCGATGCCGACGGCCTGCAACCGCTCCATCTCCGTCTGGGAAGGCTTGATGACGGTCGCCTTCAGACGCCTCAGTTCCGCCTCGATCCGTTCCTTCTTTTCCAGGAAGGCCTCCCAGCGCGCATCGGTGATCAGGCCGAGTTCCCTGCCGCGAGGGGTGAGGCGCAGGTCGGCGTTGTCCTGACGGAGCATCAGCCGGTATTCGGCGCGGGAGGTCAGCATCCGGTAGGGGTCTTCGGTGCTTTTGCCGATCAGGTCATCGATCATGACCCCGATATAGGCTTCGGAGCGGTCCAGGATGAAAGGCGGGCGTTCCTGCGCTTTCAGGGCCGCGTTGACGCCGGCGACCAGTCCCTGCCCGGCGGCCTCCTCGTAACCGGAGGTCCCGTTGATCTGCCCGGCCATATACAGCCCGGCGACCCTGCGGGTCTCCAGGGTGAGTTGAAGCTGGGCCGGAGGGATATAATCGTACTCCACCGCATAGCCCGGTCGGATCATTTCGACTTCCTCCAGGCCGGGAACCGTCCTCAAATAGGCCAGTTGGACCTCTTCCGGCAGGCTGGTGGACATGCCCTGCACGTAGATTTCATCGGTGTCCCAGCCCTCCTGCTCCAGAAATATCTGATGCCTCTCCTTGTCCGGGAAGCGCACGATTTTGTCCTCGATGGAAGGGCAGTAGCGTGGGCCGGTTCCCTGGATGTGGCCGCCGTACATGGCCGAAAGGTGCAGGTTCCTGAGAATGACCTCCCGCGTCTCCGGGGAGGTGTAGGTTTGCCAGGAGGGCAGCAGCCCCTCCCGCCGGCGAAGCGGTGTCATGAAGGAAAAGGCAAGGGGTTCTGCATCGGATGGGATCAGGGCGGTTTTAGAGAAATCGATGCTTTTCTTGTCCACCCGGGGCGTGGTTCCCGTTTTGAAGCGTCCCATCTCCAGGCCCGCTTCCCGGAGCGAATCGGAGAGCTTCATGGCGGCGAACTCCCCGGCCCGGCCCGCCTGGAAGCGCACTTCCCCGATATGGATCAGCCCGCGCAGGAAGGTTCCGGCGGTGATAATGACCGCTTGCGCCAGGTATCGCATGCCTGTCCAGATTTCCACCCCGCACACCCGGCCATCTTCCACCAGCAGCCGGTCCACGATGCCCTGCTTCATCTCCAGGTTCGGCTCGCTCTCCAGGGCGTGTTTCATGGTCAGCTGGTAGAGCTTTTTATCGGCCTGGGCGCGGATGGCCTGCACCGCAGGGCCTTTGCCGGTATTGAGCATCCGGATGTGGGTGTAGGTCGCGTCCGTATTCAGGGCCATCCTGCCGCCGAGGGCGTCGATCTCGCGCACCATATGCCCCTTCGCCGGGCCGCCGATGGAGCAGTTGCAGGGCATCAAAGCCACGCTGTCCAGGTTGATGGACAGCAGGAGCGTCCGGCAGCCCAGCCGCGCCGAGGCCAGCGCCGCCTCCGCTCCCGCATGGCCCGCACCGACCACGACCACGTCGTATCGCTTGTTGTAGAGAGTAGGGTCTGACATGGTTCGAATGGTCTTAACCCAAGTTGCCACTCACCTGGGGCCGGCGTCGTTTCCGCTGTAGGGGCGCGATTCATCGCGCCCGCGAAGACCGTTGGGCGCGATGAATCGCGCCCCTACACCCCGTCAGAGGTTCGAATCAGGTAGGGAGCAGCTTGGTTTACCTAATGAAGCGAATCCTCTTTCGCTATTTCCCGATGCAGAATTCGGCGAAGATTCGATGGATGATATCCTCGGCCACCGTTTCGCCGGTGATTGCGCCCAGGCTGTCCAGGGCGGCTTGCAGGTCGATGCTGACCAGATCGAGTGGGAGGCCGGAAAGGGCTGTCCGGCGGGCGTCTTCCAGGCTCCGGAGCGTTCGCTCCAGGGCGTTTTTGTGCCGGACGTTGCTCACCAGGGCCGCATCGCTGGCCGAAACTTCGCCTGCCAAAAGCAGGTCGGCGACCGTTTTTTCCAACTCATCCAGCCCCAGCCCGGCAGGGGGGGCCGTTTTGACGGCCCGCCTGCCGGTTAGGGCATTTTGGACGGGAGCAAGGTCGCACCGGCAGGGCAGGTCGGATTTGTTGAGGGCGACGACCGCTTTGCGGCCCTCCAGCATTGAGGCGATACCGGTATCCTCCGCGGCCAGAGGCTCGGAGGTATCGATAACCCACAACACGAGATCGGCGGCCTTCAGTTGCTCGCGGGTGCGCTCCACACCGATGCTCTCGACCGGATCGCTGGTTTCCCGCAGCCCGGCGGTATCGACCACGCGCAGAGGGATGCCCTGGATATCCAGGCTTTCCTCGATAATATCCCTTGTCGTGCCGGGAATTGAAGTGACGATGGCCCGGTTCTCTTTGAGGAGGGCGTTCATCAGGGAGGATTTCCCCACATTGGGCCGCCCGACAATCGCCATCAGGGCCCCTTCCCGGTATATCCTGCCGCGCTGCCAGCCGGTCAGAAGCTTTTCTGCCAGACCGGCGGCTGTCTCGATCTGATAGGCCACCTCGCCAGGGGCAGGCTCGGGCACATCCTCCGGAAAGTCAATGGAGGCTTCGATGGATGCCAGCACCCGCACGATCAGATTCCTGATGTTCTGCGCTTCGGTGGAGACCGTCCCGCCCAACTGCTGCACGGCCACCTTCAGGGAAGCGTCTGTTCTGGCTCTGATGATATCGATCACCGCTTCGGCCTGAGAGAGATCGAGGCGTCCGTTCAGGAAGGCCCGGCGGGTGAACTCGCCCGGCTCCGCGACGCGAGCGCCGTTTTGCAGGGCCAGATTCAGAATGCGGCGGAGGGGAACGATGCCGCCGTGGCAGCTCAGTTCCACCACATCCTCGCAGGTGTAGCTCTTCGGGGCGCGGAAGAGGCTGAGCAGCACTTCATCCGCCGTCTCCCCGGAAGCCGGGTCGAACGCCGCGCCGTAGTGGACGGTGTGGGTTTTGAAGGACGCTACCGGCCTGCCCGACCGGGCGCGGAAGAGGCGGCCCGCAATCTCCACCGCCTCCGGGCCGCTCATCCGGACGATTCCGACGGCCCCTTCCCCGACGGGCGTGGCTATGGCGGCGATTGTATCGAATAGATTCTCTTTCATGGCAAAAAACAAAATCGGGCAGGGTATGCCGCAGGCATGGCTCCCTCCCGATTCGATGCTTTGTAGGAATAGCCGTCAGTTTTTGGGAGAGATGACCACCCTCCGGTCTTCGCCCTCCCCTTCGCTGTAGGTATAGACATCGGGGTGGTCGGCAAGAGCCATATGGATAACGCGCCTGTCCCGGGGGTCTCGCGCCTCGAAGACGACGGCCTCCTGCCCTTTTCGCTTCACATCCCGGGCCAGGGTGAGGGCCAGCTCGCGCAAGGTCTCCTCATGGCGCTCGCGGTAGTGTTCGGCGTCCAGAAGCACCCGCTTCCACTGGTGAGTTTTCCGGTTGACGATATGAGCAACCAGGGTTTGCAGGGCGCTCAGGGTCTGGCCGTGTTTTCCGATCAGGATGGCGGTATCGCTGCCCGTAATCTCGATATCGACCTGCTCCGGGCCGTCCTGGCGGATGGCCGTTGTGGTTTCCAGCCCCATGGCGTCCAGCACGGACTGCACGAACTGCCGGATCTCCTCTCCGGAAGCGGCGTCGGCAGGCGGCGGAATCGCGGCGCTCTCATCGGTTTCTGCGGCCCGGGCGGGTGGGCCTTCCCCTTTCAGGGTGACGCGGATGCGGGCGGGGCTGTGGAGGAGGCCCAGGAAGCTTTTCGCCCCTTCGTCCAGCACCTCGATATCCACCCGGTCTTCTGTCAGGCCGAGATGCTCCAGGGCCAGAGATTTGGCTTCTTCAATCGATTTTCCGGTTTGCTCGAACGGCTCCATGGGGAGCGGCCTCCCTTCGTCACTTTTTCTTCTTTTTGGGCTTGATAACAGGTATCTGCGGCTCGGTGACAGGGGCCGCATTGGTCACCGGCTGCTTGAGGATATGCCACTGCTGGTAGGTGCTGACGATATTGAAGAACAGCCAGTACAGCAGGAAGGCGGACGGCCAGTTCCACTGGAGGAACATGATCGTGAAGATGACCGGCATCATGATCGCCATCAATTTTTGCTGCTCGGCCTGGGCCGGGTCTGCGGCAGGGGTCAGCTTCATCGAGAAATACATGCTGATGCCATAAAGGATCACCATCGGGATATCCGACTGGGAGAGGTTGGCGGCGATATATTTCGGGAAGGCTTCATGAAGCGGGCTGCCGATCCACAGGAACGTCCCATGGGAAAACTGATATTCGTAGGTGCGAATCATGCTGTAAAGAAGCCACAGCACCGGGATCTGCACAACGGTCATCAGACAACTGGAGAATGGGCTGACCTTCTCTTCTTTGTAGAGCGCCATGAGCCGCTGGTTGAGTTCCTGGGGCGGGCGGCCCTTGTATTTCTCCTGAAGTTCCTTCACCTTCGGCTGGACGCGCTGGATGTCGCGCATCGCCTTGTACTGCATATGAGTGAAGGGTGTCAGAACGCCTTTCACCACCAGAGTGATCATGATGATGGCAAGCGCGTAGCTGAACGAGTTCCTGCCCGTTAGCGCCACGAAGAAATCGAGAATTTTGTACAGCGGGCTGTCTTTGTGCCGTCCGTCTATGGTGGACAGTACCACTTTCAGTCGGGCGTCGGCCTGCTGCTTGACGGTAGGCATATCCGCAAACTGGCGCTGCACATCGCGATAGATATCGCGAGATCGCTCCAGGCTGTGAAGCGCCTCCTTCGGGTTCGTCTTATCGGCAGCCTGCGCTTTTAGAAACAGGATATCGGCGGCTTGCAGGCGGGCCTTTCCCGCCGACTCGGTTTTCGGGAAAGAGGCGGCAATGGTCTCGTAGAGACGCAGGGCTTCGTCGTACTTTTTCGCGGATTCGGCCTTTTTCGCCTCTGCCTGAAGCTCGGAAAGTGGCCTATCGCTCTTGGGCGCGGTGGGCATGCAGCCCGCCAGCAGCGACAGCCCGACCAGAACGGCCAGCACAAACAGGAGACTGCGGAATCGATGCATCGGCTCTTCTCTTGATGACCTCTCTTTAACGCACGGGATCATAACCGCCGGGATTGAAGGGGTTGCAGCGCAAAAGCCGCCAGAGGGCCATCCAACCCCCTTTGACGGCACCGTATTTCTGAAGGGCCTCCACCGCGTAGGCCGAGCAGGTCGGCTCGAAGCGGCAGACCCGCGGCGTGAAGCGGGAAACCCTCTGGTAACAGCGAATGGCAAAGATCAGGATGTGTCGCATACCGGCTTCTCCGGTTCCTGCCAGATGACCGCTTTCCGGGCCAGCGCCTGAACTTCCGCCAGAAGACTCGAAAAGGACGGCTCAGTATCGGCCTTGCGCGCCACAAAAACATAGTCGTATCCGGGCCGGAAGCCACCCCGCAGGAGGCGCACCGCCTCGCGAAGCCTGCGCCGCGCCCGGTTCCGGTCGTGGGCTTTGCCCAGCTTTTTGCTTGCCACAAACCCGAACCGTCTCTGCGTCCCTCCCCGCTTCAGGCAGTGCAGCACAGCGAAGCGGCCCCGGACCGCGCTGCCTTTGCCATATACCCGCCGGTAGTCGCGGTTCTCGGTCAGCCTTTCGTCCCTGGGCAGCAAGGGATCAAACAGTCAGGCGGTGGCGGCCTTTGTTCCGTCGGGCTTTGATGACATTGCGTCCGTCCGGGGTACTCATCCGCTTCAAAAAGCCGTGAACGCGCTTGCGGTGCCGCTTCTTCGGCTGATAGGTTCGTTTCATAGAAAAACAGACTCCTCCCTGTAATGAAGGGCCAGCCTGCGGGCCGCCCTGTCCCGCCGGATGCGTCGGGACCGAAATTTACGGCGAAAGCGCCCCTAAATACGGACAAAACTTCAGAGCGAAAGCGCCGGATGCGCTCGTCTGAAGTTCGCCAACAGCAGGGAATCGCTCCCCGGGGTCGCTCTTCATGATCTCGCAATATTATACCACAATTAATGTTCACTGACAACAAATTTTTGGAACCGGCGGTCAGGCTGTCGGGAAGGCTTTATCATAGACTTCGGCAAGCAAGAGCGTGCAGCCAATCGAGGCGATGGCAAGCCTTGCCTCCATCCCCGAAACGGCGGTCAGGAGCCAGCGGTTGCCGGGCTGGCGGACAAAATGGTCGATGCGGGGTTCTTCCTGGGCCACCAGAAGATAGTCTGTCAGCGATTCGATTCGCTGGTATTGCGCGAACTTCTTGCCCCGGTCGTCGGCTTCGGTGGACGGGGAAAGCACTTCGATGATGACGGCAGGGTTGAGCAGAACGTCCTGATGCCTGTCATGGAAGACCGGCTCCTCATAGACCACGGTAAGGTCAGGATAAGCATAAAGAGCGTCTCCACGGGTGCGGACTTTCATATCGTTGGAGAAGGCCATGCAGGGTTTGCCCCTGAGTTGAAGAGCGACTATCGCAGTGACATTGACCGTGATGATACTATGTTTCGGGCTGCCGCCTGCGAGAGCGTAAATTTCGCCGTTGAGGTATTCGCTTTTGAATTCGGCTTCACGCTCGATGGCAAGATATTCCTCAGGGGAATGGATTTTCGGCTGCGGAACCGGCTGTGTGACCATCGTTT
>JADLDR010000072.1 GCA_020846535.1 Armatimonadota bacterium | reverse complement strand
GGTAGGGAGCAACTTGGGTTAATATTTGAAAAGGCAAATCATGTCCACTGCAACTATCCCTCAGTCCCAGGCGGAAAAAGAGAAAAAAGGCGTCGCCCTGAGCAGCGTCGGGGCTGCTGTGTTGCTGACCGTTATGAAGCTGGTGGTCGGCTTGATGACCGGAAGCCTGGGGATTCTGTCGGAGGCCGCCCACTCCGGCCTCGATCTGATCGCCGCTGTGGTCACCTATTTTGCGGTGAGGATCTCCGATAAGCCTGCCGATGCCGACCATCTTTACGGCCATGCGAAGGTGGAGAATCTATCGGCTTTTGTCGAGACCCTGCTTCTCCTGGCGACCTGCGGGTGGATCGTCTATGAGGCCGTCGAGCGGCTCTTTTTCAGGCATGTGGAAGTGGAGGTGACGGTCTGGGCTTTTGCGGTGATCCTCGTATCGATTCTGATCGATATCACCCGCTCCCGCGCTCTGCTGCGGGTGGCGAAGAAGCACAACAGCCAGGCGCTGGAAGCCGACGCCCTCCACTTCAGCACCGATGTCTGGTCTTCTTCCGTCGTTCTCATCGGCCTGGGGCTGGTCAAAATCGGCGAATACTCCGGTCAGGCGGAATATTTCAAGAAGGCGGACGCTCTGGCGGCTCTGGGTGTGGCGGTCCTGGTGATCTGGGTCAGCGTTCGGCTGGGAAAGCGCACCATCGATGTGCTGCTCGACCGGGCACCGACCGGCATGGTTCCCCTGATCGAGCAGGCAGCCGTGCAGGTGGAGGGTGTTCTGGAGGTTCGCCGGGTGCGCCTGCGCCAGTCGGGACACAAGAGCTTTGTCGACCTGGTGGTGGCAGTGGGTCGGGAGCTGCCGACCGAACAGAGCCACGCTATCGCCGTGGATGTGGTCGGCAGGATTCAGGAGATCGTCCCCGAATCCGATGTGGTTGTCCATACCTCCCCCACGCGCCGCAAGGGAGAGACCATTCCGGAGCGCATCCGCACCATCGCTGAAAGCCAGGCCAAGACCATTCACAACATCCAGGCTCACGAGGAGCGCGGCCTGGTCTATGTCGACCTTCACATGGAAGTCGATGAAAGCCTGGATATCCGGCAAGCGCACGCGATGGCGACCGACCTGGAAAAAGCGATCCGGGCCGAAATGCCCAATGTGACCGCCGCCAATATCCATATCGAATCCAGACAGCAGCGGGGCAGGGATATCCGCGATGTCACGGCGTCCTCGGGCGATATCATCGAAAAGGTGCGGGGCATCGCCTCCCTTATCGAGGGGGTTGTAGAATGCCACGGCATCACTGTCCGCCGTTCGGGCAGCCAGATTTACCTGGCGATGCACTGCACCTTCGACGATACCCTCTCCATCCGGGAGGCGCATGAAATCACCACGGATCTGGAGGATAAGCTGGCAATCGCCGTTCCAGGCCTGGCCCGGGCGCTGATTCATCCCGAACCCGTTCTGGAAGTGCTGGGGGAATCCGCCCTTGCGAATATCCGGGGGCATATCATCCTGCGCCCCTTCGACCGGGGGGACGCTCCCATTGTCCGCGCCCTGGCGCAAAAGACCAATATGGAGTCTGATGCGATGGAGCGGATGCTCTCCCGGGCCACTATCGTAATGGCCGAGTTGGGAGACGCTCCGGCGGGCTATCTGGCTTACCGGGTGGAGGAGGACATTTTCAATATCCTGCGAATCCCGGTGGCCCAGGGCTATCACCGCCTGGGGATCGGGCGGAGGCTTCTGGCCTATGCGCGGGATGAGGCCGCCCCCAAGGAGGGCTGCACCCGCATCCGCATCCGTACCACCAACGATAACGTTCCGGCCCTCCGCCTCTACCAGAAATTCGGCTTCCGCATCACCGCTATCCGCACCGGCATCCTGTCCCGGCGCAGCGGCGGCGAAATAGCGGGCTGGGATAGCATCCCCATCAGAGACGAGATCGAACTGGAAATGGAACTGACGGGAACGGCTGGTGATTGCCTAAAAGCAGATCGCCTATAGGCAGGAAAACGCTTTTCTTCCGGCGTAACAGAGCTACATGCTATCAGAAAATCGGGCAGAGGGCTGATCGCCTTTAGGCGACAGAATCAACCCGGTCGCGTTCCGAAGCGACATCCTTTCTCTTGTCACTCTGATTCTAATCTGTTTCAATAGGCCCATGAAGACTTTCGAGTACAGGCTGTATCCGACTAAGCAGGAGGTTGGAGTAAAGGGGCAGTTTTTGGCGGATCCGGTCTGGCCTGTAGGGGCGATCCTTGTGATCGCCCGCCCTACCGGTAGGGCCGTTTTCAGGGCGAACACGAGGTTCGCCCCTACCGCCTGGTCGGAAGGAAAACTGAACCCTTACTCCAACGGGCTGCTTAGAGCGCAAACAGGATAACTCATGCCCGGCTTGATCGCTTCGCGTCACCTGTACAATGAAATGCTTGAAGCGGTCAAAACGGAGTACGAGGCATCCGGCCAGTTCCTGAAGCGCTATGACCTGAATATCCGATTCAAAGGACGCGGTGGAGAGAGTATGCCGCAGACAACCGTGCAGATGCTCTCCGATAGGCTGCATAAAGCCGTCAAGCGGTTCGTACACCGAAAAGAATTCGGGGCGAAGGTCGGTTTTCCTCGCTTCAAGTCGGCGAATCAGTGGCATTCGATCCAACTTCGGCAGTTCACAAAAGGCAAAGACGCCTGGATCGAGGATGACGGCAAGCATCTGCACCTTCCTGCAAAACTCGGTAAGAGTATCAAGGTCAAGATGCATCGTCCGCTTGAAGGCACTCCGAAGACCGCTCACCTTCGCTCTAAGAGGGGAAGTCACCGACGCAAGAAAGCGGCCAAGTCTGTCGCCAAGACTCACCTCAAGATCGCCCGACAGCGAAAGGATTTTCTGCACAAGGTTTCTCATCAATACGCTCTTTCGTATAGCAAGATTGTACTCGAAGACTTGAACATCTCCGGGATGGTGAAAAGCCACCACCTCGCCAAATCGATTTCCGACGCCTCGTGGCGTATGTTTGTCGATCTCCTGACGTACAAAGCTGAGAATGCTGGTCATCAGGTAGTGACAGTTCCCGCGCACTTCACGAGCCAACGGTGTTTTTCTTGCGGCGAACTCGTTCCCAAGACTCTTTCCGTGCGAACGCATCGTTGCCCGCAGTGCGGATATGTCGAAGCCCAGGACGTGAACGCCGCCAAGAATATATTACGGGATGGGACACAGCCTTCGGTGGGTAACGCAGACGATTGCGTCATGCGTTCACCGAGAAGCCGTCCCCTTTAGGGGACGGAGTTGTCACATCGACACGGCTTTCGGATGCTGCAACGGGAAGAGCGAGATCGCGGTGGGCCGCGCCCTGAAGGACGGCTAACGGGAAAAGGTTTTCCTCTCCACCAAAAACCCTGTCTGGGAGGCCGACGGGGACAAATGGCGCAAAGTCATGGAGCAGCAGCTCGAAAAGCTGGACGTGGATCAGATCGATATGTATCACTTCCACGGCATCGGTTGGGAGGCATGGACAGGCAGCTTCACCGCTCACGGCGGCCCGAGGGATGCTTCCGTCAGGGCGCAGGAGGAAGGTTTGATCCGTTATCGAACTTTCTCTTTCCAGGATGCTCCGGAAAATCTTTTCAAGCTGATCGATACCGGGGAGTTCGCCGGATGCACGGCGCAATACAACCTGCTCGACCGGGGCAATGAGGATGCTATCGCCCACGCCCGAGAGAAGGGGATGGGCGTGGTGGTGATGGGGCGGCAGGCTGGGCGGCCCGCCCTCCGAGGAGATCGCCCGCCTGATCCCCGGCGGGGCCAAAAGCACTCCGGAGGCCGCGCTCCGCTTCGTGCTGGCGAACCCGAACGTCACGGCACCCCTCTCCGGGATGTCTACCATGCAGCACGTTCTGGAAAATGTCGCCACCGCCTCCCGTGCCGAACCGCTGTCCGGGGAGGAGCGCGTCAGGCTTGCGGCCATGCTGGAGGAGAATAAAAAGCTCGCACAGCTTTACTGCACCGGCTGCGCCTACTGCATGCCCTGCCCG
Source organism: Armatimonadota bacterium (assembly GCA_020846535.1). Classification (GTDB taxonomy): domain Bacteria; phylum Armatimonadota; class JADLDR01; order JADLDR01; family JADLDR01; genus JADLDR01. The sequence continues at coordinate 17,030 of JADLDR010000072.1, read as the reverse complement.
AGCAATGTCGATATCCCCGGCAACTTCACGGCCATGAATTACTACTGGATTTACGGCCTGAAAGAATACGTGCAACACGCTTACGCCCGTCTCGGTCGGCATAAGGTGGAAGGCGAAGCAATTCCGGCCCGGGCCGCCTCCTGCCTGGAGTGCGGCCCATGCGAAGAGAAGTGTCCGCAGCACATCCCGACCATGGCCCAGATCAAGGAAGTCGAAGCGGCTCTGGGCCAGCCATAACGAGGTGATAAATGACGCCACGCGAGCGAGTTCTGTCCGCGGTCCGGCACGAAAAGCCGGACAAAGCGCCCAAAGAAGCCGGTTTTACCCCCGCCATCTATGAAATCTTCCGCGAAAAGACCGGCAGCGACGATCCATCCGCCTATTTCGGCATGGAGACCCGGAGCATCGGCTTCCGCGGCCCGGAGGCCATGCCTGATTTCACTCCCTATCTGGAAGGGCTGCCGGAGGATACCGTCATCACCGGAGAATACGGCACGATGGCCCGCCCGGCCCACTATTTCCATTTCAGCCAGTACCTCTTTCCATTGCGGAACGCCGCCACCGTGGAAGAGGTGGAAGCCTATCCCTGGCCCGATATGGCCCCGGAATCGCGCCACGTCCACCTGGAGGCCGATGTCGCCCGGCTTCACGAGATGGGCTTTTTCGTGGACGGCTTCGCAGGACACATCTTCGAGACCTCCTGGCAGATCATCGGGTTCGAGAAGTGGTTCGAGGATATTCTGCTCAATCCCGATCTGGTGGAATGCGTTCTCGATCATATCACCCGCGACAACTGCTTCCGGGCCAGGCGGATGGCCGAGGCCGGGGTCGATATGATGCGCTACGGGGACGATGTGGGCATGCAGGACCGCCTGATGATGAAGCCGGAACACTGGCGCAAATGGCTCAAGCCCCGGCTGGCCCGGGAGATCCAGGCCGCCCGGGACGTGCGCCCCGATATCCCCTGCTGGTATCACAGCGACGGCGATATCTCCCTTATCATCGATGATCTGGCGGATGTCGGAATTACGGTGCTGAATCCCGTCCAGCCCGAATGTCTGGATATCCAGTGGCTCAAAAAGCGGTACGGGGGCCGGTTGGCCTTCTGGGGAACCGTCGGCACCCAGACCGTCATGCCCTTCGGAAAGCCTGAGGGCGTGCGCCGCGCCGTAAGGGAGATGATCGAACTCTTTGGCCCGGCCCTGGTCGTGGCCCCGACGCACGTTCTGGAGCCGGATGTGCCCTGGGAAAACATCCAGGCTTTCTTCGATGCGGTGGAGGCCTACGGTGTCTACAAATAACGAATGGACTTCCCGGAAGCGGCTGCTGGCCGCTTTTCACCGCCAGCAGCCCGACCGCGTTCCGATCCAGGTGCGCGGTGTGCTGGCCTGGGACGAGGGGTGGGCGGCCTCCCGCCATCCCAGCTTCAGGCCGTTGATCGAATCGGTCAGCGAAAACGGCGATATGGTCGCCTCATGGGGCATCCCCTACGGCTTCTTTGCCAGCGCCACCGAACTGCCCACCGAAAGCCTTACCCACGACGCCGGGGACTGGGTACTCTATGAAACCATTGTCCGGACGCCCAAAGGCCCCCTGTCTTCGATCACGCGGGTCAGCCGGAAGGACTATCCCAGCCTGGTGCAGAAGTTCTGGGTCGAAGACGAGGCCGATCTGGAACGCTTCCTCTCCATTCCCTATATTCCCGTTCGTCCGGATGTCGGTGCCTATTTCGATCTGGAGAGACGGGTGGGGGAGCGCGCTCTGGTGATCGCCACCTTTGTAGACCCGATTTGCTTTGTACACGAGCTGGTCGGCTCGGAGCTGCTGGCGGTCTGGAGCCTGGAATCCCCCGCCGTCATCGATCAGTTAATCGATCTCTTCACGGAAAGGCTGCACGATCTTCTCGATCATCTCATCGGTCAGGGGATGACAGGGGCCTACGCCATGCTTGGGGAGGAGTATGCCGGGCCGCCTCTCATGCCCCCGAAGGCTTTTCGCCGGTGGGTGACGGCCTGCGAGGTCAGCCTGGCGGAGCGTATCCACCGGGCCGGAGGGCTGCTCCACATCCACTGCCACGGCCCCATGCAGGACATTCTGGAGGAGTTCGTCACCATCGGAGCCGACTGCCTGCACCCCATCGAGGCTCCTCCCCTGGGCGACATGCCCCTGAAGGAAGCCAAAAAGCGGGTCGGCGCGCATATCTGCCTGGAAGGAAACATCCAGGTCGGCGATCTCTACGCCGCCAGCATAGAGCAAATCCGGGAGATGACCCGCCAGGCCATCGAGGATGCCGCGCCGGGAGGCGGTTTCATCCTCTGCCCGAGCGCATCTCCCTACACTCGCGTGCTTCCCGCCAAAGCCGCCGAGAACTATCTGGCGATGATCGAAACGGCGGTGGAATACGGGAAATATTGAGGGTGATGCCTGAACATCATACAGGAGCATGACATGGACGCCATTGAAATGCTGAAAACGCGCCGGAGCGTCCGGGCTTACCGGGACAAGCCGGTGGCGAAAGAGATCCTGGAAGACATCATCGACTGCGCCCGCCTTGCGCCGTCGGCCAACAATGGGCAGCCATGGGAGTTCGTCGTGGTGACCGACCCGGAGACCCGCAGGCAGATCGCCGACCTGACGGCTTGGGGCAAATTCATCGCGACCGCGCCGGCATGCATTGTCGTTTTCTGCAAGGCTTCTCATTTCTATGTGGAGGACGGGGCCGCCACGACGGAGAATATCCTGCTGGCCGCCCGGGCGCATGGCTTGGGATCCTGCTGGGTGGCCGGGGACAAGACCGATTACGGCGACAAAATCGCCCGGCTCCTGGGAGCGCCGGAGGAGATGAAGCCCATCAGCTTCCTGGCGGTCGGCTATCCGGCGGAAGAGCCGGTTCGCGAGAAGCGGCCCCTCGAATCGGTGCTGCACTGGGAGAAATTCTGAGCCTGGGGAGGAGTCCGGATGGCAAAACGCGAAGCGCATTATACCGATTATCTGCCCGAAATCCTGGAAGTGGCTTCCCGAGAAGGCGTCCTGCTGGTGGTCGAGGGGGCCGATGGCAGGCCTAACGCCATGACCATCGGCTGGTGTACGGTCGGGGTGATCTGGGGGAAGCCGATCCTGACCGCACTGGTCCGCCCCTCCCGCCACACTTACGGGCTGCTGGAAAAGGCCGGCGACTTCACCGTCAACGTCATGCCCGCCGATATGAAAGAAGCCGTCAATTTTTGCGGCACGAAGTCCGGACGCGGCCACGACAAGTTCGCCGAGATGAAGATGACCGCCGCGCCTTCCAGAGCGGTCGCGTCCCCCATCATCGCGGAAGGCGTCATTCATTACGAATGCCGCGTTCTCTACAAGAACGACCTGCCCGACGACGTTCTGGAAGGCCCCATCCGCGATGCCTTCTATCCCCAGGGCGACTACCACCGCATCTATTACGCCGAGATCGTGGCCGCCTATGCGGACGAAGATGTCCGGGAGCGTATTTCAGGGCCGTAGCGGGAATTTACCAGCCGGAGGAGGAATCCGGGCAGCGACGCCGAAATGACGATTCGGCACGCATCTTGCATCGAGCTGAAGGAGTTCTATGCTTTCTCGCGAACGCTTCTTTCTAGCCATCCGGCATCGGGAGCCGGACAGGGTTCCCCTGCATCTGTGGATATTCAACCAGCCGGGCATCACCCAGCGGATCGAGGCCGCATACGGCAGCATCAACGCCTTCTACGATGCCCTCTCGATTGATCTCTGGCAGACCTTTCCCGACGGGGGATTGATCGATAGAGCCTTCTTTCGCAAGGAGGAGGAACCTGCCGGCCCGACGAATATCTACGGCCATGTGCTGACCCTGGACGACCTGCTGGACGGCCCGTTCACCGATCCCGACGACAGTCATATCTACCGAACCATCCGGGCGGATGTGGCCCATCACAAGGGGCGCTGCGGGCGCGTGGTCACCGTGCAGACCCCGGGCGTCTTCGAGTGTTCGACCGGGATGCTGGGGCTTCAGGAAAGCCTCATGAATCTGGCCCTGGAGCCGGAGAAGATGGCCGCCCTCTTTGATCGGATCGCGGCCTGGGCCGTGAAGTATATCGATAACTGCCTGGATATCGGGGTGGATGTCATCCACGTTTCCGATGACTGGGGTATGAACAACGCCCTCCTCTTTCGCCCGAAGGTCTGGTGGGAGATGATCTTTCCGGCCACCCGGACTATTGCCCGGCATGTGAAGCGGCGGGAGGCCCCGCTGTCCTTACACAGCGACGGGGACGTGACCTCAGTGCTGGACGGCATTGTGGAACTAGGGTTCGATATCCTCCATCCGGTGCAGGTGTCGGCCGGGATGAACCAGAAAGAGGTGAAGGAACGCTTCGCGCCGAAATTGACGGTCTGCGGGGGGCTGGATGTCCGCACCACCCTGGGGCGCGGCCAGCCCGAGAGAACCCGGCAGGAAATCATCGAGACCATGAGGGCCGTGAAGCCGGGCGGGGGCTTCATTTTCAACACCTCGCACATGGTTCAGCCCGATACGCCTCTGGAAGAGGTCGAAATGGTCTACGCGCTGGCGCTCGAAGAGGGAGCGTATAATCTTCGCGGTTAAGGAAGGACTCTATAGTGGCTAGGTTGAAGGTAATCGCATGTGATGTCATGCGGCGCGAGCTGGAGGAAATCGCCCCGCGTTCGCCGAATGAATTGGACATTCTCTACCTGAGCCGTGAGGGGTATCACAACGAGCCTGACAAGAACCGGCCCCTCCTCCAGTCCTATATCGACAGCGTGCCGGAAGGGTGCGACGCGATCCTGCTTTGTTTCGCCTTTTGCAACCGGCTGCTGGACGGAATCCGGGCCGGGCACACCCGGCTGGTGATCCCCCGCGCCCATGACTGCATCACCTTTTTTATGGGGTCGCGGGAGCGATACAGGGAATACTTCTCCGGGCATCCGGGGACGTATTACTACACCGCAGGCTGGCTGGAGCGGCGCGGCGGGGAACAACTGAACCAGGCTCAGAGCGTATCGAACGCCCTCGGGTTGCCCCAATCCTATGAAGAGATGGTCGAAACCTACGGCGAAGAAAACGCCCAATATCTCATGGAATTTTTCGGGGGGTGGAAACAGCATTATAGAGACGGTATTCTGATCGATTTTCCCTTTGCCGAAGCTCTGAACTTAAGGGATCAGGTGCAGGCCATCTGCCGTGAGAACGGCTGGCAGTACGGGGAGATCTCCGGCGATCTTTCCCTGTTGGAGCGTTTCATCGGTGGCGACTGGAACGAGGATTTCCTGATCGTCCCGCCCGGTCGGAGCATCCGGGCCACCTATGATGAGCGTGTGATGGAAGTATCAGAGATAGGGGCGCACAGCCCCTCTTCCGACGATGGCGCGATTGCCATCAAAATCTAAAATCGATGGCGCGTCTGCCATCACCGTCTAAAGGAGGAACTTTAACATGGCCGATTTGAAAGAACTCCAGGAGAGCGTTCTTAACGGTAATCGCAAAAAAAGCGAAGAACTGACCCGCAAGGCGCTTGATGAGGGAGCTTCCCCGGTCGAGATTATCAACGAAGGGCTGATCCCCGGCATGCAGGTCGTCGGTGAGAAGTTCAAGTGCAACGAATTCTATGTGCCCGAAGTGCTGGTCGCGGCCCGCGCTATGCAGTCCGCGATGGCCCTGGTCAAGCCGCTCCTCGCCGCAGGCGATATCAAAGCGCGCGCTAAGGTCGCTATCGGGACCGTCCAGGGCGACCTCCACGACATCGGCAAGAACCTGGTTATGATGATGCTGGAAGGCGCGGGCTTCGAGATCGTGGACTGCGGTGTGGACGTCTCCCCTGAGAAGTTCCTGGAGGCCGTCAAGGACAAAGGGGCCAGCGTTATCGCCATGTCCGCCCTGCTGACCACCACCATGCCCGGCATGAAGACCACCATCCAGGCGCTGGATGAGGCTGGACTGCGCGATAAGATCACCGTCCTGGTGGGCGGCGCTCCCGTCACCCAGGAATACGCCGACGAAATCGGCGCGGACGGCTACGCCCCGGACGCCGCCAGCGCCGTCGACGCGCTCAAAGAGATCCTGAACGTATAGAAGGCGGTACGGATAGAGATACGCAAGGAGAACCCCCCTGGTTTCCCCGAGAGGCGAGGGGGGTTCCGGCGTATGGGGAGATCTGCATATGAACCACCGAGATCGCTGGGTGCGGACGATGCATTTTCAGAGCGTGGATCACGTCCCGGACGAGGAATTCGGCTACTGGGACGAAACCTTTACCGTCTGGCACAAGCAAGGGCTTCCGAAAGAAATCGATAACAACTGGATCGCCGACCGCTATTTCGGGTTCGCTCCCCGGGGTGGAGTGCCCGTCCACCTGGGAATGATGCCCGGCTTCGAGTACCGGGTGCTGGAGGAGACAGACCGTCACCGCATCGTCATCGACGGGACCGGGGTGAAGAGTATCATCCACAAGGACGGCGCATCCTCCATCCCCAAATACCTGGAGTTTCCGGTCAAAGACCGGGAGACCTGGAAAGCCTTCAAGGAGCGCCTGAACCCGGACACACCGGGCCGTCTTCCCGGACAAGACGAGTGGCAGCGGCTGAAGGAAAGCTACAAAAACCGCGATTATCCGCTGGGCGTCTGGTGCGGCAGTTTGTTCGGGTGGATTCGCGACTGGATGGGCTTCGAAAATATCTCCATCGCCTGCATCGAGGAGCCAGACCTTGTCGAGGAGATGATGGAGCACATCACCGTCATGACCCTGCGATTGATCGAGCGAGCCGCCCGGGAGGTCGATCTCGATTACGCCGCCTTCTGGGAGGATATGGCTTTCAACAAAGGCCCTATCATCTCCCCGCGGATGTTCAGGGAGTGGATGATTCCCCGCTACAAACGCATCACCGATCTTCTGAAAGAAAATGGGGTCGATGTCGTCTATGTGGACTGCGACGGCAACATCAATGAACTGGTCGGCCTCTGGCTGGAGGGTGGGGTAAACTGCATGTTCCCTCTGGAGGTGCGCGGTGGCTCCGATCCCCGACCCATTCGCGAAAAATATGGGCGCAGCGTCCTCCTCATGGGCGGCGTGGACAAAACCAAGCTGGCCGAGGGGAAAGAGGCCATCCGCAAGGAACTGGGCCGGATCGAAAAGCTGGTGGCGATGGGCGGCTACATCCCCCATGTCGACCACCGCTGCCCGCCGGATGTGTCCTTCGAGAACTATCTTTACTATCTAAAAACGAAACGCGCCATGTTCGGTATCCCGGAACCCGCTCCCTGGGAGGAACGCAGTCACCAGCAAGGAGCGTAGAGCTTAGTACTTCAAAGAAGCCGTTCTTTATCTGGATGGCTTGACGAAATTCGGATCGAAACCAGGACTGGAGCGTTTCCAGAATCCTCAAGATAAACTCCGCTGTATCCACGTAGGTGGAACCAACGGCAAAGGTTCCACCTGTATGATGATCTCGTCCATCTTGCAGGCAGAGGATTATCGAGTCGGCGCTTATCTGTCCTCCCATGTCTGCGATATGGGAGAGAGAGTCCAAATCAACGGGCAAATGATCTCTCTTAAAGATGTCGCTCGATTGATGACCCAGGTTGTCCCTCATGTGGCCTCTATCGCCGCCGACCCTGGTTTCGGGCGGCCTCTCGAATTCGATGTGGAGATTCCCTGGGTTTTTTGTGGTGCATGGAATAGCGGGTGGATTATGCGGTGGTCCCCGCTGCCGATGCGCCTGTGGTCGGCTCGGTACTCCGCTGATCCGCGCAGGAGAGGATGAGGAAGCCGACGTCCGATGGCAGGTCAAAACAGCCTTTCTGGAGGGAGTCAAGCTTGACATCACCGGGAGGCGGGGATGCTGTGCGGAGCTTTCTCTCGGTCTGTTGGGTTTTTTCAGTCAGCCAACCCCTCTTCCGCCGTGACGACGGCGGAAGTATTGCAGGACAGAGGGGTTTCTCTCTCGATGGAATCGATCTACCGGGGTCTCAAAGACGCCGCCATTCCGGGACGCATGGCGATTCTGCGCCATCGGGCGACTCTTCTGGTGGACGGCGCGCGCAACCCGGCCGGGGCGAAGGCTCCGGCCCATTCCATTCAGGCCGTAATGTCTTATCGCCGGCTTCTGATGGTACTGGGGATGCTGGATCGACATCCTATTGAGGGGGTGTCGGCAGCCCTCTGCCACATGGCGGATATGGTTTGGGCGACCGCTCCCCATCATGTGAAAGCGTCCGCGCTGGCAACCATTGCTCAGGCGGCCCGGCTTCATTGCGCCGATGTGCGTATCGAACCTGGGGTTGTCGATGCCGTCCACGCCGCTCTCAGGCAGGCCCAACCGGAGCATTGAAATATGGTCTCCGGATCGTTATATAACATGAGGGAGGTGTCGAACCGCACTCTATTTTTATTGCAATTCCGGACGCAAATCTGTTATAATACCCCCAAGCAAATTTTGGGTATTTTATTTTTCATCCGCAAGGAGGCAGATCATGCTCATCATCGGTGAGAGAATCAACACCAGCCGAAAGGTAAAAAACGAGGCGGTTATCGAGACGGCGGTTATCAACCGTGATGCGGACTTTATCAGGAGCATAGCTCAAAAGCAGATTGAGGCGGGCGCAACCTACATCGATATCAATGCGGGCACTTTGACTTCAGGCGAGCCGGAGGCTTTGGAGTGGCTGACACGGGTGGTGCAGGAAGCGGTAGAGGCTCCCATATCCTTCGACTCCCCCAACCCGCTGGCTTTGGAACTCGCTCTGAAAGCCTATGACGCCGGCAAGGGGCAGCCATTCATCAACTCAATCACGGCTGAAACGGATCGCTTCAACAAGGTTCTTCCTTTCGTGCTGGAGTATAAGGCAAAGGTCATCGCTCTAGCCATCGATGACTCCGGGATCCAGCACGATCCCGAAAAGCGATTATCGGTGGCAAAGGCTCTGATAGAAAAATTGAGAGCCGCCGGCGTTCCTGCCGGAGACATCTATATCGACCCTCTGACATTTTCAATCGGCACAGGCTCCGAAGTGGTTCTCGATATGCTCAATATCATCGAGAAATTGAAAAATGATTGTCCCGAGGTCCATACCGTAGCGGGCCTCAGCAATGTTTCTCATGGCTTGCCGTCCCGGAAAATCCTGAACCAAGCGATGACCATCCTTGCCCTGAGCAGGGGCTTGGACGCAGGCATCATCGACTCTAACGACCGCTATCTGATGGCTCTGATCGCAGCTACAGAGGCCCTGCTGGGCATGGATGAATATTGCATGAATTACATCAAAATGTCGCGCGCAGGCGCATTCGAGGGACTATAAAGATGGAGATGGTTTCGGGGAGCAATCTGGAGCGGCTCCTGCGGGAAGGCCATTTCGTTGTCTGTGGCGAGATGGGCCCGCCGCAGGGAGCGGATAAAGCCGCCATCCTGAAAAAGTGCGATTATTTTCGCGATGTTGTCGATGCTGTCAATCTGACCGACAATCAGACCGCCATCGCCAGGATGAGTTCGGTTATGAGCAGTGCCTTTGCCATACAGGGCGGCGTCGAGCCGATCATGCAAATGACCTGTCGTGATCGCAACCGGCTTGCACAGCAGTCAGAGATCCTGGGAGCTTATGCAGCCGGTGTTCGAAATATCCTCTGCCTGTCAGGGGACTATCAGTCATTCGGCAATCACCCCGACAGCAAGGGTGTATTCGACCTGGATTCGGTCCAGTTGATCCATACGGTCGCCGGCATGAATGCCGGTAGATTTCTTTGTGGGGATGAGATAAAACCCCCGCCCAAGATGTTCATCGGAGGCGCAGCGAATCCGTTTGCAGTGCCGTTGGATCTGCGCGTCATCAGGCTCGGTAAGAAGATCGCGGCCGGAGCGCACTTCATTCAGACCCAGCCGGTATTCGATTGCCCGAAATTCGAGCGATGGCTCACCGCCATCAAAAAGGAGGGATATCATGAGCAGGTTTTCATCCTGGTAGGGGTTATGCCTGTCCGGTCCGTCAAGGCGCTGACCTATATGAAGGAAAGCGTTCCCGGGATGAGCATCGCGGATGAGTATATATCCCGCATGAAATCGGCTGCCGACCCCAAGGAAGAGGGGGTTGCGATCTGTGTCGAGATCATGAAATATCTTAAAGACATTCCCGGGATCAGCGGGGTCCATATCATGCCTGTGATGTGGGAATCCATAACTCCCCGCCTCGTGGAAGAAGCAGGCTTGCTGCCCCGCCCAAAACCTGGCGACGGGGCGAAGAAAGAGCCTGTGGGCATGCTTGGGAAGGAGTGAGTGATGAGTAAATTGACCGAAAAAGTGGCCGCGTTCTGCGAAAATCACCCGACGCTTTACAAAACAATCTTGCTGGTTGAAAATATGATCAAGAAGCCAGTATTCAGCTGCAAGTCCTGCGGCCAGTGCGTGATGAGCTATAACGCGTTTACCTGTTGTATGCGCTGCCCGAAGCAGCTCCGCAACGGCCCATGCGGCGGCACACGCGATAACGGCCATTGCGAAGTCTATCCGGATCGCCGTTGCATCTGGTGGCTCATCAACGAGCGGTCCAAGAAGCTCGGGCGTCAGGGGAAGCTGAAAAAATACCATGTCCCGGTAGACAGACGTCTTGAAGGCACCAGCGCCTGGATCAATATGATGGCCGGAAAAATCGAAGGATGGTCTTGGGGCAAGGATTTGAACGAAAAATCCGAATAAGCCCGAGGCAGGAGGGTTAAACCTTACCTTGTTAACCGACGTTGAAATCGCCCAACAGGCGAAACCGAAACATATCACGGCGATATCCGCTGAGCTTGGTATTTGTGAAGAGGATCTCGAACTATACGGGAAAAACAAGGCCAAGGTCTCTTTGGATGTCGTCGAGAAGCGAGCTTCCAACAGAGACGGCAAGCTGATCCTTGTCACCGCTATTACGCCCACGCCCGCAGGTGAGGGGAAAACGACGACAACCGTCGGGCTGGGTGATGCTATTCGGAAGCTTGGGCGGTCTGTCTGCATCGCTATCCGGGAGCCCTCTCTGGGGCCTTGTTTCGGGGTCAAGGGAGGGGCCGCAGGAGGCGGTTACGCACAGGTTATCCCCATGGCGGATATCAACCTGCATTTCACCGGCGATTTCCATGCCATCACCAGCGCCCATAATCTGCTTGCCGCCCTGCTGGACAATCATATCCACCAGGGCAACGATCTGGATATCGATATTCATTCCATCATCTGGAAGCGAGTGATGGATATGAACGAAAGGGCTTTAAGAGACATCGTGGTCGGGCTGGGGGGCAGAGCCAACGGCATGCCTCGCCAATCCGGCTTCGACATCACGACCGCTTCCGAGATCATGGCGCTGCTGTGCCTTTCAAAAGACCGTCAGGACCTGGAAGAGCGGCTTTCCCGGGTGGTGGTCGGACTCAACAAATCGGGCCAGACCGTGACCGCCAGGGATCTTCAGGCCAGCGGGGCGATGAGCGTCCTCCTCAAGGACGCCATCATGCCGAACCTGGTGCAGACGCTGGAAGGCACGCCTTCCTTCGTGCATGGCGGCCCCTTCGGCAATATCGCGCACGGCTGCAACTCCATCATCGCCACCCGCATGGCTCTCAATCTTGCCGATTACGTGGTGACAGAGGCGGGATTCGGGAGCGATCTCGGGGCGGAGAAGTTCTTCGATATCAAATGCCGCACCGCGGGTTTAATGCCGGTGACAGCGGTGGTTGTGGCGACGATCCGCGCTTTGAAAATGCACGGCGGCGTGGCCCTGGCGAACCTGGGCGCAAGCGACCCTTCGGCGGTGGCGAAGGGGATCGAAAACCTGGAAAAGCACTGCGAGAACGTCCGGCATGTCGGCCTGGAGCCTATTGTCGCCATCAACAAGTTTCCGACCGATACCGAAGAAGAGATCGCCGCCCTTTCCGAATGCTGTGCCAAGATGAGCGTCCCCTTCGCGCTTTCGGATGTATGGGCCAAGGGCGGGGCCGGAGGGCTGGAACTGGCGGATCTGGTTCTTGAGGCATGCAAAAAGGAATCGCATTTTCATCCTTCCTACCCTCTGGAACTTCCCCTCAAGGAAAAAGCGGAGAGGATCGCCCGGAAGTTCTACGGAGCCGATTGCGCGGATTTCACTCCGGCTGCAGCGAAACAGATCAAAGAGATCGAATCCCTGGGCTTCGGGCATCTGCCGATCTGTATCGCCAAGACACAGAACTCGCTCTCCGACGACCCCAAGCGCATCGGTCGTCCACGCGATTATCGCATCACCATCCGCGAAGCGAAAGTGAGTGCCGGCGCAGGCTTTGTTGTAATGTATGCGGGCACCATTATGACGATGCCTGGCCTGCCCAGAGTGCCCGCCGCCGCCAAAATCGGCATCAAGCCGGACGGAGAGATATTCGGGCTGTTCTGAGTGTGCGCCCCTCACTCAGGCCACCTCCACCCGTGCCGCCGAAACCTTATACTCGGCGGTCCGGGTCAGGTTGTCATAGGCTTCCGCCGTCAGCTCGTTGGCCGGGGCTTCGGCAAAGTGGAACGGCATCCATATCCGGCCCGGCTTTACTTTTGGGGTCGCCAGCGCCCGGGCGATCAGGTTGCCGCGACGGGTACTCACCCGGAGCAGTTGTCCGTCGGCTGCGCCTAATCTTTCCAGGTCGTCCGGATGGATCTCGACGAAGCATTCCGGCGACTTCTGATCGATCCCCTCGACCCGGCGAGTCATCGTTCCGGAGTTATACTGGTAAAGTGTACGGCCTGTGGAGAGGAGCCACGGGTATTCTGAATCAGGGGTTTCATGGGGCGGCGCGTATTCAACCGTATGGAATTTCCCTTTTCCACGTGTAAACCCCTCCGCATGGAGAAATCGGGTGCCGGGGTGTTCCGCGGTGGGACAGGGCCACTGGAGACCGTTCTGTTCGATCCTTGCATAGCTTACCCCTGCGAAAATCGGCGCGAGATGAGCCACCTCATTCCAGATTTCCTGCGGGGAGGTATATGCCATTGTGTATCCCAAGCGACTGGAAAGCTCTGTCAGGATCGCCCAATCTTCACGCGCCTCGCCTGGCGGTGCGATAGCCTTCCGAACTCGCTGGATACGACGCTCGGTGTTGGTGAAAGTACCATCCTTTTCGGCAAAGCAGGACGCGGGCAGCACCACATCCGCCAGCTTCGCCGTTTCGCTCAGGAAGATGTCCTGAACGACCAGCAACTCCAGCCTGCGAAGGGCTTCCCGAACGAATCCGGAGTGCGCCTCCGTCATCACGGGATCCTCACCCAGAATATATATCGCTTTCATCTGGTTTCGGGATGCGGCCTCCAGCATGTCCGGAATGCCCAGTCCCGGTGAATCGGGCAGGGAAACGCCCCAAGCCATCTCGAACTTCCGCCTGTTTTCTGCCAGAGCGATTTTCTGATAGCCCGGATAAACATCCGGCGAAGCACCCATGTCGCAAGCACCCTGAACGTTGTTCTGCCCCCGCAGGGGGTTCACCCCGCTGGACTCCTTGCCGATTTGACCGGTGACGAGCGCCAGATTCGCGAGTCCAAGAACGTTATAAGTGCCGTATATATGCTCGGTGATGCCCAGGGTGTAGAAAATCGCCCCCCGGCTGGAGCGGGCATATTCCCTAGCCGCCTGCCGGATGTTTTCTGCTGGCACCTCACATACCCGGGACGCCCGTTCGGGTGTCCACTGCTCAGCGGTCCGGCGAAACTCTTCGAATCCCTCCGTTCTCGATTGTATGAACTCCAGGTTTGCCAGTCCCTCGGAAAGGATGACATGAGCCATGCCGTTGAGCAACGCCAGATCTGTGCCGGGCCGCAAAGGCAGGTGCATCCATGCGATCCGGGTGAGCCAGATCTTGCGCGGATCGGCGACGATCAGCCGGGCACCCTTGCGAACCGCCTCTTTCATCTTCAGCCCGATGATCGGATGCGCCTCCGTGGGATTCGCTCCGATGACGAAAATCACGTCCGCATCCGGAATTTCCCCGATGGAGTTGGTCATGGCTCCGCTGCCGAATGAAGTGGCCAGACCGGCCACGGTGGGGGCATGTCAAGTGCGGGCACACTGGTCGACGCTGTTCGTCCCGATCACAGCGCGCGCTATCTTCTGCACCAGGTAATTCTCCTCATTGGTGCATCGCCCGGAACTCATAAAGGCAATCGCCTCCGGACCGTCGGTAGTCTTGATTTGCATCAGCCGGGAGGCGACATATTTCATCGTTTCATCCCAGGCAGCCGGTTCAAGCGAACCGTTTCGCCGGATAAGCGGGCGGGTCAGCCGCTCGGGATGGTGGATGAACTCATAGCCGAATCGCCCTTTGACGCAGAGCCATTTGCCGTTGACCGGATTCGCCGAAGTAGAAGTAACCCCCACAACGTTGCCGCCTTCCACATTCAAATCCAGTTGACATCCTACTCCGCAGAAGCCGCATGTGGTGCGGATTTTGGCGGCTCCGGCAAGGCCCGTCATCAGGCTGCCGCGCATGGCCCCGGTGGGACAGACCGCAACGCAGTTGCCGCACATCTCGCAATCGGTCTGTTCCAGGTCCTTGCCCGGAGCCGGACGCATCTCGGTGTCGATGCCCCGCCCTATGAAGGCCAGCGCCCCGACCCCCTGGATATCCTCACACACCCGGACACATTTCGAGCAGAGGATGCATGTGGTGGTATCCCGAGAGATAAAGGCATTCTCCCGAACTACCTCACGGACATCCTCTTCGCCCAGTCCGTAGCCGAAGGAAGGGGCGTCGATGTCGAACAACTCCGCATAATCACACAGCTTGCAGCCATTTCCCAGGAGCCGGGCCGGGCAGTCCTTCGGATGTTCGGAAAGAAGCAACTCCAGCACCATCCGCCTGGCAGAAAACACCCGATCCGTATGGGTTCGCACCGCCATGCCTTCGGTCGCCTGGGTGGAGCAGGCAGGCTCCAGCCGCCCGCGGCCCTCGACCTCCACCACGCACATTCGACAGTGTGCCCGGGGCTGCAAGCCCGGCTCATGGCACAAAGTAGGAATCTCAATGCCCAATCGCGACGCGGCATCCAGGATGCTTGCCCCTTTAGCAACCTCAGCGACCTTTCCATCAATAGAAAGCGTAACCAATGCGTTCATAGCGAATCCTCAAACTCCTCCGGAAACCATCTGAGAGCGTCCAGGAGCGCGACACAGGCCGTCTGACCCAGGCCGCAGCGGGATGTATCCACCAGGGAGGCGCTCAGCGTTTGAAGGATATTTTTTGTAGGCCCTTGCGGATCGAGCTTGCTTTCCAGAATCTCCCGGGCGCGGGCGGTTCCGATCCGGCAGGGAACGCACTCACCGCATGACTCATGCTCAAAGAAGGCCATCAAGTTGGCTGCGAGCTTCCGCATTGACCTGTCTTTGGAGATGCAGATGATGGCTCCCGCTCCGGGAGAAAGGTCTTCATAACACAACTGTCGCCCGAACTCACTTATCGGAACCAGCCGCCCCGATGCGCCGCCGACCAGCACAGCCTTGAGTTCCCCAGCCCCCGATTCGGTAAGAATATCGCTGAGAGGAACACCCAGGGATGCTTCGATGATGCCGGGCCATGCCGCATCGCCGCTCACGCAAAACAGCTTGGTGCCCGTACTCTGAGGGGTGCCGAGGCTGCGATACCAGTCCGCTCCATAGGTGACGATCAGCGGGATGTTGGCTAAAGTTTCGACATTATTGATCACCGTCGGCTTGCCGAAAAGCCCGCAGACGGGCGGATACGGCGGTCTGAGCCGGGGGACGCCGCGCCGCCCCTCAAGGGACTCCAGGAGCGCAGTTTCCTCTCCGCAAACATAGGCACCCGCGCCGGTGAAAACCCGGATATCGAACACAGAGGGATCTATAAGGGAGACCTCTTCTTGGATGGCCTCCCAGGCGTCCGTGTATTCGGCTCTTAGATAGATATAGCCCATCCGCGCTCCCACGGCATGGCCTGCCAGTATCATTCCTGCAAGCACCAGTTTCGTGTGTCGGGTCAGAAGGTATCTGTCTTTGAAAGTGCCCGGCTCGCCTTCATCCGCATTGCAGACAATGTATTTTTCATCCCCCGGAGCTTCAGCGCACAATCGCCATTTACGCCCGACCGGAAACGCCGCTCCTCCGCGGCCTCTCAGTGCCGACGCTTCGATGGATGTCAGCACTTCCTCCTGTGCCATACCCTCAAGCAGTTCCGAGGGAGCAGGTACGGTCGAGCCTATGATGGCCGGGTTTCCAAGCGCCCGTATCCATCGCTCTTGTAAAGCGGTTTCAGCCGGGACCGGCCGGCCATCTCGAATTTCCGAAATTAACCATGCAAGCTTTTCAATGTTGAGATGTGTGTAGAGACGCTCGTTGATCATGGCTGCAGGGCCGGAACCACAGGCCCCTGCCCCCAGACAACTGATGGTTTCAATGCCGAACATGCCATCGGAGGTGATCTCCCCGGGACGAACGCCCAGCATCTTTGAGGCCGATGCCACCAGATCATCCGCGCCGGCCAGATGACATGACATATTGGCGCAAAGGCGGATCGTAAATCTTGCCTGCTGCTCCGTATCTAACAGTGAATAGAATGTCGCCACACTGTAAAGACGGCTTACGGAAACACTGAGGCGTTCCGCAATCTCTGACATGGCTCCCGCAGTAAGGTAGCCATACTCCGCCTGCCCTTTTTTTAGTTCGATAAGCAAGGAGGGATCATTGAATTGAAGCATTGTGATGTACCATAATGTAATTTTACACCTATATGAGGTAATTTCAAAAGTCCGGGAATAAAGAGAATAAGCACTCCCTGACGGAAGAGAAGGAAGCTAATCCATCTCTGCAAGGAGTGCTGTCGTGTCCATTATAGCACAAATGTGGGACGAAACCTGTACCCGGCTGATGCCCCGACTGGAGGCGTGTCTGGAGACGCCGCTGACGGCGAAGCTGGAGCAGTTGGTCTGGATTTTGGAAGTCGTGCGGGTCGAAGAGCATGTGAAGGAGGCGCGTCCCCAGCGGATGGGGCGCAAGCGCGCAGATCGGCGTCCCCTGGCGCGGGCCTTTGGGCTGGCAGAGT
>JADLDR010000071.1 GCA_020846535.1 Armatimonadota bacterium | reverse complement strand
GCCTATGTCCCGGATTTGCCGGGTTGTGTCTCCACAGGCCACACCATTGAAGAGGTAGAACGCGAGATCCGCGAAGCGATTCGCTTTCATCTGCAAGGGCTTCGGGAGGATGGCCTCCCCATTCCTGCTCCGACTTCTATCTGTGAGTATGTCGAAACATGATCCCTGAAACCCATTCCACCCCCCTGCCCTCCGGCTGGCGGTGGGTCAAATTGGGGGAGGTGTGCGATGTTGTTAATGGCTCTACGCCGAATACAAGCGTCCCGGAATATTGGGATGGTGATGTCGTCTGGATTACGCCAACCGACCTCGGACGGCTTAAAGGCAATTGTATTTTGAGTTCTGCCCGACGGATTACAGAGCTTGGCTATAACAGTTGTGGTACAGGTATAGTCCCTCCTGGTTCAGTTGTTTTGTCTACACGCGCGCCAATCGGGCATCTTGGGATTGCGGGTGTTCCTCTATGCACAAACCAGGGCTGTAAGAGCTTTGTCCCAGGTGAGGCAGTCCATTCTTCATTTCTTTATTATACTCTAAAAACAGCGGTGCCTGAGCTGCAAGCATTGGGAAGCGGCTCTACCTTTGCAGAGGTGTCAAAGGCTCAACTCCAAAATTACCTCATTCCCCTCCCTCCCCTCTCCGAGCAGAAGCGCATCGCTTCGATACTCACTGACCGGATGGCCTCCATCGAACGGGCAAGGAGGGCGGCGGAGGATCAGTTGGAGGCTTTGCCGTTTCTGGTGGAATCCTACCTTCGGCAATCGTACCGCCAATCCACCACATCGCATATTACTTTAAGCTCCTGCCTGCAAGAGATAACCTGGGGAGTCGGGCCATCATGGGCCAGTTACCCGGTTGTCGGAGCGACGCGAGCCGGACTGGCTCCCGCCAAAGAGGGGATTGGGAAAAGTCCCGAACGCTACAAATACGTGGATGCGGGCACCATTTTCTACAACCCCATGCGTATTCTCCTCGGTTCGATAGCCATGATTGACGAGGCCGATAGAGACGGCATTACCAGCCCGGATTATGTGGCATTGAAAACAATTCCTGGAAAACTGCATTATCGCTGGTTCTACTATTGGATGCGTTCCGCCTATGGAGCCGGTTTCATCAAAACCCTTGCCAGGGGAGCCGTACGTGAGAGGATGCTCTTCAAGCGTCTGGCGGAGGCAAGCATTGACTTGCCTTCCTGGAATGCACAAATAGAAGCCGCGCAAAAACTCAAGCATATTGCGCCTCTCCGCCAGACTATAGAGGAACAACTTCAAACCATCAACCAGTTGCCGGCGGCGCTGCTGCGGAAGGCGTTTCGAGGGGAGATGTGAAAGCTGTGCTCATAAGACGGCATCAAGGGCGGGACTTTCGCTTTGCCGGGATTTCGTAGGGGCGCGATTCATCGCGCCCGCTCAATGCTGAGGGCGCGATGAATCGCGCCCCTACCTTAAAAACAAAGAGCCTGGTGAAAGCCAGGCTCTTTGCCGACCGGGAATCCCCAGTCCCTATATCTATAATTATAATACCTTGTTCAGGAGTCTTTGTCAACATAAATGAAAAACAACGCCCGCAAGCACGCCACGCAGCAGTCTTTGAATAGCGCCGTCTGGGGCGTCTGCGATATCATGCGACGCTCCAACTGCGCCGGGGCTTTGCAGTATGTGCCGGAACTGACCTGGATTCTTTTCCTGCGGATTCTGGACGAGCGGGAGGCCCGGGAGTCGGAGCAGGCCGAAGCCGTGGGAGCCGCGTTTTCGCCTTCTCTGGAGGCCCCTTTTCGCTGGCAGGACTGGGCCGCCCCTTATGACGATTCTCTCTTTGCTCGTTCTGCCGGGGAGAGGCCGCAGGGATGGAAGCGGCGCGAGCTTCAGGAGGAGGGAGTTCAGGGCGATCTCTTCCGGTTCGTCAACGGGGATTTGCTGCCCTATCTCAAGGGCCTGCGGAACCGCCCCAACGCCGCCCCGCGCCAGAAAGTCATCAGCGAGATCATGTCCGGCGTGGAGCGCGTCCGGATCGATACCGAAAGGAACTTCCTGGATGTGCTGGACAGGGTGCATGAGATCCGGGCGGAGGCGGTGGACACCACCCATGTGTTCACCCTCTCCCAGGTCTATGAGGGGCTGCTCCTCAAAATGGGCGAAAAGGGCAACGACGGCGGGCAATTTTTCACCCCGCGTGAGATCATCCGCATCCTGGTGAGGGCCATTGCCCCCCAGCCCGGCGAGACGGTCTACGACCCGTCCTGCGGGACCGGCGGCTTCCTGGCCCAGGCGTACGAATACATGCGGGAGACGGCGGAAGCCATGACCCCGGATCAGATCGATCAGTTGAAGCACCACACCTTTTACGGGCGGGAAAAGGAGAACTTGATCTATCCCATCGCCCTGGCGAACCTGGTGCTGCACGGCATCGATCAGCCGAACCTCTGGCACGGCAATACCCTGACAGGCGTGGAGACATACGGCGGGCTGTTCCGGAACGCCCCGCCCCTGTTCGATGTCATCCTGACCAATCCCCCTTTCGGCGGGAAGGAAGGCAGGGAGGCGCAAACCCGCTTCGCCTATAAAACCGGGGCCACCCAGGTGCTTTTCTTGCAGCATATTATCGACAGCCTGGGGCCCGGCGGGCGCTGCGGCGTGGTGCTGGATGAAGGCGTCCTTTTCCGAACCAACGAAACCGCTTTCGTGCAGACCAAGCGAAAGCTCCTGGACGATTGCGATCTCTGGTGCATCGTGAGCCTGCCCCCGAATGTCTTCGTGGCCGCAGGCGGGGGCGTCAAAACCAACCTGCTGTTCTTCACCAAGGGCCGGCCCACGGAACAGATCTGGTATTACGATCTCTCCGATATCAAAGTCGGCAAGAAAACCCCGCTGACCGCCGATAAATTCGAAGGCTTCTTCCGTCTGCTACCGGGCCGCGAAAACAGCGAGCGCAGTTGGAGCGTCAGCCGCGGCGAGATCGAAGTGAAAAACTTCGACCTGAAAGCCGTCAACCCGAACGCTCGCAAAGAGGAAGACGCCCGCACTCCGGAAGAACTGCTGGATATGATCGAGGCGAAGGGGCAGGAAATCGCCGAAGCTCTGGCGTCGCTGAGGGACGGCCAATAACCCTTCCGCCCCCGTAGGGGCGAACCATTTGTTCGCCCATAGCTATCAAGATAAGGTAAAAGATCCTCCGGTCCTGGGGGATGGGTGACCTCTCTCCCCTGGCCTGGGTGACCTCTCTCCCCTAGCCCCTCTCCCCGAAACCCAAGGGATGCGCCGGAGCGCCTCCGGGGAGAGGGGGATAGAGAGTGCATTGCTTGATGGATAATCTCTCCCCCTTCCCGTTTCGGGAAGGGGGCCGGGGGGTTAGGGAACGGTCTCCCCAAGGCCCGCACCCCGCCCCGGCGGGATAGTCACCCTGATCTGGATCGCGATGGGGCGAACCATTTGTTCGCCCTGCAATAGAGAATGTCTGCCGGGCGGCATACAGGGGCATGTTTAGCCGTGCGCTGACGAAATATAGCTTCCCTCCGCCGCCCACTTTTTCTCTCCCCGCATGGACAATCCCGGCATATAGGGGTATAATAACTTGGAACACTAGCCTGTTCTGTCGCTTACGAGCCGACTGCGTAAGAAGGAGGAATAGGGAGATGAATCTGTTAGAAGAGATTCCCGAACCGGTGGAATCCAGGCTCCGGAATGTCCTGGATTCCGACGAGAAACCCCGGCTGGCTGTCTCCAGCGATATCAATAAATCGGGCCTTTACGGCGATTGCTGGCTGATCGCCACCGAAAAGCGCCTGGTCATCGTCAGTTCCAACGGGCAGGCGGCCCCGGCCCCCGCCTCCGCCGAAACGCTCCCCGCTCCCACCAAAGACGGCCAAACCACCCTTCCTGTCCCTGCCGCGCAGTACCCCGTCCTTACCGAAGTGCCTCTGGAGACGATCAGCGAGGTCGAGACCCGCGATTTCGTAGGCAACGGCGCTCTGGAGGTCAAAACCGGGGAATCCACCATCGAGGCGGTGCGCTTCTCCCGTTCTTTGACCGATAAGTTCGTCGAGGTGGCGACCGCCATCGAAGACCTGGTGAAAGAGGTCGTACCCGAAGAGGCCCGCCCGGCCCCGCCGGAGGGCGAGGAGCAGAAGCGCCGCCTCAAGCCCTCGCCCAAGCCGCGGTGCGAGAACTGCGGTCGCGCCCTGCCGCCACACTCCGAGATCTGCCCGGCCTGCCTTAAAAAGGGCAAGCTCATCATGCGGCTCCTTGTCTATGTGAAGCCTTACTGGAAGGCTTCCGTGGCCTCCCTCTTCCTCACCCTGGGTCTGACCGTCATCGGGCTGACCCCACCCAAACTCACACAGATGCTCATCGACGATGTCCTGAATTTCAACAAGCCGATGGCGGAGGCGGTGCGGCTCAACGGCCTGATGAAGATCGTCGGCTTCCTCATGCTGCTTTATATCCTCCGGGCGGTGATCCAGGGGGCCAGGACGCTCCTTACCAGCTGGCTCGGTCTGAGCATCATGTACGACCTCCGCACCCAGATTTACCAGCACGTCCAGCAGCTTTCCATGAGCTTCTACGACAAGCGGCGGGTGGGGGGCATCATGTCCCGCATCACCAACGACACCTCGGTCATGCACGGGTTCGCCACCGACGGCGTGCAGAGCTTTATCATCAATATCCTGACCCTCATCGGGATCGGGATCATCCTTTTGCGGATGAACTGGCAGCTCGCCCTGCTGGTGCTGATCCCCACGCCTCTGCTGGCCGCGGGAACGATCATTTTCGGGCGGATGATCCATCGGGTCTGGCGGCGCTACTGGCGTCAGATCTCCAGCATCAACTCCACTCTCGCCTCCACCATCTCCGGGGCGCGGGTGGTCAAATGCTTCGCCCAGGAGGGCCGGGAGGTAGACCGCTTCAAAAACAAGAGCAGGGACTTCATGCAGACCAGCATGACGGCCAACAAGATGTATACCGCCTACTACCCCCTGATGGGATTCATCTCATCCATCGGCTCCATCATCATCTGGGGCGTCGGCGGGCGGCAGGTGATCGGCCATTCCCTCTCTTTGGGGGAGCTGATCGCTTTCACCGCCTATATGTGGCAGTTCTATTCCCCCATCGATATGCTCTGCAATCTGAACAACACCCTCCAGCAGGTGGCGACCGCCGCCGAACGAGTCTTCGAGGTGCTGGACGCCCAGCCCGAGATCCGGGACGCGCCCGATGCGGTGGAGATCCCGCGCATCGAGGGGGATGTGGTTTTCGAGGACGTGACCTTCAACTACGAGGGCAATGAGAGCAACGAGCCTGTCCTTAAAAATATCAATCTGCACGCAAACCCGGGCGAGCTGATCGGCCTGGTGGGACACTCCGGATCCGGAAAATCGACCCTGGTGAACCTTCTCCTCCGCTTCTACGACCCCGACGAGGGGAAGGTGACGGTGGACGGCATCGATGTGCGCCAGCTCAAGCTGAAATCGCTCCGGAGCCAGATCGGGATGGTACTCCAGGAGCCTTTCCTCTTTGCCGGGACGATAGCCGAAAACATCGCCTATGGTCGCCCGGGGGCATCCCGCGAGGAGATCATGGAGGCGGCCCGGGCTGCCAACGCCCATCAGTTCATCATGAACTTCCCGGACGGCTACGATACCGAGGTCGGAGAGCGGGGCGTCCGGCTGTCGGGCGGGGAAAAGCAGCGCATCTCCATCGCCCGCGCCATCCTGAACAACCCGCGCTTGCTGATTCTCGATGAGGCCACCTCCGCCGTGGACACCGAAACCGAGGCCCTCATCCAGGAGGCCCTGGAGCGCCTGATGAAAGGCCGCACCAGCTTCGCCATCGCCCACCGCCTCTCCACCCTCAAGAACGCGGATAAGCTGGTCGTCCTGGACAAAGGCCGCATCGTGGAGGAAGGCACTCACGAGGAGCTTCTCGCCAAAGAGGACGGCGTCTACCACCGCCTCTGCAAGATACAGACCGAGCTTTCCAAGACCGTGGTCGTATAAGGGAAGGGGGAAGGGAATAGGGTAAAGAATACGGGCCGCGCAGGATCGGCGAAACCTCCGCCACCGGCCCCTATACCCTACCCTCTCCCTTGCCTGGAGGAACAATGCTGGATCCGAAGGAAGTGCGGCTGTTTGCCAACAGCCACGGGCAGTTGATGGTTCAGATCGGGGATCAGGAGCCGGTGGCGGTGAAGGCAACCCGGGCCTTTCCGCTGACATACCCGGATCGCTATATCGGGCTGGCGAACGAGGACGGCAAGGAGGTAGGGATGATCGATAAGATCGCCTCCCTGCCGAGGGAGATGCAGGACCTGCTGGACGAGGCCCTGGAGCGCGGCTTTTTCGTGCCCCAGATCGTCAGGGTCGAAAATGTCTCCGAGGAGTTCGGGGTGACGCGCTGGGAGGTGACTACCGACAAAGGCCCCCGCGTCTTCGAGGTGCGGGGCCGGGAGGACATCCGGTTTCTGACCAACCGGCACATCATCATCCGGGACATCGACGGCAACCGCTTCGAGATCAAAGACCTCTCCGCCCTGGACGCCGAAAGCCAGGGCAAGG
>JADLDR010000070.1 GCA_020846535.1 Armatimonadota bacterium | reverse complement strand
TTTTCCCTTTTGGGATAGACTCTAAGCGAAGACCCGCCGATTCCAGATGTTTCGTCATGCGGGCGTCTATTTTATGTTCCTGCGTGGTAAGCAGCAGCGCCCACCGGGTCTCCGGCGGGGCGGCGCGAAGGGAGCAGGCGATCAGCATCAGGGCGAAAACGGGCAGCATCCGGTTCATGGCTGGGCCTCCTGGATCGGTTGATGGCGACTCTTTCGGCGGGTGCGGGCGCTTTCCTGCGAACACAGAGCAATTTCTGGCGGGCAGCCGCTAAACTGGCAAAGCCGGGCGGGATATGGTATAATATTGAACGGGAGCGATGTTGCATTAGCGCAGCGTCTGCCGGCTTCCAGGCTGGAGATGCGTCCCGTCAGTGCGAAAAAAAACGAGAGACTGATTGACTTTCAGTGGCTCGGGCACTGCGAATGCAATCAGTCTAAGACAGGAGGTCGCCGATGAACAAAGCTACCGGCATCCGTTGTCACTGCGGACAACGCATTCTCCGTAAGGATGTGCTTCACTACGGATTCTATGTCAAGCTCTTTGGCCCGAGCTATGTCTATCTCAAGTTCCGCTGCTCTCGCTGCAAAAAGATCGGCGAGGAATTCGTCGAAAAAGACAAGTGGAACGAAAACATGCTTCACGACCGAACGACCGAGATGACCGATTCCGAAAAAAAGAAATTCAACGGTATGGGCAAGATCGACATTTCCGAAATGGTCGAATTCCATCACGAACTGGAAAACCTGACATCCCTGGAGGATTTGAAATCGGATACGTAGCTTGAATATAAGAAGCGCCGGCAGCACACTTGCTGCCGGCGCTTTTGTTTTTCCGGGCTTCCCCATGTTTATCAGGGTATCAGCCTGTAGATGTGGGTTTCAAAAGGCTCGTAGAGGTCGCTGAATGTCTTGCCCCTGTCCTCCAGGGCAAGCGCGGGGCGTTCCTCGAAGAGCGGGGCGGCGGATTTCAGCCCTGCCGGGAAGCGGTAGGTGGCGTTCAGCACCGCGTCGTCGAGATTGACGGTGAGGAGGATGTGCCCGCCTTCCGGGTGTGGCTTCAGGAGGCACCGGAGCGGGTTGTCGGTTACCGATGACCTGTTAACCTCGACGGAATAGGCCGTCTCCTTGCCTGCGGTAGGGGAGAGAATGGCTGGCTCCAGTTCCCGAAGCTCTTTGTTGACAGCGACGGCAGCCATCCAGGCGGCTTTCGATTCCGCCAGTTGCATCGGCTTGGCGGGCGAGGCCTTCGGGAGATTGGGGCCTGTCCCCACATAGGCTGTCCTGGGGTCGGGCGACATGCCGATCACGCCCCCATCCCGGCACACATAGGTGTCCCAGCAGAAGTAAATGATGCCGGTCGCGCCGTGGATGACGGCGGCGTAGACCTGGGCGCGCAGTTGGTCCGGGGTCGGTATCCGGAATGGGAAGGCTCCGTGCCCTTGCTGGACGAAGGCTCCCACGATCACCCAGACCGGCTTGCTTTCCTGGTTGACCGCCGCCGCGAAATTGACGGTGATCGGGATGCCGCTCTTCTGCTCCTCGTCTCCCAGTGACCGCGCCCGCGCCTTGCGGTTCAGCAAGGGGTAATTGTCGTGGCAGGCCACATCCCCTGCGGTGTTCCACTTCACCCACCAGCCTGTGGCAGGAGGCGTGATCCACGGCACATCGTTGATAAAGACCGGAACGCCCGGGGCCGCCCGGTTGATCCGGCTCCGGTACTCCTGGAATTCCTTGAATTTTCCCTCCATATCCTTATCCCAGAAGCTTCCGGTCGGCTCGTCATGCCAGACATTGCCAAGCCATGAAGGATGATTCTTGAAGCGGGCGGCTGTTTCAGGATCGAGAGCGCCCATATGCACTACCTGCAATCCCGCCTTCCGGCCCTCCTCCAGTTCTTTCTCCAGGCTGTGCCCGTAAAGGGGCCAGGGCCACATCGTATTGAAGCCCGCCCCTCCGAGCATCTTCAGGTCATAGTTGACCCCGTAGATTTCCCCGTAAGGATTGCCCCAGACGCCGATCTGAAAAAAGGAGACGCCCGGTTTGTATTGCGTCATCCGCCTTCCCTGCCGGTCGGTATGGGGCGCGCCGTTCCGGTAGACGATCTGGACGGCGTTGGCGTTCCGCATCTTCCCGAGCAGGGCGTCCATATCCTCCGTGCCGGACGCGCCCACCGCGCCCGCCAGCAAGACAGCCGCCGTGATGGCGATGGCTTGATTGCAAATGATCATTTTGATTGGCCTCATGTGGAGAGATGGAAAGAGCGGCCTCGCCATGACAGGCAGGCGAAAGCCCTGACTGTCAAATGCTCTACCATTCTGTATCAAGCGGCATATCTCCTTTTGAGGATTTTATGAAAAGGAAAAGAGCAGGAGAAGGCATTCTCTCTGTGGAAGCTAAAGCCAAACGCCGGCTCCGATTTCTGGACCGTGCGGCGATTCTATGCGATTTTCCAGGAGGTTTCATGAACGAGATCGGCAGGAGCGCCGAGGAGGCGCTGGAATATGTGAAAACTGTCCCGAAGAGGCAGGGCGAAATGATGCTGGGCGTACCCTTCGAGCCGCTGGAGACGGTTCGCGTCGGCTTTATCGGCGTGGGTGGGCGGGGATACGGGCAGCTTCACGAGGTGCTGGCCGTGGAAGGGGCGCAGGTGACGGCGATCAGCGACCCGGTGGCCGGCCACACGGCCCGGGCGAAACAGGCGGTGGAGAGCAAGGGCCAGCCCACCCCGGCCATCGAGGAAGACTGGCGGCGGCTCTGCGACAGGGAGGATGTGGATTTCGTCTACATCTGCTCGCGCTGGGAGGATCATGTGCCCCATGCGCTCCAGGCGATGGAATCCGGCAAGCATGCAGCGGTGGAAGTGCCCGCAAGCACCACGCTGTCGGACTGCTGGCGGCTGGTCGATACCTCAGAGCGTACCCGGCGGCATTGCACCATGCTCGAAAACTGCTGCTACGAATACGCGGAAATGATGATCATGAATATGATCCGCGCCGGGCTGCTGGGCACGATCACCCACGGTGAGGCCGCCTATATCCACGACCTCCGCAGCACGCTTCTCGCTGACGAAAGCGAAGGCCTCTGGCGAAGGGACCCTCACATCTGGCGTAATGCGAACCTCTATCCGACTCACGGCCTCGGCCCCATCGCCCGGTACATGGATATCCACCGGGGAGACCGCTTCACGCGCCTGGTTTCGATGAGCAGCCTGTCCGCATCCCTTGCCGAGTACCGGGACGCGACCCTGCCCGCCGACAATCCGAAGCGCCAGGAGGTCTACCGCTGCGGAGATATGAACCTCGCGCTGATGCAGACCGCCCTGGGGCGCACGGTGGTTCTCCAGCACGATGTCGTCACACCCCGGCCCTACAGCCGGATCAACCTCATCCAGGGGACGAAAGGCACTTTCTGCGACTACCCGCCGCGCATCTTCCTGGACGGCCAGCGCGAACACGATTGGGTTCCCCTGGACGCCTTCCGCAAAGAGTACGAACACGACCTCTGGCGGCAGCAGGGCGAACTGGCTCGCAAGCTCGGCGGCCACGGCGGGATGGATTTCATCATGAACTACCGCCTGATCCAGTGCATCCGCGAAGGCGTTTCCCCGGAGATGGATGTCTACGATGCCGCCGCCTGGAGCGCCCCCACCGCTCTTTCCGAAATCTCGGTGGCCTGGGATAACATGCCTCTTCCCTTCCCCGATTTCACCCGCGGCGGCTGGCAGGGTTAGCCTGCGGCCAGGGGGAGGCAACCGCCCCCCGACCCCCGCCAGACTTCGGCGAGGGGAGTAGACTGTGCCGTGCTTTAAGAAATTGCTCAAGAGAATGCATGTTCTAACCCTCTGGTAAGAAGGGCAAGGGGCCTTCCCCTATTTCCTCAGCGGCGACTCCACGGGCCAGGAGGCGCGGTCCGCGCTCTTGTAGAGGCCGATTTTCCGGAAGGGGATTTCGCGATAGCCGATTGTCCGGGCCGGTGAGTCCGGGGCCAGGCGGAAGTCGGCGGGTGGTTGGGCGGTAAAGCGCGGGTCGGCATCGACCAGGTTGTTCTCGAATTTGACCAGAGGCTTGGCCGCATCCTCCGTCCAGCCCCACGTCCCGCCCCAGCAGATATTGCCGGCCATAACATTGCCTTTCGGGGCCAGCGGGTCGTCCTCCAGGATGTTCACCAGCTCGGGGTAGCGGGTGGCATAGGGCGGCTGCTTGTAGTTGAGGTCGTGTAGCTCTCTGGTGGCGAACTCGCCGACCCCTTTCGCCCACCCCAGGCCGCGGGCATCGATGCTGAAGGCCCGCCCACAGTTGATAAACATATTGTTGGTCATGATATTGTCCCGGCCCCCTCCGATCAGGATGGCTGTCGCCACATCGTAGAAGATGTTGCTGGAGATATCGGCTGAGGAAAAGCAGTCGTCCAGGTAGACGCCCAGGCATCCCTTGTTCTCGAAGCCGTGGATGTTGTGCAGGTAGTTGAAACGGATCCGGTGGCCTCTCATCGTCCAGGTTTCGTCCGGGGGAGAGGTGTAGATCGCGCCCGCGTCGTTGGACTGGTAGACCGAACTGTGGATTTCGTTATACTCGATGGTCTGGTCGTTGCCGGTAAAGCCGATGGCGATATGGGGCACATTATCGATCAGGTTGTGGGTGGCGAAGTTGCCGACCCCGAAAACCGTGATGCCCTGCTGGTAAACCGGATCCCACCGGGCGGTGTGGTGGATGTGGTTGTTGTCGGCCCGGTGGCCGGCAGGAGTCAGGGTTTTGCGGTCTCCTCCTTCAAGATGGATGCCGCCCTGGCCTGTCTGATAGACATCGCACCCGATGACACTATGCTTGCCGCCGCCGTAGACTTTGACGCCCCAGTTCCCCATATTGCGGAAAGCGCATCCCACGATCCGGATGTCGCTGCCGCCGTTGATCAGAAACGCGCTGCCGCGCCCGGCCTCCACCAGCAGCCTGCGGAAGGTGACATGCGACGCATCCCGCAGACGGAAGAGGTCTCGGGCCACCGAAACCACAGCTCTGCCTTCCGAAAGCGGGGCAGGCGGCCAGAAGTAGAGCATGCCCGAATCCCGATCCAGATACCATTCCCCGGGGCGGTCAAGCTCTTCCAGGACGTTCTGGGCATAAAACCACTGCCCTTTGCGGATAGTGTAATCGCCGGCCCGGGGGGCGAGCGAAAGGGTGCGGGAGGCGGCATCCACGCTGCCGAGGGGGATGCGCTCATCGGCCCAGTCCCAGACCCAGAAGCCGTGCAGCCAGACGCCCTTGAGGCCCGCCCAGCGGGCGGGCCGGGGATCGTCCACCACAAACCGCCCCCCCGGGGTGGTGGCCTGGCCGGAAGCCGGAGTGCCGTTCGCGTCCAGCACATCCACGATCCGCATGTACCCGGTGTTGGGATATCGGGCCAGGGTCATCGGCTTGTCCTGGAAGAAAAGCTCCAGGCCCGGGTCGGACTGGTAGATGGTGGCCTTTCCGATCCCCTCCATGTCCGTTATGCCGATGGCGTTGAGGTCGGCCTGGAACACTTTCCCCCTGGCTCCGCTATCCAGGCGTTCGAGAATGGCGGGGTCGGTCACCGCTTGCCAGCCGGCAACCGTTTTGCCGCCGACGATGCGGACAGCCTGGCCTTTCAGGGCGCGGTACTCTATCGGACAGGTCGCCGTGCCGGAGTCTTGCTGTGTGAACTCCAGGGGCCGGGCCAGCTCGTAAGTCCCGCCGGCGATCTCAATCGTGACAGGCCCGGTCAGCCGTCCCGCTTTCTTCAGGCTGCGGACGGTGTCCCTGGCCCGTTCCAGGGTGGCGAAGGGCCGCGCCCTGGAGCCGGAATGGCTGTCGTTGCCGCCGGGCGAAACCCGGAAGGTGATGGCGGCCTGCGCGGGCCACGCCACAGAAGAATACATCAGGATCAAAAAACAAATCAGAACTGCCAGCTTCATCGTCTTCCTCCCTGTCAAGCGGTGGCATGAGTGCCCGGCAATCTGTTCGCAACGCTTTCACAGACTCCTTCCCGGACGACTCCGCAGGAGGAGAAGATTTGTCCGGGCCGAACAGGAAAGATCATCGAGGAATCGCCTCATGATTTCAGAGGAGGCTCAATGCGAGAAGCGATACTGCTTTGCCTGGCGGCTGCCGGGCTGCTGGCGGCATGCGGCGCGGCGATGGGAGCCGTGGAAAATCCCTCCCTGACGACCGACCGGGCCGTGGATACCCGCTCAGCCCGGACCATCGTCGCCAGCCTGGTCCGACCGGGTATGAGCGATGAAGAAAAGGTTTTGACCCTCTTCCACTGGCTGAGGCGCGTGATCTACCACAGCGGCCCGGAGGAGCCGCTCCGGCACGACTTCGGCTGGATGGTCAATGTCTTCGGCTACGGCTCCTGTTACATGCAGACCCATCCGTTGAGCCACCTCTACGGCCTGCTGGGATTTCCCACCCGCAACTGGCTCCACAACGGCCACCACATGCTGGAAGCGTTCTACAGCGGGGCCTGGCACTGCCTGGACCCCCACATGACCTTCTACGTCTACAATCGGGCCGCCCCGCCCGCCGTCGCCGGAGTGGCCGAGCTGCAAGCAGACCCGACCCTGGCCGCCGACGCCCGCAAAGAGGGCCGCGCCGGGCCGGCCCACCTCATCTGCGGCGATGCGCCGGCATGGTTTTCCGGCAGGGACGGCTGGACGCTGGAAGGCCCATTCCCGCCCCAGAAAGGGGCGGAGGCCGAGTTCGGGGCGATCCGTCTGCGGCGAGGGGAGCGATATGTCCGCATCTGGCAGGCCGGCCGGTTTTATCGGCCCCACGCTTTCCTGGAACGCTATCCTCCCTATCACACCTGCGGCCCCGGCTCCGACCGCCGCGACCCGATCAACTTTTCTTACTGGGAACCTTACGCCTGGCGGGAAGGCAGCGCGGCCAGCGGAAGACACATCGGCTCTGGCTATCTCGAATTCACCCCCGATCTCAAGCGGGAGAGCGGGTGGCAGGACGGGGTGATTCGTTTCAGCAACCTTACCAGCGACGGCAATCCGAAAAGACCAGCCCTCAGGCCGCAGTCACCGGAGATGGAATCGGAGGTGATCTTTTCGGCGCAATGCCCGTACCTTATCGCCGGGGCTGCCCTGGAGTTGACGGGCCGCCTGGGAACGGAAGGCGACAGGATTACCGTCAGCGTCTCCCGCGAGTGGGCCGGGCCGGGAGGAGACCGCAAGTGGGATGAGAAGCTGAAAATCACCCGGCAGGGCGCGTTCAAGCAAACTCTGGACCTGACCCCACAGGTCGAAGGATCGCTTTCAGGCTACTGGGTCCGCATCCGGATGCAGTCCTCCCAGCCGCAGTCAATCGGCCTGGATGCTTTCCGACTGAGAACCGACTTCCAACTCAACCCTTACGCTCTGCCCCAGCTTCTTCCGGGGAGCAATCGGATCAAGGCGGCGGCTGCGCGGAGCGATACGCCCTGGCGCGTCCGGCTGGCCTGGCATGAAGGGATAGAATGGCGGACGCCGAAGGCGTTCGAGGCGACAGTAAACGGCGCTGCGCGGGAGCAGATAGTCGAGGTCGCCGGCCCTCCCTTCCCCCGCATGGAATCTCTCGAATTTTGGGTGGACCCGTAGAAGGAACCGATCTCATGGCAAGACGTTTTATCGATTTGACGCTGCCCCTGGGCAACTGGACGCAGGTTTTTCCCGGCGATCTGCCTGTGGAGATACGTCCGTTCCATACCTTTGCCAGCGGGCGCACCAATACCAGCGAGCTGCATTTCGGCACGCACAGCGGAACCCACCTGGATGCCCCCTGGCATTTCGATTATCCGCAGCGGGTGGATCAGATCCCACTGGAACGCCTGGTCGGGGAGGCTGCGGTTCTCGATTTCACCTACAAGGGGGCGGGAGATACGATCTCACAGGAGGATTTGCAGGCTCACGCCGCCGATATCCGGCCCGGCAGCCGCCTGCTTTTGAGAACCGGCTGGGATCGGCACGCAGGAACGGCCCGCTATTTCCAGGATTATCCCGCCCTCAGCCTGGAGGCCGCCCGGCTGCTGGCCGGTTCAGGCGTCGCGCTGATAGGGCTGGATGTCCCGTCCGCCGACCCCGCGGATTCCAGGGAATGCGAGGCCCATTTCGCCCTTCTGGAAGCCGAAGTCGTCATCGTAGAATCTCTGACAAATCTGAAGGCCATTACCGGCCCGAAAGCCCAGATCGCCATTTTGCCCCTGAAGCTAGCGGGGCTGGACGGCTCTCCGGTGAGGGCCGTGGCCTGGGAGGACGAGTAGGGCGAGGATCATCAGGTCAACGCTCACTGGTAAAGGAGCTTTATCATGGCAAAACAGAAATCCGAAGGAAGCAAGCGTTCCCCGAAGCGATGTGTGATCTGCCAGCGGAACGAAATGATGCTGGATGTGCCCCTCCTGGTGGCCCAGGGGAATGACGGCATCTGCGCCGACTGCGTGGAGGAATGCCACCGGACGCTCAGAGGGGAGTTTGCGGCCATGCCGGGCCTGGAGGTGCTGCTGGAAAACGAACCCGACCTGGTGCGGAAGAAGCGGATCGGGCTCGTGACCAACCACAGCGCCGTCACTCGCGACCTCACCCATGCCGCGGACTATCTTTTGCAGGAAGAGGTCAGGATCGCGGCCCTTTTCGGCCCGGAACACGGGTTGCGTGGCGATTTTGCAGACGGGGCGCATGTGCCGACCGGGGCCGACCCGCTGACCGGCATCCCCGTCTATAGCCTCTACGGCCCCCACACGAAGCCGACGCCCGAAATGCTGGAAGGCATCGATATCCTCCTGTTCGACATCCAGGACGTGGGGAGCCGGTTCTACACCTTCCTTTACACCCTCTCTTATATAATGGAGGCGGCGAAGGAGAAGGGCCTGGAGATTATCGTCCTGGACCGCCCGAACCCGATTAATGGGGTGGATGTGGAGGGGAAGATCCTGGAGAAAAAGTGCGCCTCCTTTGTCGGGCGCTATACCATCCCAATCCGCTACGGGCTGACCGTGGGGGAACTGGCCCAATTGTTTAATACGGCCTTCGAAATCGATGCGGACCTGGCGGTCGTGCCACTCTCCGGCTGGGGCCGGGGCGATTTCTTCGATCAGACGGGCCTGCCCTGGGTTCCGCCCTCTCCCAATATGCCCACCCCGGAAACCGCCCTGGTCTACCCCGGAACCTGCCTGATCGAGGGCACGAACGTCTCCGAGGGCCGGGGAACCGCCAAGCCCTTCGAGATGATCGGGTCGCCCTGGATCGAGGCCGAGAGGCTTGCCGACCGCCTGAACGAAGCCGAACTCCCCGGCGTCCGCTTCCGTCCCGCCCACTTCATCCCGAACGTCTCCAAGCATGCCGGCGAATCGTGCCACGGCATCCAACTGCATGTCCGGGACCGTTCCCTCTTTCGTCCCGTCCGCACCGGCGTCTTCCTGCTGGCCGCCCTGAAATCCCTCTACCCGGACGCTTTCGGGTGGCGCGAACCGGGCGAGAACGGCCTCGCCTACATCGATCTCCTGGCCGGAACCGACAGCCTCCGCCTCGATCTGGACAGGGGCGCATCGCCTGCCGAAATCTGCGACGCCTGGGACGAGGAAGCCCGATCCTTCGAGCCGCTCCGCGAGTCGTGCATGATCTATGAGGAGTGAGGATCGCTTTGCGCTGAAGGAAGACAAAGCCGATTCCCTCTCCCCGTTTCGGAGAGGGTAGCCGAATAGTTACCGGAAAAGGACAAGCGCGAGGGGAGCCGAATAGTTACCGGAAATTCGCCCATCGGGGGCGCATAACAAAAACGGAGTGATTCTTTTGCCGCTCAAGATTACCGACCTCCGCACTGTCGTGGTGGGCAGCGCGCCGATGACCTGCCCTCTCATTCGCATCGATACCGACCAGGGCATCTACGGACTCGGCGAAGTCAGGGACGGGGCCAGCCAGACCTATGCGCTGATGCTGAAGAGCCGGCTGATCGGGGAGAATCCCTGCGATGTGGACCGCCTTTTCCGCAAGATCAAGCAGTTCGGCTTCCATGGCCGACAGGCGGGCGGGGTCTGCGCCGTCGAGATGGCCCTGTGGGATATCGCGGGCAAAGCCTGCGGCGTGCCGGTCTACCGGTTGCTAGGGGGGAAGTTCCGGGATGCCATCCGCATCTATGCCGACACCGACCAGTCGCCCGACCCGAAGGTCACCGCGCAGCGGCTGAAAGCCCGCATGGAGCAGGGCATCACCTTTCTCAAGATGGATGTCGGGATAGGGCTGTTGGAGGGGATCCCGGGGGCAATGACGCGCCCTCCGGGCCTCACGCTGCGCGATGCCTTTCAAACACAGCATATGTTTACCGGCATCGAGCTGACGGAAAAGGGGATCGCGCTTCTTGCCGACTATGTGGCTGAGGTGCGGCAGGCCGTCGGCATGGAGATCCCCCTGGCGGCAGACCATTTCGGGCATATCGGGGTCAATTCCTGCATCCGTCTCGGCAAGGCGCTCGAACCTTATAACCTGGCCTGGCTGGAGGATTTGATCCCCTGGCAGTATACCGATCTCTGGAAGCGGATCACGGATGCCGTGAATCTGCCCACCTGCACCGGGGAGGATATCTATCTCAAAGAAAGTTTCATCGAGCTTTGCCGCAGCCATGCCGTGGACATCATCCATCCCGATCTGGCGACCGCAGGGGGTATCCTGGAAACCAAGAAGATCGGCGATGCGGCCCAGGATTACGGCGTGCCGATGGCGATGCACTTCGCCGGAACACCGGTCGCCTGTATGGCGAGCGTCCACTGCGCCGCCGCGACCGAAAACTTCCTGGCCCTCGAACATCATTCCCTTGATATCCCCTGGTGGGACGGCCTGGTGGAAGGCATCGAAAAGCCTATCGTCCGGGACGGCTTCATCCGCGTGCCGGACGCGCCCGGCCTGGGCGTAACCCTGAATGATGAAGTTGTCCAGATACACCGCGCAGAGCCGAATTATTTCGAGCCGACCCCGGAATGGGACCGCGAACGCTCCTGGGATCGGCTGTGGAGCTGAGAGGAGGCTTCGCACGCGGCGAATAGGGCTCGACAATAGATACATAAGCCGCCCTCTCGGGCGAAAGTCGTACACTCTCGGGAAAGGAGACTGCCGCCATGCAGCTCAATCGCTATGAAGATATCGTATCTGTGACCCGGCTAAGTCTGTTCGACCGCTTTCCGGACGGACGTCCCCGCGTGCCGGACGACTTGCTGCGGCGCATGCGGGAGGTGACGGTGGAGGAGGCATGGGGCGTCGTCAAGGGACACGGCTATAATCACCAGTATGAAGGGGGGTGGCTGAATATCCACCCCGGCCGGGTGATGGTGGGCAGGGCCGTGACCGCCGTGTTCGCCCACACCCGGCCCGACCTGCATGAAGCGATTGAGGAGTGGGGCAGGAAAGACCACCCCGCAGGCTTTCACAACTCCTGGGTGATCGATACTCTTGTCGAGAACGATGTGGTGGTGGTCGATCTCTTCGGGAAGGTGAAGGAGGGCACTTTCGCCGGGGACAATCTGGGAACCGCCATCGCCCAGAAGACGAAAACCGGCATGGTGATCCACGGGGGCATCCGCGACCTCGCCCGGCTCCGGGAGATCCCCGATATCGGCATCTTTGCCCGCGGGGTGGATGCTTCCGGGATCGCGGAGGTGACTCTGATCGGCCTCAACTACCCCATCGTAGTCGGCGAAGCCACCGTCCTGCCGGGCGATGTGGTGCTGGGAACCTGCGCGGGGGTAGTCTTCATCCCACCTCATCTAGCCCAGGAGGTGGTCGAAAAATCCGAGACGATCCGCCGCCAGGATTACTGGGGCCAGATGCGTATACGGGAAGGCAAATACACCTCCGGCCAGGTGGACGGAGCCTGGACCGATGAGATGCACCGTGATTTCGAGGGGTGGGTCAAGCGACAGGGGTAGAGAGAGGAACTGTAGGGCATTAAAAATCAAGCCGCCTTCCGGGAACAGGCTGTCGGCTCAGGTTATATTTTATAAAAAGCGGCGGCAAATCGCTATTCCACCCTGAGGTTGAGATATGTTTCCCATCGGCGATGACCGCTGAGAGAGGCCAGGTTCGCTTTTGTCAACTGGCTCTTTATTCTGTTCAATGTGGCAGTACTCATCTGCGAGGCCAGCCTGAACGAAAAGGCGCTGACAGCCTTTGTTTTCCACTATGGGGTAGTTCCCTCGGAGATTACGGGCGGGGTCGACCTGTGGACCCTTGCCAGTTCGATGTTCGTGTACGGGGGCTGGATGCACCTGATCGGGAACATGCTCTTTTTGTGGGTCTTCGGGGACAACATCGAGGCCGCGCTGGGGCATATCCCTTACGCTATCTTTTACTTTCTGGGAGGCCTTGCGGCTTCGGCGGCGCATCATGACCAATCCGGGGAACGATATCCCCAGCGTCGGGGCCAGTGGCGCGATTGCCGCCGTGCTGGGGGCCTATCTGGTCACGTCCCCGCGTTCCCGGATCAATGTTCTGGTCATCATAGGCATCTTTATCCGGGTGGCCCGCGTGACGGCTATAGTCTTCCTGGGCATTTGGGCCATAACGCAGTTTTTGACCGGCATCGCCTCCCTGGGAACGCCGACGGCGCAGACCATCGGGGTCGCCTGGTGGGCGCATATCGGAGGATTCGTTTTCGGCCTGATCGCAGGGGCGGCCCTCAGAAGCCGGGCCGCGAGGCTGGAGATCGCAGAGGCGTAGAAGGGGCTATCGGCGGAGCGTTCAAAACGACAGCGGGAGCCGATCCAATCGTTGAATATAATCTTGAGGATAGCCTGCCTTGCCGATAAGCTCTAAATCCTGCACATAGCGCCCGATCCGTGCGGGGTCGTAGCGAGCATATATGATTCCTGCGAACGGGATATTATCGGCCTGACGGGTGGTGGCTTCCCTCAGAAAATGTTTGTCCTGAGTAACCAGAACCCGGCCCAACAGAGTCGCTCTATCGAGAAGCAAGGTATCCGGAGTTCCGCGGTGATCGTCTTCCTGGGTGGTAAGCACATCGACGCCCCGCCGCCTTAACGCCTCGGTGATAGCATCGGGAAACTGCTCATCCATATAAAAAGCAACGCTCAAGCAATTTTCTCCTGAAGATTCTCCCATCGGGATCGTAGCTGACGGAGATGCGATTGGTAGGCAGCATCTTCTTGTTGGGATGTCCAGGCTTCTTCGTCCTCCTGAAAATCCCGCTCGATTTCAGCGTCGAAGGCGGATTGGTGGGCGTAATAATAAGACAGCGCCGCGTGAATCTCCGAAAGCGTCAGGCCCGGGTGCTGCTTTTGAATTTCTCTGGCACTCCAGCCGTAGCGATGATCCAGAGCAATGTGCTTGACCTGAATGCGGCTCCCTTCGATCCGGGCAATTTTATCTTCATCAATGACAATAGGGGATGAAATAACGGTGGCAGACATGATTTTCTCCTCTCTGCTGGTATGATACCATAAAACAGAGGCCAATGTCCGGGGCGCTTTTACTGCGAATGGGAACTATTTTCGTCTGTATTTGTATATCATAGCAGAATCAACACAAAACCCCATTCACTCTCACCTTTCACGGGCCGGAGCCATTAGGCTCCGGCCCTTTCGGATTTTCGAGCTAATTTTTCTCCATGATTCTCCGGGCGATGGCCTCGCGGGCCGCATAGAGGCGGGACGGGTCGGTTTCCCAGCGGAACCAGCCGGAGGCCGTTCTCCCGGCAGCCCGGTCGGCGTAGGCTTTGTCCCCTCTGGCGGAGAGGAGATTCAGGTATTCGTAGTCTTCCAGTCCTTCGCGGAGGGCTTTCAGGCGCATGGAGGCCACCGGGCCGGGGAAGCCTGCCTCCGACCCCGGGTAAAAAAGGGATCCCTCGCCATTGTAGGCGTCGTAAATGGTGAGGGGGTTCGTCCAGATATCCTCCGTTTTGTCCCAATAGGCCGTCGTCCAATAGAGCAGGCCGGTGATGCCATAGCGCCAGCTTGTCCACATCGGGATGCGGTAGTTGAGGAGAGGGAAGTCGATCTGCCAGAAAGGCGTATCCTTGCCCGTCTCCCCCTGGCAGAGCGCGGTATAGGACCAGAGTTCCTCGCCCGCCGCAAGCCGCGCGAGGTCGGCCTTTTCGGAGAAGAGAGGCCAGAGGGGAACCCAGATATCCACGCTTCCCACCAGAGCGCCCCACTCGGGATTGTCCGGGGCAGCCTGCTCGGTGCAGAGTACCTCGATACCGGGCTGGGCCTCGCGTACCAGTTTCGCACGCTGGCGCACCTCCTCATAGGCGGCTGCGTCGTTCGGCTCGTCCAGGATATAGATGTAGGCGTATTTCTCCCAGCCGTTTTGTTTGAGGTAGTCGTACATCGCCCGCAGATAGCGGATATTGCGCTCGCGCCCCTTTCCGAGGGGGTCTTCTCCGATCAGATTGAGAGGGAAGCCGTTGATGCGAAGGCCCTCCATCCGCTCCTTGATGGCCGGGTGCGCCTGCTGCGTCTCCACTGAGCCGTCCGGGCGGGCAGAGGGGTAGAGGTAGTAGGGAATCGGGGGGCACAGCCGGTGGGCGGCTATCACTGCCGCATAGCGTTTTTCGATCTCGACGAACTCCGGGACGCCCATCGCGACCTTATGGGCCTTCGCCACGGACTCCCCGAAGCCTCCGAAGTTGGAACGCATGGAGGGAATCTGCGGCAGGGTAAAATCCCACACGGTCAGTTTCAGGGCGAGTTTGACCGGCTTCTCCCCCCGGGCTGTGACGGTTACGGTTCCCCGGTAGTCGCCTGCCTTCGCATTGGCCGGAATATAGGCATCCGCCCAGATCGGCTGATTCTTCCCCGGCTCCACATCGAAGGGCGCGGCGGTAAAACGCCCGCCCTGAAGCGGCCTGCCGTCCACCGGATTGACGAAGGGGATGAGGGCATCGGGATACCATCCAGCCCCTTGCGTGGATTTGGGGCTGGGTTTGACCACCCGGATATAATGCTCGCGGTAGAGCGCAATATTCCGGGCCGCTATCGCCCTCCCTTCCGGCCCCCGGAGGCCGCTGACCTGCACATTGACCTCTTTCAATCCCTGCGGCCCACCGTGAATGACGATCTGGAACGGCTCGTATTCGTTGCGGGCCGCCTTCAGGCTTACGGCCTTTCGCAGCTTCGGCGGGTCGTCGGGACGAATCCGGGTCAGGCCGTCCGCGGTGTAGGCGGCGATGGCTGCCCCGACCGGCCTGGCGGCCAGGGCTGAAAAAGACAGCAGGAACAAGCAAAGATAGAGCGCCATCTTTACCTTAACCTCCTTTGTCCTTGCGAGGACCGCCGCTATCGATGCCGTCTGCGAGGGCGAAGCCCGAAGCAATCTCCAGGGTCACGCCGACGAGTAGGGCCTTCTTGTGCCTTTACTACGTCGGAGATTGCTGCGTCGCTTCGCTCCTCGCAGATTGCATCGACTATACTGCCACTTGGTTGACGTTACGCTGGAGATGGCCGTGTCGCTTCGCCTTCGTAAGGACAGCCGCCGCTTCAGTACCTCACTTCCACCGCCACCTTCCCTTTCATGCCAGTGACATCCACATCGCCTTTGATGGGGTCGAAGGCGGCGTGGGGCTGGCCGTTGATCAGGACGGACTTGATGAGGAACTTGTCCGGGTGGCGAAAGCGGATGAGCGCCCTGGCAGGGTCTTTGCGGAGGGCGAGGTCAGCGTCGGCGGTGATCTTGCCCCCCGATACGGCGGAACGGTAGCGGATGCTCACATCGCCGTAGCAGGTGCTGGCCCTCTCGATGCCGATATCGCCGCCGTCCGCGAACCAGTAGCGCGGGAGGGCGCGGCCCAGGTGAAGGGTGTCCTTCAGGGTGTAGGCGAACATGTAGCCCAGCCAGGCGGCGGCGTTGGACTGGTCGCTGGTCTTGAAGGGAACCGAGTTGGAGTAGCCCAGGGCGGGCAGGGGATGCTCCACCATGGCGTTGGTTTCCTCCCGGTAGCAGGAAACCCAGGCATTGAAGAACATCCAGATATAGAGTTCCGGCTCGTCCCGGTCCAGGTAGGGCATCAGTCCGGCCAGGAGGTTGGGCTGCATGGAGAATCCGCCGTCGTCGAACCAGTTGCCGGGCGGGTCGGGAACGATGTAGCTATAGGGCTGGGTCATGTAGCGGTTGTCCTGGTAATCGTCCAGGATCCACTGCGCTTCTTTCCCGTTGGGGTCATAAAGGCCGGAGATGAGGAGATAGACCGAGCCTTCCAGGACCTCCCGGATCCAGCCCACGTCACGCCCGCGGCGGTAGAGGCGGCTGGGGTAATACGGAACCCAGCGCCCGTCCCGCAGGCGCACCAGGGGCGTATGCCGGCGCATGTTGTCGAAGCCTTTCCGCAGGTCTTGTCCGTAAGCGTCGGCCTCCTGGCGGATGCGGGCGGCCTGCGGGTGCTTGCTCATCTCCAGGGCGCGGGCGAAGCTTTCCGTTCCGCGCCAGGTGAGAGAGTTGGTGGAAAGCCAGTAATAGTAATCGTCCACATCCTCCAGCGCCCCCGCCGGGAGGAAGCCGTATTCCCACCCTCTGGAGTGAGGCAGCTTCTCCATGGTGTTGCGGCGCTGGCGGAAGATCCAATCGGCGGCCTGGCTCATGGAATCCACCACGCCGGCAAACCATTTGTCGTCTCCGGTCAGCAGGTAGTGTTCCGAAAGATACCACAATACCCAGCCGTGGTGCTGGCAGTAGCTGTCCCCCGACTCGTAGCCCCCGGCCCCGTAATACATGCCGTCGTAATCGCTGAAGTTGCCGCGCAGTCGGGCCGTATTCTGATACTTGATCCAGACCTGCAACCGGCGGCGCACCTCCTCATGCAGCCCCCGATGATCCAATTCCTGAAGGATCATGCAGGCTTCGTTGCTGAAGTTGCCATAGGTGGAAGTGCCTACGGAGGTGTTGACCAGATAGTTGTCCCCGGGCATGGCGAAATCGGCGCTGTTGATGATGGAGACCTGGTGCGCGTGGAGGGAGTTCAGGTGCGGCTCCGGGGTGCGGATCGTGGCCCCTTTCGCCGCCAGTTTGCGCCAGAATTCGGTCACCTGGCGGTGTCCGGTGATGAAATCCAGCTTCGCCAGGGCGGCCATCTCTTCGGCGGATTCGAGGGCGATGTAAGGGACTTTCAGGACAAGCTCGCAGCTTTCGCCGGGCTTGAGGGCCCGGACGAATTCGAGGCCGGTGCGAGTTTCGGAGGGATCCATGGTGGACTCGTAGGCGCATCGAAGCACCTTCTCATCATGCCACTGGCCGAACACCCTGCCGTCCGAGGCGGAGAGCTTTTCCAGGGGGCCGTCCGGAACCTCGTTCCCGTTTCCATGCCCGCCCGCCCGCTGATGCCATCGGTCGGTCTGGGGAGAATATTCCAGAGGCAGCCGGGCGACCGCCTCCCGGTCTCCGGCGTTGCGGAAGCGGAAGCGCACCAGGGCCGCCATCGGCTCGTCGCTTTCCTTCTCGCCGTCCAGGAGGGAGTGGAGGAGGGGAACGGCGAACGATTTCTGATCCAGCATGATATCGCCGTTTTTGAGATGAACGTTGTATGCCAGGACGGGCGCGGGGTCGTTGAAGCGGCCCGTCGGGCACCATCGGTCCAGCCGGAAGTAGATGCGGGAGCTGCCGTCGTTTTTGTAGCGGGGCGTGTCCCGGGCGGGAACCCAGCGCACATCGCTCTGCTCCCGGAAGATATCGCCGTTCGGGTCGATCCAGAATCGCTGGCGGGTGTGGTATCCGCCGAGGATGTAGGGAACGGCATGGGGCCGCGGTTGCCCTCGGAAGGCTCCTCCGTAGGTCTGCTCGTTTCGGCCCAGCACCTGCTGGCCGACCGTTTTTTTGCCTTCGTTTCTCGCCCTGTAGCCGTCGAAGCTGGTGTTGTCCCTGTCGGAATTGATGTAGACACTCTGGTCGGCGAACCAGATGGGGCCTTCTTTTTCAAGAGCGTTCAGGGAGATGGTGAAGGTTTCCTCATCCATGGCGAAGGTGATCTGGCCGTCATCGTTGGGATAGAGGACGGAGGCGTCCAGGTAGGAGACATCCAGCCCGAAGGCCCGCTTCCCTTCGGCGGGCAGGCTGAGGAAAAGGCCGTCCGCGCCGGTTCCCGCTTCGGGAGAGACGCTGTTGATGACGGCATTGTGGGCGGACAGCCTGACGCTACGGGCGGGCGTTTTCGCCCCGGCGTCTAACTCGACCCGGATCCGGGCCGTTTTGACCCCGGAAACCGTGTAAACCTCGAACTTCTCCACAGGAGCCGGCGACTTCACCCGGATGCCCAGCGTACGGCGGAAGGCCACATCGTAATCCCCGCAGTCCGGAAATTCTCCGGTCAGGCGCTGGAAGGTGACGGTAGCGGAGCGGTCGCCGGTCTTTTGGATCTCGACGGCGGCCTCTTTCCATTTCGAGTTGAACCAGTCGTCGATGGCGACCCAGCCGAACGATCCCGGCTCAGTCATGGGGCGGTAGCGTTCGGTGCGGACGCCGGGCCAGGTCTTTTGCAGGTATTCCAGGATGAACTCCTTCGGGGCTGCCCCGGCGAAATGGACAACCACCTGCCGGATGTCCCGCACGTCCTCGAAGCGCATCTCTCCTGGCTCGCAGTTGGGCAGCGCAAACGGCGCGATGTCTAATAACATGGGAAATCACTCCTATATGAGATTGGAGATATATTCGATCTGTGGTGACGCGATACTGCCTTGCGAATCTTCGCCATCCGCGGCGGCGTTCCTCCTACCAGTTCCACACGCTGTAGGTACGCATATTGAGGGCCATGCCCAGCAGTATCCAGAAAGCCCCGACCACGCAGTCGCCCAGGATCAGGCCGAAAAAGAAGGGGAGCGCCTTCTGGTAGACCCGCTTTCCGCCCCAGCGGAGGAGGATGGATTTGAGCATCCAGGCCACCAGCAGGGAGGCCCACATGAACTGGATCGTCCAGCTTCCGGCAATCGCCAGCCCCAGGGGATGCAGGGGCATCCACAGGACGCGCTGGCGGAGGGCGAGAAGGCCGAGGCTGCCGAGAAAAGCCCCGCCCATGGCGAAAACGACCGGCACGTCGGGATTCTGGGGCGTTTGCAGCCAGGTGACCAGGCGGGAGAACGGCTCATAGATATAGCCACGGCACGTGGCGGCCTGGACGCGGGCCGTCGCCGCCCCTACCCGGTACATCACGTCACAGGCCATCCAGACGCAGGCGACGGCCCCCGCGATCCCGGCGGCCATCATGACCCAGGACAGACCGCGGCCCGGGATGCCCGACCGCTCTGCCATGCGGATGCCCTCCAGTTGGGCGGGCATCGGGTTGCTGCCGTAGGAACGGTTGAACCAGTAATAAAGGGAGAAGATGCGAAGATCCGAGGGGGTGAAAATCTTCGTGCCTCCGATCTGGGTGAGGTAGTGTTCGGCCCCCATGAAGGGAAGGTCGTGAACGGGGGAGCCGAGTTCCGCCCGCAGGCGAGCCGCCGTGATGGAAATCGCCATGAAGATGGCGAAAAAGACCGGAACCACCCACCAGGACATCCCGGCCTTCATCGAAAAGCCCTGGAAGACAGCGAAGCTGAGGATCAGGCCGGCAAGGGCCGCGCGGTAGCTCATCGGCTCTCCGGCATCGTCCAGTCCCCCTCTCAGTCCCAGCGCCCGGCGCAACACTCTTTTCAGGTAGGCGCGGCTATTCCAGAGAGTGAAAACGGCGATGGCGATGAAGGCCCCGCCGCACTGCTCGATAAGGTAAGGGGCGCGGGCGTTGGCATCCCAGGCCATCGCCGAGGTGACGACCATCTGGGCTTTCTGGAAGAGATAGAAAAACCAGCAGGAGAAGATGAGGTCCGCCGGCATCAGGAAGCCGAGGCCCAACACGAACGAATAGAAGCGGAGAGGGGTATAGCCGATGGCGTTCCAGGGCTTCCCTTTCGCCAGTTGGCCCAGGTCTAAAAGATTGATGGGGATGGCCGGAACGGAAGGGAAGATATAGTGCAGCCCGTTCAGCAGGCCGATGAAGGCGGAAAACCCGAACCCCGTCCACATCAGGCGGCTGGAGAGGAGGGTTGTCTGCGGATGCGTGATCTCCAGGGGCAACTGGACGATGGGATAGGTCAGGCGTTCCTGGTCGGCCCACCGCTTGCGGAGGATCGCGTTCATGCAGAGCATGGCGGTCAGGAAGGCGACGATCAGGGGCATCCAGGCCAGAAGGAGCCTGGCCCAGGCCAGCATTCTGGCCTGGGTGTAGAAGGTGGAGTTCCCCATGTAAAAGCCTTCCAGCGCCTTTTTGTCCCGGATCAGAAGCCAGGAAGGCATCCGGTTGAGGAAAAGGTTTTCCCAGTTGTTCTCCGGGGTGGCGAACCAGTAGGCCGCCGGACAGATGGCGACCAGCACCTGCACCATATCGGTTCCGGCGACCGCAGTGCTGACATTGAGAATGATGTAGACG
Organism: Armatimonadota bacterium; assembly: GCA_020846535.1. Classification (GTDB taxonomy): domain Bacteria; phylum Armatimonadota; class JADLDR01; order JADLDR01; family JADLDR01; genus JADLDR01. The sequence goes on along the minus strand of JADLDR010000070.1, from coordinate 2,413 downwards.
GTCAGCAGTTCCCCCTGAGAAAGCTGCCTGCCCGGTAGGAATCGCGCGGCCAGCCGGTTCGCGCCGATGAGGAGCAGGAGAACGAAGAGAACGTTCATGAAGAGAGAAAGGATGGTGGGATAAGCCTGATCTCTCACCAGTTCCATCCGGATGACCCAATAGGTGTTGGGGATGATCAGCAAAAAACCGATCAGGACGGCGCGGCGGCTGGCGGAACCGCGTGCGAGGGGCGGCTTATCGAGCGCCTGCCCGCCTTTGGAAGAGGCCGTGCGAATTTTGACCTGGGGCATACCCGGTGTCCCTTCGGGAAGGAGGAGGCCGGGGCGGAACGGCAGCCCGCCCCGTAGGTAGAAAGATAAGGGTGACTGTCCCGCCGGGGCGGGGTTCGGGGCTTTGAGAGATGGTTACCTAACCCCCCCTCCCCCTTCCCGAAACGGGAAGGGGGAGGGGATGGGGCCGTCAATGACCGCACACTCTATCCCCCTCTCCCCGTTTCGGGGAGAGAGGTAACCCAGGCCAGGAGAGAGAGGCAACCCCTCCCCCATGGCCGGAGGATCTTTCCCCTGATCTGGATCTCTATGGGGCGAAAGGTCAGCCCGTCATATTGCGGGATTGCGATACCACATATTGACAGGGCGGAAGGTGGCTTCGGGCTTGAGCCATTTGGCGTGGCCGTCGGCAAAGAGATAGTTGGAGCCTTCGCTGTGCAGGTTCAGCAGTTCCGAAGCGTTGTAGCCGTCCACATAAGACGGGCCGTGCAGTTCGGGAGGGAATTTGGGGCCGCAGGTCATGGCATAGCCGCAGGAGATCGTGCAGCAGACATTGTTGGAGTTGATGCCCGGCGAGCATTTCCATGGATAGCCGGAGGAAGGAGCGCAGTATAGCACGATCATTTGAGCCGGTCTGGGAATGGCGGCGTCGCTCTGACCTTCAGGCTTGAAGTTGCCTCCGGTGTCGTTGCACCCGGCAACGCCGCCTTTGCTGTCCGTCGAACCCATTCTTTGGTAGGCGGCCCCGCAGGCGGCGTTGTATTGATAGCTCTGAGGAGGAGCGCCCGACCCGTCCGCAGAAGCGCCGCCATCGGAGGGGCAGTGTAAAATCTGGCGGTTCTTGACATAGGATTGGAGCGGGCCCATAAATCCGTCGGGGCCGGAGACGGGCGGAGGAAAAGTCTGGTCGTAGTCCTGGACGTACATCATGAAAGCTGTTCCGAACTGCTTGACATTGCTCAAGCAGGATATGGCCCGGGCCTTTTCGCGGGCCTGGGCGAAAACGGGGAAGAGGATCGCCGCCAGGATAGCGATGATCGCGATGACTACAAGCAACTCGATGAGCGTAAAGCCATGTTGGAGTTTTCTGCGATGCTTCATTGCCGTACCTTCTCCTTCCGGATCTGCCCGGCGGGATGTGGTCTGAGATGGATGCCGGGCGCTGCCCTGTAGACTTCGCCAAATATGAGAACTGCCAGTCCGTTAAGGGCCGTTCAAGCACCTCCTTTTCACCGCATTGAAGCGATTTCTATAGTTTCATAACGGCAACAAAGATTAAACCCATTATATACCTTTGTCAAAGCGTTGTCAAGTATAAAATTAGCCCGGGTCGCACCCTGCCCGGGATCGCCCGATCCGGTTTATCGCCGCAGCAGGCAGGGGCAGCCGGATAGATGCATGGGTCTTCGTTTTTATTGACATTGTATAAGACGCATTGGTATAATAAGTAAGGATATAAACACCGCGCCACACAAGAAGGAGGGGCGGGATGGACAGATTCGAGGACATCAAAGCGAAGATAATGCCGGTCTTGCTGCCCTACGGCGTCAAGCGCGTCTCCCTGTTCGGCCCGGTGGTGCGGGGAGAGGACACGCCGGAGAGCGACATCGATATCCTGGTGGAAATGAAGCCTTCCGGCGAACGGCCTGCGGTCGGCTTGAAATGGTACGGGCTGGGAGATGAACTCAGCCGCATTCTCCAACGCCCGGTCGATCTGATCACCGAGAGCGAGTTAAGCCCCTATATTCGGCCTTATGTCGAGAAAGGCAGGGTGGTTTTGTATGAAGACAGTCAATATATACGATAAAAGCGATGTTATTTTCGAGCGAATCAGCGCCGACCCTGCCGTACTGAGGGGCAAGCCCTGCATCAAAGGCACGCGCATCAGCGTTGAATTTATCGTTGAGTTGATAGCGAGCGTCACCTCCCCCGAAGGTATCGTGCAGGCGTACCCTCATCTATCAGAAGAGGATGTAGAAGCTGCCGTTCGTTATGCGGCAAAGTAAAAGGTGTCTGGCTTTGGTGGGTGAGTTACCTAACCCCCCCGGCCCCCCTGGCTGGGTTGCCTAACCCCCCCGGCCCCCCTTCCCGAAGCGGGAAGGGGGGAGTGGCTGATACTGTAAAGCTACACACTGTCTGTCCCC